>NZ_FLRH01000004.1:747129-1093194 GCF_900089585.1 Micromonospora sediminicola | reverse complement strand
CGACCTGAGCCGGTGGGCCGGCGCCACGCCGACCCGGGCGATCCTGGAGGAGATGACGGACACCATCATGCTGCGGATCCGTGACCTGGTCGCCGAGATCCGCGGTGGCACCCCGCCACCGCTCTGGCAGCGGCCGGCCCGCAGCGGCACCCCGGAGGTCTCCGAATGAGCGGGCACGTCGCGGTCCTCGGCGCCGGGTCCTGGGGAACCGCGTTCGCCAAGATCCTCGCCGACGCCGGGCGGGACGTCACCGTCCTGGCCCGCCGCGCCGCCGTGGCCGAGGCGATCCGGACCGGACGGCACAACCCGGACTACCTGCCGGACGTGCGCCTGCCCGAGCGGGTCACCGCCACCGGCGACGCCGCCGAGGCGATCGAGGGCGCCGAGGTGGTGGTGCTCTCGGTGCCGTCGCAGACGCTGCGCGGAAACCTGGCCGACTGGACGCCCCACCTGGCCCCCGACGCCACGCTGGTGTCCCTGATGAAGGGCATCGAGCTGGGCACCACCAAGCGGATGAGCCAGGTGATCACCGAGACGGCCGGGGTGCCGGCCGACCGGGTGGTGGTCGTCTCCGGGCCCAACCTGGCCCCGGAGATCGCCGCCGAGCAGCCGGCCGCCACCGTGGTCGCCGGCACCGACAGCCGCCGCACCGCGCTGGTGCAGGCCTCGATCCGGACGCCCTACTTCCGCCCGTACACCAACGACGACGTGATCGGGTGCGAGCTGGGCGGGGCGGTGAAGAACGTGATCGCGCTGGCGTACGGGATCGCCACCGCGATGGGCTTCGGCGACAACACCAGGGCCATGCTGATGACCCGTGGCCTGGCCGAGACCGCCCGGCTGGGCGTGGCGCTCGGCGCCGACCCGATCACCTTCGCCGGCCTGGCCGGCATGGGTGACCTGGTCGCCTCCTGCTCGTCCCCGCTGGCCCGCAACCGCACCTTCGGCGAGCACCTGGGCCGGGGCGAGACGCTGGAGCAGGCGCAGGCGGCCACCCGGCAGACCGCCGAGGGCGTGAAGAGCTGCCTGGCCATCCGCGACCTGGCCCGGGCGCACGGGGTGGAGATGCCGATCACCGAGCAGATCGAGCGGATCTGTCACGAGGGGATGGACCCCCGCCTCGCCGTGGACGCGCTGATGAGCCGGACCGCCAAGCCGGAGTCGTACGAGTGAGCGGGTGGGCATGACGTCGCCGCACTGGGGAGACGGCACGCGCAGCGTGCACGCCGGGCTGCCGGACGCCGTACCCGGGCAGCCGTTCCTGCCCGGTCCGGTGTTCGCCGCGCCGTACCACCTCGACCCGTCGCGCGGCCCGTCGGCCGCCCGGGACGGGTACGGGCGGCCGGACAACCCCACCCGGCGGCTGCTGGAGACGGCGATCGGCGAGTTGGAGGGCGGCGACTGCCTGGTCTTCGCCAGCGGTCAGGCGGCCATCACCGGGCTGCTGCTGACCGTGCTGCGTCCCGGGGACACCGTGGCGCTGCCGGCCGACGGCTACTTCTCGGTGCGGGCGTTCGCCACCGACACCCTGGAGCAGCTCGGGGTGCGGGTGGTGCTCGTGCCGACCGCCGGGCCGTACCCGTCGTTCGACGGTGTCCGGCTGGTCCTGCTGGAAACCCCGGCGAACCCCGGCCTCGACGTCGCCGACGTGCGGGCGGTGGCCGCCGCCGCGCGTGCCGCCGGGGCGCTGGTGGCGGTGGACAACACCACCGCCACGCCGCTCGGGCAGCGCCCGCTGGACCTCGGCGCGGACGTGGTGGTCGCCTCCGGCACCAAGGCGCTGACCGGCCACTCCGACCTGCTGCTGGGCTACCTGGCGACGCGCGACGCCGGGCTGCGGGACGCGGCGACCACCTGGCGCAACGCCACCGGCGGGGTGCCGGGCGCCTTCGACTGCTGGTTGGCCCACCGCTCGCTGGCCACCGTCGACCTGCGACTGGCGCGGCAGAGCGCCAACGCCGAGGCGCTCGTCGCCCTGCTCGCCGGCCGGGCGGACGTCACCGGCCTGCGCTGGCCCGGGTGGCCGGAGGACCCGGCGTACCCGGTCGCGTCGGCGCAGATGCGGCGCATCCCGGGGGTGCTCTCGTTCGACCTCGGCGACGCCGACCGGGTGGCCCGGTTCCTCGACGCGTCCCGCCTGGTGGCCGCCGCCACCTCGTTCGGCGGGGTGCACACCACGGCCGACCGGCGGGCCCAGTGGGGCGACGACACGGCGCCGGGCTTCGTCCGGTTCTCCTGCGGCATCGAGGACAGCGCCGACCTGGTCGCCGACGTGGCCTCGGCCCTGGACGCCGCGGGCTGACGGCGCACCGGCCGCTGGGCTATCGTGACGGCAGCCACGGCCCGTGCGGCCCCGACCCGAGGAGGTGAGTCCGATCCACCAGCAGAGGACCGGCGCTCCCTCCGAGTCCGTGTCGCCCCGGGGCTGAGGCGACGCCGGGGGCGCCGACGAGCGTTCCCCGAAAGGCTTGCCATGGCACCCACCGTGTTCACTCCCGACCGTCCCGCCCTCGTCCGCCGGCTGCGTGCCGCCGGTTGCGTCTTCGCCGAGGACGAGGCGGACCTGTTGATCGCCGCCGCCGACTCGGCCGACGCGCTGACCCGCCTGGTCGACCGCCGTGTCGCCGGTCTGCCGTTGGAGCACCTGCTCGGCTGGGCCGAGTTCTGCGGCCGGCGGGTCGCCGTGCACCCGGGCGTCTTCGTGCCCCGGGCGCGTACCGCGCTGCTGGTCGACGTCGCGGCGTCGGTGGCCGGGCCGACCCCGGCCGTGCTCGACCTGTGTTGCGGCTCCGGCGCCGCCGCGCTGGTGCTGCACGACCGGTTGTCGCCCCGCTGGCTGGCCGCCGCCGACATCGACCCGGTCGCGGTGGCCTGCGCCCGGCGCAACCTCGACCCGCTGGGGGTGCCGGTCTACCAGGGCGACCTGTTCGATGCGGTGCCCGCCGGCTGGCGCGGCCGGCTGGACCTGGTGGTGGCGAACGCTCCGTACGTGCCGAGCGGTGCGGTGGCCATGCTGCCGGCCGAGGCCCGGTTGCACGAGGCGCCGGTGGCGCTGGACGGTGGCGCGGACGGGCTCGCGGTGCTGCGCCGGGTGGCCGCCGGGGCGGCCGAGTGGCTGGCGCCGGGCGGACACGTCGCGGTCGAGGTGAGCGCCGCGCAGGCGCCGGTGCTCTGCGCGGTGTTCGCCGCCGCCGGCCTCGACCCGACAGCGGTGCGGGACGAGGAGTGGGAGGCGACCGCGGTGACCGCCCGCCGTCCCGGCTGACACGCGTGGCGGGTGGGCCCGCCGAGAACTAACCTCAGGTCAGGCTCGGCGGGAGGCGGTGGCGGGTGGGCAGCGCAGGGGTGCCGGTGGTGGTGGGGCTGGACAACGGCGGCACGAGCAACAACGCCACCGTGCTGACCGTCGACGGCCGGTTCCTGGTGGACGGGCTGCTGGAGATCCCCAGTGAGGTCGGCGCCGGCCCGGAGGCGGCGGTCGAGGCGCTCGCCCGGGCGTTCGACGGCGTGCTGGCGCACACCGGGGCGCCCCGGGAGTCGGTGCGCGCGGTCGGGCTGGACACGCCCGGCCCGGCCAGCGCCACCGGGGTGATCTCCTCGCGCGGCTCGACCAACTTCTCCCAGCCGGCCTGGCGGGGCTTCGACGTGCGCGGCGCGCTGGAACGACGGCTCGGCCTGCCGGTGGTCTACGCCAACGACGGCAACGCCGCCGCGCTCTACGCCCACCACGTGCACTTCGGCGCGGACGCGGCGGCCCGGTCGTCGGTGTCCGCCATCGTCGGCACCGGTCTCGGCGGGGGTGTGGTGGAGAGCGGCCGGGTGGTGGGCGGCGCGGCCGGCATGGCGGGGGAGTTCGGGCACGTGCACATCCCGCTGGACGGGCTGGTCGAGCCGGACCAGCCCGCGCCGGTCTGCGCCTGCGGCTTCACCGGCGACGCCGAGAGTCTCGCCTCGCTCACCGCCATCCGGCGCAACCTGCTGCCCTACTGGCTGGCCCGCTATCCGGGGCACCCGCTGGCCGCCGAGGAGCCGGCCCGGGCGGCGAAGCTGGTCCGCGGCTACGGCGAGCGGGGCGACCCGTTGGCCCGTCAGGTGTTCGGCCAGCAGGCGGCGGCGTTGGGACGGCTGTTCACCATCGCGGCCAACTTCACCGACCCGCACGCGTACTTCGTCGGTGGCGGCGTGGTGGAGGCCGCGCCGGAGTTCCGGGACTGGTTCCTCGCCACCGTCGCCGGGCACACGGTGCTCCGCGACGAGCAGCGCGCGGTGGCCACCTTCGCGCTGGTGCCGGACCGGGACATGGCCGGCGCCCGCGGGGTGGCCATCGCGGCGCTGGAGGCGGTCCGCGGCGCCACCGCGCCACTCGCGCGGGGCGGGGCCCCCGCCTGACGTCTTCGGCAGAGCGGGGGCCCCTGCTCGACGCTTCCGGCGCGTGCGGTCAGGCGCGCGGCGGCGCGGCGGTGAAGGCGGCCCAGGCGGCCGGCGGGAAGACCAGCACCGGGCCGGCCGGGTCCTTGGAGTCGCGGACCGCGACCGCCTCCGGCAGCGGGGCCATCTCCACGCACGCGCCCTCGTCGCCGCTGTGGCTGCTCTTGCGCCAGCCGGCCGGCGTCGGGTGGGGGCGGTTCGTGCCGTTCATGCGGTCACCTCTCGTTCAGCAGATTGAGGAGCTGGTCCCGACTGGCCGCCGGGCTCAGCGCCACGGTCCGCAGGTGCTCCATGATCTTGGTGCAGGTACGCAGGTCGCCCGGCCGGTCGAGGACCATCTGCCCGGCGACCGTCTCCACCGAGGCGATGATCGGGTCCTCGGGGTCGGCGAACTCCAGGATGTGCAGCGATCCCCGGGTGCCCCGGTGGTAGCCGGCGGCGAGCGGGATGACCTGCACGGTGATGTTCGGCAGCTCGGCCATCTTGAGCAGGTGCTGAAGCTGGCCGGCCATCACCGAACGGTCACCGACGGGGCGCAGCAGCGCGCCCTCGTCGATGATGGCGTCGAGGATCGGCGGGTCCTGCCCGGAGATCCGCTGCTGGCGGTCCAGCCGTAGCTGGACGCGTTGCTCCACCTGCTCGTCGCTGAGCGTGTGCGGCCCTCCGCGCATGACGCCGCGGATGTAGTCGGCGGTCTGCAGCAGCCCGGGCACCACCGACGGCTCGAAGTTCGCGATGCCGGTGGCCTCGGCCTCCAACGCGATGAAGTCGATGGTGCGCCGGTCCAGCAGGTAGGAGTAGGACACCCACCAGCCCGGCTTGCGCGCGTCCTTGGCCAGCTGGACCGCCGCCGCGATCTCGTCGGGACCCACGCCGTAGCTGGTCAGCAACGCGCGCACGGTGGCCGGGTTGATCAGCGTCTGCGCGTTCTCGTAACGGGACAGGGTGCTGCGGGTGCTGTTGATCTCGTCGGCCGCGGTCTCCAGGGTGAAGCCGGCGGCCTCCCGGTGGGTCCGCAGGGCGATGCCGAGCCGTCGGGCCCGGGCGGTCTTCGGCGCCATGCATCGATGGTCGCACATCGAGTGGGAGAATGGGCATGAGAGAAAGTCGATGAGAGTTGCATTCACGCGTGTCCACCTGTCAATCTGTGACGGCGTCCTCACCGCCGGTTGTCGTGGCGACGGTGGTGGTGAGCGACCGGAGGGGATGGGGCGCGCGGCGATCGGGTTTTTCTCCCCCACGACCCGATCGCCGCGTGCCCGTACCGGTCCACCAGACGGGGAGGGATCTCGCGATGACGGTGACGACCTGCCACTCCGGGAACGGGGGTGGCCGGGAATGACCCGGTTCCTCGTGGTCCTCACCGACGTGCGCCCGGGCGACGGCGCCGAGCGCGACGAGCGGACCAGCCCCGAGCGGCGCCGGCAAGTCGTCGGCGCGAGCAGCCGGGAGGCGGCCGACCGGATCGCCGGCGCCTTCATGGCGCTGGGCATGGTGCGGGCCGGCCGGCAACGGGTCAAGGTCATCGCGGTCGGTCGCCGACCCCGGCACCCGGCCTTCTGAGCCATACCGGGCCCGACCTCGCGGACGCGGCGGCGAGGGCGGGGAGCCGGGCGGCCGGCGGCAGGTCCCGCCGCCGGCCGCCCGGGCTCGACCCTGGCACGCCGCGCCGTTACTCCCCGTATATGTCACCTTGACCGGTTGCCATGCTCCGCCGCGTCTCCCCGGGTATCGGCCACCCCCGCCGACGACGCACAGTAAGGTCAACCGGGTGAGCGCCACCGGCGAGCACGGCCAGCCGCAGTCGCGAACGATGAGGTGACCATGACCACCCCAGGCAAGACCCGTGTGGCGATCGTCTTCGGCGGCCGCAGCCCCGAGCACGGCATCTCCTGCGTCAGCGCCGGCAGCGTGCTCGGCGCGCTCGACCCCGACGAGTTCGAGGTCGTCCCGGTCGGCATCACCCGACAGGGCCAGTGGGTGCTCGCCAGCGGCGACCCGAGCGGGCTCGCCATCGCCGACCGCAAGCTGCCGGAGATCACCGCCGGCTCCGGCGCCGAGCTGGTGCTGCGCGCCGACCCGGCCGTCGGCGGCCTGATGGTGCTCGACCCGGCCCAGGGCCCGGTGGCGCTGGCCGACGTGGACGTGGTCTTCCCGGTCCTGCACGGCGCGTACGGGGAGGACGGCACCATCCAGGGGATGCTGGAGATGGCCGACATCCCCTACGTCGGAGCCAACGTGTTCGCCTCCGCGGCGGCCATGGACAAGGAGTTCACCAAGAAGCTCTGCGCGGCCGAGGGCATCCCGGTCGGCCCGTACGCGGTGCTGCGCGCCGGCATGTCGCTGAGCGAGGAGGACAAGGAGCGCCTCGGGCTGCCCGTCTTCGTCAAGCCGTCGCGGGCCGGCTCCTCGTTCGGCATCACCAAGGTCGACGACTGGGCCCAGCTGGACGCCGCCCTCGCCACCGCGCGCGAGATCGACAGCAAGGTGCTCGTCGAGGGCGCCGTGGTCGGGCGCGAGATCGAGTGCGGCGTGCTGGAGGGCGAGGCCGGCGGCGCGCCGGAGGCCTCGGTGCTCGCCGAGGTGCGGATGATCGGCGACCGCGACTGGTACGACTTCGAGGCCAAGTACATCTTCGCCGACGAGGTCTGCGAGTACGACGTCCCGGCGAACCTGCCCGAGACGGTGACCCGGCAGGTGCGCGACTACGCCACCCGCGCGTTCACCGCGCTGGACTGCTCCGGCCTGGCCCGGGTCGACTTCTTCGTCACCCCGCAGATGGACGTCTACCTCAACGAGATCAACACGATGCCGGGCTTCACCCCGACCTCGATGTTCCCGCGCATGTGGGCGGCCAGCGGGCTGGAGTATCCGAAGCTGGTCAACCGCCTGATCCGGACCGCCCTGCACCGCGGCGCCGGCCGCTGACCGGCCGGCGCGGACGTCACGCGGAGCAGCCCGAGGGCGCCGTCTTCGCCGAGGGCACCGCGCTGACGATCGCGTCGGAGATCGGCGTCACCCACTGCAACGGCTGCTCGTAGGTCCGCGGCACGCGGACCCGCACCGGGGTCTCCCGGTCGACCGTGGTCAACACCGTGGCGTCGGCCTCCTGCACCGGGTGCCAGCAGACCTTGTTCACCGTCCACACCTCGTCGGTGGGCTGCACCAGCGGGGCGCTCCCACCGCAGGACACGGTCAGGGCCGGGTGGCCGTACGCGGCGTTCTGCTCCGGGCCCGCGGTGACCGGGCGCTGCCGCAGGTCACGCACGCTGTCCGGGAGCTGCGACACCAGCGCGCGGCAGAGCACCGCCGGGCGCTCGGCCAGGGCCGGGGCCGGCAGCTCGACCGGCGCGCTCGACTGCGCCCGGGGGCTGGCCGACGCGCTCGGCGCGGCCTCGGGGGAGTCCGGGGCGAGCTTGGCGAACGTGAACCCGGCCACGGCCAGCGTCACCGGCACCGCGATCAGTGTCGCCCAGAGCGCGGCGCGCCGGGTGGAGCCGTCCGCGCGCGGGGAGCTGTCCTTCTCTTCCACTTACAGCCGCACCACCGAACACGTGAGGGTGCGGGTGATGCCGGGCACCATCTGCACCTTGCTGACGATGAGTTTGCCGAGCTCGTCGACGGTGTTCGCCTCGGTGAGCACGACCACGTCGTACGGCCCGGTGACGGCGTCGACCCGTACCACGCCGGCAAGGTCCGCGATCAGACCGGCCACGTCACGCGCCCGGCCGACCTCGGTCTGGATGAGGATGTACGCCTGTACCACGACTCGACCTCCGTCCGTCGCCGCCTGGGGCGGCCCGAAGGGTGAAACTACCGTACTGAGCGGCCGTGATCCCTATCGGTCGCCGGGCGGACGCGGTGAGCGAGCACACGTGGGCGCGGGGAGGGGTCGGGACGTGCGGGACGACGGAGCGGGACGAGGGGACGGCATGACGGTCGCGGGTGTCGGGGAGTTCGGGCTGATCGACCGGGTGACCGCCCGGCTGTCGTACGGGGAGAGCTGCCTGCTCGGCCCCGGCGACGACGCCGCGGTGGTGGCGGCGCCGGACCGGCGGGTGGTCGCCTCCACCGACGTGCTGGTCGAGGGACGGCACTTCCGGCGGGACTGGTCCGGGGCGCGGGACGTGGGACACCGGGCGGCGGCGGCCAACCTGGCCGACATCGCCGCCATGGGCGCCACGCCGACCGCCCTGCTGGTGGCCCTGTGCATGCCGACCGAGCTGGACCCGGCCTGGGCCGAGGAACTGGCCGACGGGCTGGGCGCGGAGGCGGCGCTGGTCGGCGCGAGCGTGGTCGGTGGGGACATGTCGGCCAGCCCGACGCTGACCGTCGCGGTGACCGCGCTCGGCGACCTGGCCGGGCGGGCCCCGGTGGTCCGGTCGGGCGCCCGCCCGGGCGACGTGGTGGCGCTCGCCGGGCGCACCGGCTGGGCGGCGGCCGGCTACACGGTCCTGTCCCGGGGCTTCCGGACGCCCCGCCTGCTGGTCGAGGCGTTCCGTCGCCCCGAGGTGCCGTACGCGGCGGGGCCGGCGGCCGCCCAGGCCGGCGCGACCGCCATGATCGACGTGTCGGACGGGCTGCTCGCCGACCTCGGACACGTGGCGGCGGCCAGCGGGGTGGCGATCGACCTGACCCGGGACGCGTTCGAGGTGCCCCGACAGATGCGCGACGCGGCGCAGGCGCTCGGCGTGGACCCGTACTCGTGGATCCTGGCCGGCGGGGACGACCACGCGTTGGCGGCCACGTTCCCGGACGGGGTCGCGCTGCCCGCCGGCTGGCGTCCGGTGGGGCGGGTGGGCGACGGCGCCGGGGTCACCGTCGACGGCGCCGACCACGAGGGCCCGCGCGGGTGGGACCACTTCCGCTGACCTCGCCGGACCGACGGAGTGATCTGCGTCCGACCCCGGCCGCCGGGGCGGGGCGGGGTCGGGCCCGGTCGTAACCTGGGCACCGTGAGCGAGATCGAGATCCGGGAACGGCGCTTCGACGCGCCCGAGTCACAGGCGTTGATCCGGGCGGCGCTGGCCGACCTCGGGCAGCGGTACGGCGGCAGTGGCGACGAGACGCCCGTCGACGCGGCCGAGTTCGCCCCGCCGGCCGGCGCCTTCCTGGTCGCCTACCTGGACGGGCGGCCGGTGGGCTGCGGCGGCTGGCGCAGTCACGGCGAGGACGGCGACACGGCGGAGCTGAAGCGGATGTACACCGCGCCGGCCGCCCGCGGGCGGGGCGTGGCCCGCTCGGTGCTCGCCGCCGTCGAGCGGTCCGCCCGCGACCACGGCCGCAAGCGGATCGTGCTGGAGTGCGGCGACAGGCAGCCCGAGGCGATCGCCATGTACACCTCGGCCGGCTACGAGCCGATCCCGAACTTCGGCTTCTACAAGGACGAGCCCGGCTGCCTGTCGTTCGGCCGTACCCTCTGAGCGCCGGTCACCGCCGCCGGCCCGCGCGGGCCGGCGGGCACGACAGAAGCCGGCGGACCCGATGGGTCCGCCGGCGACCGACGATGTTCCGGTGGCGCTGCCGCGTCAGGCGCGGGTGACCTTGCCGGCCTTGATGCACGAGGTGCAGACCTGCAACTTCTTGGTGGTGCCGCCACCGGCCGGGGTCCGCACCGACTGGATGTTCGGGTTCCAGCGGCGGTTGGTCCGCCGGTGCGAGTGGGACACGTTGTGGCCGAAGCCCGGTCCCTTGCCACAGACGTCGCACACGCTAGCCACGGGATACTCCTGGGATTGAAACGTTCATGAGGTCGCCGCCAGGCGCTGCCCGGGCAACCTGGTCAGGTTACCCGATGACGGCCGGGCATGCCCAACCGGCCCTTCGCGGGCCGGGCCAGCGTACCGGCCGCGCCGGGCCGGGGACACGCCGGGCGGACCCGGACGACCCCGGCGCGTGTCGGTGTGCGCCAGTAGGCTTCCCGACGTGCTGGACACCCTCGACGCCGCCGCGGTGCGCCGCTGGTGCGCGAGCGGCCTCGCCACGCTCCAGCGGCACCAGGGCGAGATCGACGGCCTCAACGTCTACCCGGTGCCCGACGGCGACACCGGCACCAACCTGGTGCTGACGCTCACCTCGGCCCAGCAGGCCCTGGCCATGGACCTCGGCACCCTGCCCGACGACGGGCACACCCCGCACGGGCACGCGCTGCGGTTGATGGCCCGGGGTGCCCTGCTCGGCGCGCGGGGCAACTCCGGGGTGATCGTGTCGCAGATCCTGCGCGGCCTCGCCGACGCGCTCGCCGCCGCGCCGGCGGTCCGGGGCCGGCAGCTCGCCGCCGGGCTGGCCGACGCCACCGCCGCCGCCTACGCCGCGGTCGCCCGGCCGGTCGAGGGCACCCTGCTCAGCGTGGTCTCGGCGGCGGCCCGGGCGGCCGAGCGGGCGGACAGCGACGACCTGCGCACGGTGGCCCGGGCCGCCGCCGAGGCCGCCGCCCGCGCGCTGGCCCGCACCCCGGAGCAACTGCCGGAGCTGGCCCGCGCCGGCGTGGTCGACGCCGGCGGGCGCGGGCTGTGCCTGCTGCTCGACGCGCTGGTCGAGGTGATCACCGGGGAGAGCCCCGGCCAGCCGGCGCCCGCGCCGCCCGTCCGCCGCCCGACCGCCACCGCCGCGCGGGAGACCGGCTCCGACGCGTACGCCTACGAGGTGCAGTACCTGCTCGACGCCACCGACGAGGCGGTGACCCGGCTGCGCGCCGAGCTGGCCGCGCTCGGCGACTCGCTGGCGGTCGTCGGCGACGGCTCGGGCACCTGGAACGTGCACGTGCACGTCAACGACGTCGGAGCGGCGGTCGAGGCGGGCGTCGTCGCCGGCCGGCCGCACCGGATCACCGTGACCCGGTTCGCCGACCAGACCGCCCCGGCGCCCGCGCCGGCGGTGGCCCTGCCCGACGGCCGGGCCGCCGTGGTGGTGGCCACCGGCGCCGGCATCGCCGAGCTGTTCGCCGCCGAGGGCGCCGTCGTCGTGCCGGCCAACCCGTCCACCGGCGAGCTGCTCGACGCGATCCGGGCCACCGGCGCGGCCCGGGTGGTGGTGCTGCCGAACGACCCCAACACCCAGTCGGTGGCGAGCGCGGCGGCCAAGGAGGCGCACGGCCTCGGCGTCAAGGTCAGCGTGGTGCCCACCCGCTCCCCGGTGCAGGCGCTCGCGGCGCTCGCCGTCCGCGACCCGAAGCGGCGCTTCGAGGACGACGTGATCGCGATGGCCGAGGCGGCCGGCGCGTGCCGCTACGCCGAGGTCTGCCACGCCGGCCGGGAGGCGCTCACCGTCGCCGGTCCGTGCCGCCCGGGTGACGTGCTGGCCCTGGTCGAGGGCGAGGTGCACCTGATCGGGCAGGATCTCACCGACACCTGCACCGCCGTGGTCGACCGGATGCTCGGTGGCGGCGGGGAGCTGGTCACCCTGCTCTGCGGGGCGGACGCCCCGGCCGGGCTGGCCGACCGGGTGCGCGCGCACGTCGAGCGGTCGTGGCCGTTCGTCGAGGTGCAGGCGTACGAGGGCGGGCAGCCGCACTATCCGCTCCTGGTGGGGGTCGAATGACGAGCGAACCGACCACGGTGGACACGCCGCTGAAGAAGCTGGTCGGCGAGCGCACCGCGAAGGCGCTGGTCGGCCACCTCGACCTGCACACCGCCGGCGACCTGATCTACCACTTCCCGCGCCGCTACGACGAGCGTGGCGAGCACACCGACATCCGCTCGCTGGACGTGGGGGAGCAGGTCACCGTGCTCGCCCAGGTGCAGCGCACCGCCGTGCGGCCGATGCGGCAGCGCCGGGGCAACCTGCTGGAGGTCACCGTCGGCGACGGCTCCGGCGGCGTGCTCACCTGCACCTTCTTCGGCAACCAGGCGTGGCGGGAGCGGGAGCTGCGCCCGGGGCGGTGGGGGCTGTTCGCCGGCAAGGTGACCGAGTTCCGGGGCAAGCGGCAGCTCAACGGCCCGGAATACGTCCTGCTCGGCGAGGGCGGTGAGGGCGAGGCGGCGGCCAACGAGGAGGTCGAGGAGTTCGCCGGGGCGCTGATCCCGGTCTACCCGGCCGCGGCGGCGGTGCCGACCTGGGTGATCGCCCGCTGCGTCCGGGTGGTGCTGGACACGTTCACCCCGCCGGAGGACCCGCTGCCGGCCACCGTGCGGGCCACCCGCAACCTGGCCGACATCGGCACCGCCCTGCGGGAGATCCACCGTCCGTCCAGCAAGGAGGCGCTCTACCGGGCCCGCCGGCGGCTGAAGTGGGACGAGGCCTTCGCCGTGCAGCTCACCCTGGTGCAGCGCAAGCACCGGGCGGCGGCGTCGCCGGCCCGGGCCCGGCCGGCGAAGGCCGGTGGCCTGCTCGACGCGTTCGACGCCCGGCTGCCCTACGAGCTGACCCCCGGCCAGCAGGTCGTCGGGCGGGAGATCGCCGCCGACCTGGCCACCGCGCACCCGATGCACCGGCTGCTCCAGGGCGAGGTGGGCTCCGGCAAGACCGTGGTGGCGCTGCGCGCCATGCTCCAGGTGGTCGACGCCGGCGGGCAGGCCGCGTTGCTCGCGCCGACCGAGGTGCTCGCCGCGCAGCACCACCGGGGCATCCTCGACCTGCTCGGCCCGCTCGGCCGGGCCGGTGAGCTGGACGCCGCCGACGACGCCACCCGGGTGGAGCTGGTCACCGGCTCGCTGGGCGCGGCGGCGCGGCGACGGGCGCTGGCCGAGGTGGCGCAGGGGCGGGCCGGCATCGTGCTGGGCACCCACGCGTTGCTCTACGAAGGGGTCGACTTCGCCGACCTGGGCCTGGTGGTCGTCGACGAGCAGCACCGCTTCGGGGTGGAGCAGCGGGACGCGCTGCGGGCCAAGGCCGAGCAGCCGCCGCACGTGCTGGTGATGACGGCCACCCCGATCCCGCGCACGGTCGCCATGACGGTCTACGGCGACCTGGAGACCTCCACGCTGTCCCAGTTGCCGCAGGGTCGGTCGCCGATCGCCTCGCACGTGGTCCCGGCCGCCGAGAAGCCGGCCTTCCTCGACCGGGCCTGGCGCCGGCTGCGCGAGGAGGTCACCAAGGGCCACCAGGCGTACGTGGTGTGCCCGCGGATCGGTGAGGGCCCGGTGTCGGACGAGGAGGCGCCGCGGGAGGACGACAACGGCCGCCGGCCGCCGCTGGCGGTGACCGAGGTGGCCCCGCTGCTCGCCGAGGGGCCGTTGCACGGGCTGCGGATCGGGGTGCTGCACGGCCGGTTGCCGGCCGACGAGAAGGACGCGGTGATGCGCGCGTTCGCCGACGGCGACCTGGACGTGCTGGTCGCGACCACGGTGGTGGAGGTGGGCGTCAACGTGCCCAACGCGACCGTGATGATCGTGCTGGACGCCGACCGGTTCGGTGTCTCCCAGCTGCACCAGCTGCGCGGCCGGGTGGGTCGGGGTTCGGCGGCCGGGCTGTGCCTGCTGGTCAGCGAGGCGGCCGAGGGGTCGTCGGCGCGGGAGCGACTGGACGCGGTCGCCTCCACCACCGACGGGTTCAAGCTGGCCGAGCTCGACCTGGAGCAGCGCCGGGAGGGCGACGTGCTCGGCGCCACCCAGTCCGGCCGGCGCTCCCACCTGCGGCTGCTCTCGCTGCTGCGGGACACCGACCTGATCCGGGACGCGCGGGCCGAGGCGATCGAGCTGGTCGGGGACGACCCGGAGCTGGCCCGGCACCCGGCGCTGGCCGCCTCGGTCGCCGCCCTGGTCGACGAGGAACGGGCCGAATATCTGGAGAAGGGCTGACGCCCGCGCGGGTCGCGGGGCTGCGGCACGCGGGTCGCGTGCCTAGGCTCGCGCAGATGTCGACACCATCACTCGAACGCGGTGTGCTGCTGCTGACCCGGGGTGACGAACTCCTGGTGGACCGGGTCGTCGGGGCTGCCGACGAGACGTCCGGCCGACCGTGCACCCCGGCGACGCGGTTCCAGATCGCCTCGATCAGCAAGCAGATGGCGGCCGCGGCGGTGCTGCTGCTCGCCGAGCGCGGCGTGCTGCGCCTGACCGACCCCGTCAGCCGGTGGCTGCCCGACCCGCCGCCACAGTGGTCCGGCATCACGCTGCACCACCTGCTCACCCACACCTCGGGCCTGGGCCACTGGGAGGAGTATCCAGCGGTCGACATCTGCGGGCCGGCCGAGCCGGACGATCTGCTCGGCCGGTTCGCCGCGGTGCCGCCGCTGTTCCCGCCCGGGGCCGGGTGGCACTACAGCAGCCCGGGCTACGTGCTGCTGGCCCGCGCGGTCGAGCGGGCCGCCGACCGGCCGTACGCCGGGTTCCTCGCCGAGGAGGTCTTCGCGCCGCTGGGCATGACCGGCAGTTTCGCCGGCGCGGGCGACGGGCGGCCGGACCTGGCGGTCGGACACGAGGGCAGCCGGACCGTGCCGTCCTGGGACCTGGCGACGGTGAGCATGGGCGCGGGTGACATCTGGTGCACCGCGGCGGACCTGCTGACCTGGCTGGACGTGCCGCGCCGCAGCCGGTTGCTCACCCCGGCCTCGGTGGCGGCCATGACCGCGCCGCACGCGCCCACCGGCCGGCCCGGCGAGGCGTACGGGTACGGGTGGTTCGTCGGCCCGCTGGCCGGCCGGCGGGCGGTCCACCACTCCGGGGACAACGGGGGCTACAAGGCGTTCGCGGCCTGGCTGCCCGACTCCGACCAGCGGCTCGTGCTGTTGGCCAACCAGGCCGAGGTCGACCCGGTCGCCGTCACGTCGCTGCTCGGGAGCGACCGCGCCGTCTGATCCGCACCAGCTCGGCGAGGTGGTGCGTTCCGGGTGGGACGATCCCGTCCCGGCGGCGTGCCGGAGTGGACCACGAGCGGCGAGGGCGCGCCGACCGGCTGGTCGACGCGCCCTCGGGCGATCAGCGGGATCAGGCGGTGAAGCTGATCCGGCGACGGCGGGCCACCACGTAGAGCACCGCGCCCGCGGCCAGCAGCAGCACCGCGCCGCCGGCGATGGCGCCCGCTGCCGGACCGGTCACCGGCAGGCCGCCGCCCTGGCCGGAGCAGTCCTCGGGCTGGGTGTACGGGATGGTCTCGGAGTCCTCGACCACGTCGTACTTCACGGTGACCTTGAGGCCCTCGTAGGCGTCGAAGGTGACCGAGGCGGTCTTGCCCGGCTCGGAGACGAGCTTCTTGGTGACGCCCTTCTCGGTGGTCATCGTGGCGGTGAAGGGGACGCCCTTCGCCGGGTTCTCCACCGTGAAGGTCATCGAGTCGCAGTCCTGGTCCAGCTTGAAGATCGGCTCGGCCGGCTCCGCCGGGGCGGACGGCGTCGCGGACGGGCTCGGCGGCGTGGAGGCGGACGGCGTCGGGGTGGGCGTGGCCGGCTGGCTCGGCTCCGGCGTCGCGCTCGGCGTCGGCGTGGGGGAGCTCGGCGACGGCGACGGGCTCGACTCCACCTCGCAGTTCCGGCTGGGCTGGGCCACGACGGTGCGCTCACCGTCGTGCGACTGCCGGCCCCGCTCCCAGTGCGCCCCGACGGTGAGCTTCAGCTCGGGGACGGCTCCGGTGAAGGTGTGGGTCTGCGAGCCGGTCAGCGGGCCCTGACCCGCCGGCTTCAGCTCCGCGCCGACGGAGAGGCCACCGGTGATGTCACCGGGCACGGTGGACTCGAGCTTGGTGATCCGGCCGGAGATGTCGGTCTCGCTGCTGATGACCGACCAGGTGACGGTGACCTTGCCGTCCTTGGTGGCGCAGTAGCTGCCGGAGGGCTCGGGGTGGTGGGCCGCGGCCGGGCCGGCCACGGTGGCCACGCCGGCGAGGCCGATCAGCGCGCCGGCGGTGAGGACGGCGGCGCGCCGGAGGTGGAGACGGTTCACGTCTTCTCCTGGTGAGGGGAGGATGGGAGAGGGATGCGGCGGACGGACCGGAGCCACGCGTCCGCACGACAATCGGGCAGACCCTAGCGAGATCGACACGACGGGCGTTACCGCGATCGACGGGTCGTAAAGGGTCCGTTATGAACTTGAGATCATTGATGTACGTCGGGTCATGGGGCGGTGCACCGGGTGCTCCGCCGGGCCGTTCCGGGCGTCGCGTAGCGTCGGGGCATGCGCAGGGAGCGACGGTGACCCGGATCGTGGCGGGCACGCTCGGCGGGCGGCGGATCGCCGCGCCGCCCGGCGCCGGCACCCGGCCGACCTCGGACCGGGTGCGGGAGGCGCTGTTCAGCGCGGTGCAGGCCGATCTCGACCTGGACGGGGCGCGCTTCGCGGACCTCTACGCCGGCTCCGGCGCGGTCGGTCTGGAGGCGCTGTCCCGGGGGGCGGCGCACGTGTTGCTGGTGGAGTCCGACGCCCGGGCCGCCCGGGTCGTCCGGGAGAACATCGCCGCCCTGCGGGCCGCCCCGGCCGCCCGGCTGGTCACCGGCAGGGTGGCCACCGTGCTCGCCGCCGGGCCGGACGACGGGCCGTACGACGTGGTCTTCGCCGATCCCCCGTACGCGGTGCCGGGCGCGGAGATCACCGCGATGCTGGCCGCGCTGGTCGACGGCGGCTGGCTGGCCCCGGACGCGCTGGTGATCGTCGAGCGGTCCAGCCGTTCCGGCCCGGTCGAGTGGGTGGAGGGCGTCACGCCGGAGCGCAGTCGGCGCTACGGCGAGACCACCCTTTGGTACGGTCGCCGATCATGAGACGTGCGGTCTGCCCGGGCTCGTTCGACCCGGTCACCAACGGTCACCTCGACATCATCGGCCGGGCCAGCCGGCTCTTCGACGAGGTGATCGTCGGCGTGCTGGTCAACCAGTCGAAGCAGGGGTTGTTCACGGTCGAGGAGCGGATCACGATGCTCCGCGAGGTGACCTCCTCGTACGACAACGTGCGGGTGGAGTCGTTCCGCGGCCTGCTCGTCGACTTCTGCCGGGACCAGCAGGCGAGCGTGCTGATCAAGGGCCTGCGCGCGGTCAGCGACTTCGACTACGAGCTGCAGATGGCCCAGATGAACATCGGCCTGGCCGGGGTGGAGACGCTCTTCATGCCGACCAATCCGCTCTACTCGTTCCTCTCCTCCAGCCTGGTCAAGGACGTGGCGAAGTGGGGTGGCGACATCTCCGCCCACGTCCCCGACCTCGTCCGCGACCAACTCCAGACCCGCCTCCGCCCCTAACCCCCACCCCACCCCCCCAGCCCGCCGATCTTGCGGTTGCGGCCCGGTTCTCGTCCTTTCCGCGAGGAATGCCGGGGCGGAAAGTGCAAGATCGACGGGCGTCGAGGGGTGGGGCGACGCGCCGGGTGGGGGCGGGTGGGGCGGCGGTGGCCGGCGCGCGACATGATGTGTGCAGCGCCGAAACCGGGCGCAGGCCGCATCATGGAGGGCGGCCGACGAAGACAGGAGTGAGGTACCGGTGGACCCGCTCGATCGCATCGACGAACTGATCGCCATGGTGGAGCAGGCCCGCTCCGTCCCGATGTCGCGCAACAACTGCATGGTCGACCGGGGCGAGATGATCGCCGCGCTGGACGAGTTGCGCGTCGAGCTTCCCGCGGACCTGCGTCGGGCCGCCGCGCTCCTGGAGGAGCGGGACAAGATCATGGAGGCCGGCAAGCGGGAGGCCGACCGGATCATCAGCGAGGGTGAGGCGGAACACGCCCGGCTGGTCTCGGTGAACGAGATCACCGTCTCGGCGGAGCACGAGGGCGCCCGGATCATCGCCGAGGCGCGGGCCGAGGCGCAGCGCCTCCGCGAGGAGGTGGACGACTACGTCGACACCGCGCTGGCCAACTTCGAGCAGTTCCTCACCCGGGCGCTGGCCTCGATAGAGCGTGGCCGGGACAAGATGCACGCGCTGCGCGAGATCGGCACCTTCGCGGGGGACGAGGCGGAGCGCCCGCTACCCTTCTAGGACCACGCGCGGGCCGGTCGCCGACAGCCGGCCGCCGTCGGGTGCGCCCCCGGTTCGACGGTCCGCCCGTCTCCCAGGTAACCTTTTTTGTCGGCCTCTCACCGGCCGGAGTCTGACTATGCCCAAACACTCGCCACGCTCACTCGACCCCAGGTCGCCGCTGGTCCTCGACACGAGGGACCTGCCGCGCCGGCCTGGCGCGTTGCGTACGCACAAGCGGGTCGTGCCGGCACCGGCGGACCTCGGCGTGGAGTTGATCGGCGTGCCGGAGGGTGCGGACCTCGACCTCGACCTGAGGTTGGAGTCGGTGTCCGAGGGCGTGCTCGTCTCCGGGACCATCTCCGGTCCCGTCAAGGGCGAGTGCGGCCGCTGCCTGCGCGAGATCGACGACTCGGTGGTCGTGAACGTCCAGGAGCTGTACGCGTACGAGAACAGCGCCACGGACACCACGACCGACGAGGACGAGGTGGGCCGGATGCAGGACGATCTGATCGACCTGGAGCCGGCGCTGCGGGACGCGGTGGTGCTCATGCTGCCGACGAACCCGCTCTGCCGGGAGGACTGCCCAGGCCTGTGCCCCGAGTGTGGGGTGCACTGGGACGATCTGCCGGCCGACCACAGTCACCAGCAGATCGACCCGCGTTGGGCGGGCCTGTCGCAACTGACCCGTACAGAGGAGTAAGAACCGTGGCCGTCCCCAAGCGCAAGATGTCGCGCAGCAACACCCGCGCCCGCCGGGCGAACTGGAAGGCCTCGGTGGTCGCGACCGTGGCCTGCCCGCAGTGCAAGTCGCCGAAGCTGCCGCACGCCGCCTGCTCCGTCTGCGGCACCTACAACGGCCGTCAGGTCCTCGAGGTCTGACCCGGACGCCGAGTGACGCCCTCGACCACCGGTCGGGCGGCGCGCGCACCAAGGCTCTCGCCCGGTGCCCCGGCTCCCTCCCACGCCGGCCGCTCATCGGCCGGCGTGCCGTCGGAGCCGGGCACCGCGCGGATCGCCGTCGACCTCCTCGGCGGGGACGATGCTCCCGCCGTCGTGGTTGACGGCGCTCTGCGGGCGTTGCGCGCCGACCCTGACCTGCACCTGCTGCTCGTCGGTCCGACCGAGGTCGCCGACGGGCTGACCGGTGCCCTCGACCCGGCGCAGCGCGCCCGGGTCACGGTCCGCCCGGTGCGGGCCGCCGTCGGCATGGCCGACCATCCCACCGCCGCCCGCGGCGACAGCACCGTGCGCACCGCGGTGCAGGCCGTCCACGACGGGCTCGCCGACGCGGTCGTCTCCGCCGGCTCCACCGGCGCCACCGTCACCGCCGCCGCGCTCGGCCTCGGTCGCTGGACCGGGGTACGCCGACCCGCGCTGGTCGCCACGATCCCCGCCGTCGAGGGACCGGTGGTACTGCTGGACGTCGGCGGCACGCTCGAACCCGGCCCCGCCACGCTGGCCCGGCACGCCGTCCTCGGCGCCGCCTACGCGGCCGTGGCCCACGCCGTCCACGCCCCCCGGGTGGGGCTGCTCTCCGTCGGCCACGAAGCGGGCAAGGGCGACCGGCTGCGCCGCTCCGCCGACCCCGCGCTCGCCGCCGTGCCGCTGCCCTGCGGTGCCCGCTACGTCGGTCTGGTCGAGGGCTACGACATCTCCCTCGGCGCCCGCGCCGACGTGGTGGTCACCGACGGCTTCACCGGCAATGTCCTGCTCAAGGCCATCGAGGGCGCGTACGCCATGGCCGGTGGACCCCCGGCCAACGGCGGGGCGCCCCGCGCGGCCGCGCTGCTCGGGGTGGCCGGCACCGTGGTGGTGTGCCACGGCGCGGCCGGGCCGGACGACGTGGCCTCGGGCATCGCCCTGGCCGCCCACCTCTGGCGTCGCGACGCCGCCGGGACGGTCCGCGCCCTGCTCGCCGAGATCCCGCACGAACCCGCACCTGACCGCAACGACACCGAGGTAGCACCATGACCAACGACAAGCGGCGGCGCGCTCCCGTCGGCCACCTCGAGACGGCCTTCGGGGTGTCGCTCGACCCGGAGCTGCTGGAACGCGCGTTGACCCACCGCTCGTACGCGTACGAGAACGGCGGGCTGCCCACCAACGAGCGGCTGGAGTTCCTGGGCGACTCGGTCCTCGGCGTGGTGATCACCACGGCGCTCTTCCACAACCACCCGGACCTGCCCGAGGGGCAGTTGGCCAAGCTGCGGGCCAGTGTGGTCAACATGCGCGCCCTGGCCGACGTGGCGCGCGGCCTGGGCCCGGACGGGCTGGGCGCCTACCTGCTGCTCGGCAAGGGCGAGGAGGCCACCGGCGGGCGGGACAAGGCGAGCATTCTCGCCGACACCCTGGAGGCGCTGCTCGGCGCCATCTACCTCCAGTACGGCCTGGACACCGCGGCCATCGTGATCCACCGGCTCTTCGACCCGCTGATGGCCGAGTCGGCCGGGCGGGGCGCGGCGCTGGACTGGAAGACCAGCCTCCAGGAGCTGACCGCCGCGCTGGGGCTGGGCGTGCCGGAGTACCGGATCGAGGGCACCGGGCCGGACCACCTCAAGACGTTCACCGCCTGGGTCGTGGTGGCCGGCAACCGCTACGGCGGCGCGGAGGGGCGCAGCAAGAAGGAGGCCGAGCAGCGGGCCGCCGAGTCGGCCTGGCGGACGCTGACCGAGCAGGCCGAGGCGCGGGCCGCGGCCGAGGCGGAGGTCGCCGAGGCGGAGGTCGCCGACCCGGCGGACGCCGAGGCGGGCGCCGGCCGTGCCTGAGCTGCCCGAGGTGGAGACGGTCCGGCAGGGGCTGGCCCAGTGGGTCGTCGGCCGCCGGATCGCCGCCGTCGAGGTGCGCCACCCCCGCGCGGTACGCCGGCACGCGCCCGGCGGCGCGCACTTCGCCGACGTGCTGGCCGGCCGCACGATCACCGACGTCCGCCGCCGGGGCAAATACCTCTGGTTGCCGCTGGACAGCGGCGACGCGGTGATCGGCCACCTCGGCATGTCCGGGCAGCTGCTGCTGCAACCGCCCGGCGCGGCCGACGAGCTGCACCTGCGGGTGCGGTTCCGGTTCGCCGACGACGGGCCGGAGCTGCGCTTCGTCGACCAGCGCACGTTCGGCGGGCTGTCGGTGTCCGACGGCGGGGCGGAGCTGCCGGCCGAGATCGCGCACATCGCCCGTGACCCGATGGACCCGGAGTTCTCCGACGAGGCGTTCGTGGCGGCGCTGCGCCGCAAGCGCACGGAGGTCAAACGGGCGCTGCTGGACCAGACGCTGATCTCCGGGGTGGGCAACATCTACGCCGACGAGGCGCTCTGGCGGGCGAAGCTGCACGGCGCCCGCCCGGCGGACGCGCTGACCCGTCCGGCGGCGCTGCGGCTGCTCGGCCACGTGCGGGACGTGCTCGGCGAGGCGATCAAGCAGGGTGGCACCAGCTTCGACGAGCTGTACGTCAACGTCAACGGCGAGAGCGGCTACTTCGACCGGTCGCTGAACGCGTACGGCCGGGAGGGGGAGCCCTGCCCGCGCTGCGGCGCGCCGATCCGGCGTGAGGGATTCATGAACCGCTCCTCCTACAGTTGCCCGCGGTGCCAGCCGCGGCCCCGGGGCAGCCTCCGGGGATGACCCCGAGTCGGCTCGGGGTTGCGCCGGTGTGCATCGCCGGCGGGCGCCCGGGGGCGCGCCGGACCGTACCCTGAAATGCCCTTTCCGCCCGATCGGCGCGGCCGGTTCCGGCCGTCCGGCCCCACCTTCGGCGATCGGGGAGGAGCCGGGGCCGTTCCCCGATGTCCGGGCCGCGCCCGCTGCCTAGCGTCACCAGAGGTCGGCACGGGGCCGACGTCTGGAGGGGGACCCGGATATGGGCAGGCGACCGGTGACCGTGCGGTTGGCGCGGTGGAGTGCGGAGCATCCGTGGCGGGCCATCGCGCTGTGGGTGGTCTTCGTGGCGGTGTGCTTCGTCGGCGGCACCGCCGCCGGGTTGAACGAGGCCACCGACGCCGACCAGGCGATCGGTGAGTTCGGGCAGGCCGAGCTGATCGTGGACAGCGGCGGGTTCCACCAGCCGGCCACCGAGAACGTGCTGATCACGGCCCGCTCGGGCGCGCTCGACCCGGCCGCCGCGAAGGCCGCCGCGCAGGACGCGACGGACCGGCTGCGGCAGGTCGACGGCGTCGCCTCGGTCGGTACGCCGCTGCCGTCGCGCGACGGCGGCGCGTTGCTGGTGCCGATCACCATGGCCGGCGACCCGGAGACCGCGGGGGACCGGGTCCAGCCGCTGCGGGACACCACCGCGCGGGTGCAGGAGGCGCACCCGCAGCTACGGGTGGAGCAGGTCGGCGGCCCGTCCATCGACAAGGCGCTCGACGACACCCTCGGCAAGGACTTCAAGCGGGCGGAGCTGCTCAGCCTGCCGGTTACCCTGGCGATCCTGATCATCGCGTTCGGCGCGCTGATCGCCGCCGGCGTGCCGGTGCTGCTCGCGCTCTCCTCGGTGGCCGCCGCGATGGGGCTCTCCACGCTCGCCTCGCACCTGGTGCCCGCCACCGACACCACGGCCAGCGTCATCCTGCTCATCGGCATGGCGGTCGGCGTGGACTACTCGCTGTTCTACGTGCGGCGGGAACGGGAGGAACGGGCCAAGGGGCGGTCCGGCCTGGACGCGGTGGAGATCGCGGCGGAGACCTCCGGGCACGCCGTGGTGGTCTCCGGCACCGCCGTGATCATCTCCATGGGCGGCCTGCTGCTGGCCCAGGACGCGATCTTCTCGTCGCTGGCCGTCGGCTCGATCCTTGTGGTGGCGGTCGCGGTGATCGGCTCGCTGACCGTGCTGCCGGCGCTGCTGGCCAAGCTCGGCCGCTGGGTGGACCGGCCCCGGGTGCCGCTGCTGTGGCGGCTCACCGCCCCGCGTACCGGGCGGCACGGGCAGCCGGCCGCGCCCCGGTTCTGGCCGGCCGTGCTCCGGCCCGCGCTGCGCGCGCCGGTGGCCACCCTGCTGGTCTCGGTCGCCCTGCTGCTCGCCCTGGCCGCGCCGGCGCTCGGCATGAAGCTGAAGTTCCCCGGCGCCGAGGACGTGCCCCGCACCACCGCCGCGATGCAGGCGTACGACCGGCTGACCGCCGCGTACCCGAGCAACGGCACCAACCACACGGTGGCCGTGCGCGCGCCCGCCGACCAGGCCGACCGGGTGCGCGCCGCGCTGACCGGCCTCGCCGGCCGGACCGCCACCGACCCGCTCTTCGCGCCGGCCGAGGGGGACGGCCCGGAGATCAGGGTGTCGGCGGACCGGCGGGTGTCGGTGCTGGACGTGGCCACTCCGTACGCCAGCCGGTCCGCCGAGGCGTCCCGGTCCCTGCACGAGCTGCGCGACGACCTGGTCCCGGCCGCGCTGGGCGGCATCCCCGGCGTGGAGTACGCGGTCGGCGGCGGGGTGGCCGCCAGCGAGGACTACGCCGACCACATCTGGGCGAAGCTGCCGGTGGTCGCGGCGTTCGTGCTGGCGCTGACGTTCCTGGTGATGGCGTGGACGTTCCGGTCGGTGGTGGTGGCGCTCACCTCGATCCTGCTGAACCTGCTCTCCGCCGGCGCCGCGTACGGGCTGCTGGTGCTGGTCTTCCAGGGCGAGTGGGCGGAGGGGCTGCTCGGCTTCACCTCGATGGACGCGATCGTCACCTGGCTGCCGCTGTTCCTGTTCGTGGTGCTGTTCGGGTTGTCGATGGACTACCACGTCTTCGTGGTCAGCCGGATCCGTGAGGCGGTCGACCGCGGGATGCCCAACCGGGAGGCGGTCGCACACGGGATCACCTCCTCGGCCGGGGTGGTGACCAGTGCGGCGGTCGTGATGGTCGGGGTCTTCTCGATCTTCGCGACGCTCAGCATGATCGACTTCAAGCAGCTCGGCATCGGGCTGGCGGCGGCGATCCTGCTGGACGCCACGATCATCCGGGCGGTGGTGCTGCCGTCGCTGATGACGCTGCTGGGCGACGCGAACTGGTGGGCGCCGCGCTTCCTGCGCCGCAGGCCGACCGTCCCGCCGGCCGAGCCGCCGCCCGCGCCGGCCCCGGAACTGGTCGGCGCCCGCTGAGCCGACCAACCCAGCGCCCCGGCCGGTCTCGGCCGGGGCGCTGTCCCTGGGCCTGCCCCTGCCCCCGTCGTGGCTCCGCCCCCGTCGTGCCTCCAGCCCTTGTCCTGCCTCCCCGTCCTCCGCCCCCAGCCCTTGGCTTCGCGGCCCTTGGCTTCGCGGCCCTTGGCTTCGCGGCCCTTGGCTCCCCGGCCCTTGGCTCCCCGAACCCAGCCCTCGGCCCAGGCCCTCAGCCCCCTGCCCAGGCCCTCAGCCCAGCCCTCTGCCCCCAGCCCTCTGCCCCCAGCCCCCAGCCAAGCCCCCAGCCCCCAGCCAAGCCCTCAGTCTTCGGCCCTGGCCCTCAGTCTTCGGCCCTGGCCCTCAGTCTTCGGCCCTGGCCTCTGGCCCTTAGCTCCTGGCCCTCGGCTGGCGGCTCGCGGTCCTGGCCTTGATCCGGCCGTGGTCCTGATCGGCTCCGGTCGTTTGCCGACTCGATCTCCGCTTCTCCGGTGCCAGCCACGAAGGCACATCGGCTTTGGGTGATATACCTCAGAGTCATAATTATGACTCTGAGGTATATCGCTCTCTTCTTCCCTCTTGTCGGGAGGTCACGGCGAGTGCCGGTGGCCTCATGACTTCGGCGGCGGTCGGCCGGGACGACTGCCGGGAAGCTGTGGAGAGTGTCGACCGCCTCGTGATCGTGCCAGGCGCCCGTGAGCCGGGACGACTGCCGGGAAGTTGCGGAGAGTGTCGGCGGCGAACCGTGCCGGGGGTCCGTCGGTCGGGACGACTGCCGGGGAGTCGCGCAGAGCCGTCTCGCGACCGTGCCGGCCGTCCGTCGCCGGGACGACTGCCGGGAGGTCACGGCGCCGGGCGGCGGCCGGCCGGGACGACTGCCGGGGAGCTGCGGAGAGCGTTGGCCGCCTCGTGATCCCGTCGGCCGTCGGACGGCCGGGACCAGCTGCGGGAGTCGTGACCGAGGGCGGGAGCGGACAGGATTAACGCCGCGGGCAGCGGGGCATGTGGGCCGCCATGGACGAACAGCTCACGCCGGCGGCCCGTCGTCGCGCCCCGGCTTCCTCCTCCTCCCGGAGCGCGTCATGAGCACCGACGTGTCGACCGGCACCGTACGGACCAACGTCCCGGCCCGCCTCGACCGGCTGCCGTGGTCCCGCTGGCACTGGATGATCGTGATCGGTCTGGGCACGGTGTGGATCCTCGACGGCCTCGAGGTGACCATCGTCGGCAACCTCTCCGGCAAGCTGGCCGAGCCCGGCAGCGGCCTGAGCATCACGCAGAGTCAGGTCACCGGCCTCGCCGCCGCCCTCTACGTGGCCGGCGCCTGCACCGGTGCGCTGTTCTTCGGGTGGCTCACCGACCGGTTCGGCCGCAAGAAGCTGTTCCTGCTGACCCTCGGGCTCTACCTGGTCGCCACCGCGCTGACCGCGCTCTCGTTCGACACCTGGTGGTTCTTCCTGTTCCGGTTCCTCACCGGCATGGGCATCGGCGGTGAGTACGCCGCCATCAACTCGGCGATCGACGAGCTGATCCCGGCCCGTCACCGCGGCCGGATCGACATCATCATCAACGGCACGTTCTGGCTCGGCGCCGCGCTCGGCGCGCTGCTGACCGTACCGCTGCTCAACGGCCTGCCGACCAACCTCGGCTGGCGGGTGGCGTTCGGCCTGGGCGCGGTGCTCGGCGTGGTGATCCTGCTGGTCCGCCGGCACGTGCCGGAGAGTCCGCGCTGGTTGTTCATCCACGGCCGGGCGGACGAGGCGAACCACCTCGTCGACTCGGTCGAGGCCGAGGTGAAGCGGGAGACCGGCAAGGACCTCGCCGAGGCCGACAACTACATCGAGATCCGGCAGCGGAAGAGCACGAACTTCCTGGAGATCGCCAAGACGCTGTTCCGTCGCTATCCGAAGCGGGCCACGCTGGGCTTCTCGCTCTTCATCGGCCAGGCGTTCCTCTACAACGCGATCACGTTCGGCTTCGCCCAGATCCTGCAGACCTTCTTCGACGTCCCGCCGGGCAACAGCGGCTACTACTTCGCGGTGATCGCGGTCGGCAACCTGCTCGGGCCGCTGCTGCTGGGCCGACTCTTCGACACCGTCGGTCGGGTGCCGATGATCGCCGGCTCGTACATCGGCTCGGGCGTGCTGCTGCTCGGCACCGCCTGGCTGTTCCACTCCGGTGTGCTCACCGCGGTGACCATGACCGCCTGCTGGTGCGTGGTGCTCTTCTTCGCCTCGGCCGGCGCCAGCGCCGCCTACCTGACGGTCAGCGAGATCTTCCCGATGGAGACCCGGGCCATGGCGATCGCGTTCTTCTACGCGATCGGCACCGCCGCCGGCGGCATCACCGGTCCGCTGCTCTTCGCCAAGCTGGTCGGCAGTGGCCAGGTCGGCGACACCGTGCTGGCCTTCGTCATCGGCGCCAGCATCATGATCATCGGTGGTCTGGTGGAGCTGGGCCTCGGCGTCAAGGCCGAGGGCAGGTCCCTGGAGGACCTGGCCACCCCGCTCAGCGCCGAACACCCCGATCTGCCGTCGCAGCGCGGCGCGGGCACGCCCACCCCGGCCACCGGCGCGACCGCCGGCTGACCCCGTCACGGCAGACGCCGCCCCCGCCCACCTTGGCGGGGGCGGCGTCGTGTCACGGCAGCGGGCAGGGCTCGCGCCAGGCGTCGAGCGTGCGGTCCTTGCGGATCGAGGCGAAGCCGTAGCCGACCGTGGTCACGCAGAAGTCGACCGGGTCGCCGGTGTACTCGACGTGGAACACCGGCTTGTGCGCGTCGGCGAACGGCAGCAGCTTCGCGCACTCGCGGCGGCGTACGCACTCCTGGTTGACCGCGAAGTCGAAGTCGGGGGCCAGCGCGGCCACCTGCGCCAGATCGTCGACCAGGCCGGGGGAGAGGTCGAGCTGCCGGGCCAGCCCGGCCAGGCGGCGGTTGAACAGCAACTGGTCGTCGAAGCCGAGCGGGAAGCCGCTGCGGTGCCGGTAGCCGTCCGCGTCCGCAAGCGCCACCGCGCCGAAGCCCTTGCCCCGGCAGAGGCGGAACCGGTCGGCCAGCACGGGCGCGAGCGAGTCCCACCGCCGGACGTCCAGGAACCGGCTCCCGGCCCGCCCCGGCACCGCCGCGCCGCGCACGGCGGCGGGGAAGCGGGTGGCGTCCGGGTCGCCGGTCGCGTACGTGCCGACGCGGACCTGGCAGACGAGCCGGCGACCCTTGGCCCGCAGCGCGGCGGTCTCGGTCGAGGTGGTGGCGACCGGGTCGAGGAGGAAGACGTCGGCGTCCACGGTCACGTCCACCGGCGCGGTGAGCTGCCACTGCCACCGCCACCGGTCGGCCAGCGCGGCCGGCCAGGGGGTGGGGGCGCCGGGCGGGACGGTGACCGCCTCGCGGCACGCCGGGACCGGGGCGAGGAGCAGCGCGGTCAGCGCCAGCGCCACGCCCCGGCGCGGTCCACGTCGGCGGACGCGGGCCGGCCGGGAGCGCGGCACGGCACACACCGGCCGGATCCGCATCGACAGCTCCCCGGACGCGGGCGGCCCGACGCCGCCCCCGACCGGTCAACGAGCGCCGACCCGGTCACGACGCGACCGCTCAACGCGGGGTGCCGAAGTCCTGCGTCCAGTACGGTCCGTTGCTGCGCGCCACGCCCACCCCGATCTCGGTGAACGAGCAGTTCAGGATGTTCGCCCGGTGGCCCGGGGAGTTCATCCAGGCGTCCATCACCGCGGCCGGGCTCTGCTGGTTCCAGGCCACGTTCTCGCCGTACGCCCGCCAGGCGTAGCCGGCCCGGTCGAGCCGGGCGCCCACGTCGCTGCCGTCGCTGCCGTCGTGCGACATCTTCTTGTGGTCGGCCTGGTCCTGGCTGTGCCGCTGGGCGGCGAGCGTCAGCTTGGAGTCGACGCTCAGCGCCTTGCAGCCGGCCTTGGCCCGCTCCTGGTTGACCAGGGTGACGACCTGCTGGAGCTCGGCACTGAGGTTGCCCGAGGAAGTGGTGCGGGCGGTGGTGCCGCTCGGCGTGCTGCTGCGCTCCAGCTGCCGCGACGGGGCAGTGGACCGGTTCGGCTTCGGCGTGACCTTCTTCGTCGGACTCGGCTTGACCGTGGTCGGCGAGGCCGAAGGGCTGGCCGAGGGCACGAGCGCGTCAGCCGAGGGCGCGCCCTCGGTCTCCTCGGTCAGCGAGGGGGCCGCGGCCACCGGCGCGTCCGCGGAGGTCCGCTCGGCCGGCCCGTCGCCGCCGGGCAGCAGGACCGCGCCCACGCCCAGGCTCACCACGAGGGTCGCCGCGGCGGCGGCCCCACCGATCACGAACGGACGGCTCAGCCGCCGCCTCGGGCGGTGCCGGCCGTCGTCGTCGGCGGGGGTGTCGGTGACCGGCTGCCAGGCAGCGGTGGGCTGCTCCCAGGCGCCGGCCGGCTGCTCCTCGCCGTTCCACCGGTCGCGGGGTGCGGCGTACGGGCCGGTCGGCTCGAACGGCGTGCCCGGGTGGGCCTCCGTGCCGTACCCGGGCTGCGCGGCGGGGCCGTACCCGGGCTGGGCGGTGGGGCCGTACCCGGGCTGGGCCGCGGGGCCGTACCCGGGCTGGGCCGCGGGGCCGTATCCGGCATGGGCGGCGGTGCCGTAGCCGGGCTGGGTGGCGGGGCCGTACCCGGGCTGGGCCTGGTCGGCGTGTCCCGGCTGCACGGCGGGGCCGTAGCCGGGTCGCACGGTGGTGGGGTCGGCGTCGCCGGGGAAGCCGGTCGGGCCGTGGCCGGGCCGGGCGGTGTCGCCGTAGCGGCCGGCGTCGAGGGTGGGCGGCAGGTGGCCGGCGGGCGGCTGCCCCGGCTCGTCCCCGAAGAGGTACGACGACCGCGGCTCGGGCCGGTCGGAGAGCCACGCCGGACCCTCGTCGGTCGGCGGCTCGGGGCGCCGGGAGGCGTCCTCCGGTTCGATCGGGTCGGTCCAGCGATACACGCCTGTCCCCTCCACGGGTCGGGTTGCGGGCCGGGGTGACGCTACGGGGGCGGTGCGAGCTGCGGCAACGTGGCTAAGAAAGAGTTAAGGCGAACCCGACGCCAAGGGTGAGCCGTTCACACATTCCCGGGCGTACAGTAAAGGCGTCCGGACAGAGCGTGTCCGCGCCTTCTGGCAGCCCCCCGGCGAGTGGACCGGCCGACGTGGAGATGATCTACGGCCTGCGTCAACTTGACGAAGGAGGGGGGTTCGGCTCAATATATAGGTGTCGCCAGTCGCGCCCAGCCATGCCCCGATACACCGGGAATGGCAGCCGCGAACATCATGGGCGCGCGTTGGCCGGCCTTTCCGGCAGCGCATATCAAGGAGTCAGCATGGCGAAGGCCCTCTACGGCCACGTAGGTGCAGCGCCCGACCGGCGTCTGCTCGACGAGGTCACCCGACTGCGGTCCAGGGTTCAGGCACTGGAGTTCGAGATCACGCGTCTGCGCGCCGAGAACGATCGGCTTGCGGCGGCCGCGGCGGAGGCGGACGACCTCCTCCGTCTGGCCGAGCCCGCACTGACCTGATCTCCAGTTGTCGAAAAACTGAATCGCACCACACCGAAAAGCGCGCCGACACACCTGTGCCGGCGCGCAGCCATGTGCGTACCCCTTTTGCCGTTCCCCGCAATTATCGATCTTGCGGATCCGGCCCGGAATTGCGTCCGGGCATATGATCTTGCCGTTTCCGCCGCATCGTGCCCGCGGGCCGGAAAGCGGACACCCCGGCCGCCGGGTGGGTCGCGTGCCGGCCGCGTCCCGGCGGCGGGTTAGTCTGCGGGTTCACCAGGTCCGCGCAGCCGGCGACGGTACGGCGGCCACCGGACGAGGATCGAGAAGGTGCATCTCAAGAGCCTGACGGTGAAGGGCTTCAAGTCCTTCGCCTCCGCCACGACGCTGAAGCTGGAGCCCGGGATCACCTGTGTGGTGGGCCCGAACGGCTCCGGCAAGTCCAACGTCGTCGACGCGATCGCCTGGGTGCTCGGCGAGCAGGGCGCGAAGGCGCTGCGCGGCGGCAAGATGGAGGACGTCATCTTCGCCGGCACCGCCGGGCGGGCACCGCTCGGCCGGGCCGAGGTCACCCTCACCATCGACAACACCGACGGCGCGCTGCCGATCGAGTACACCGAGGTCTCCATCACCCGCCGGATGTTCCGTTCCGGCGAGAGCGAGTACGAGATCAACGGCGACTCCTGCCGCCTGCTCGACATCCAGGAGCTGCTCTCCGACTCCGGCATCGGCCGGGAGATGCACATCATCGTCGGGCAGGGCCGGCTCGACGGCATGCTGCACGCCAAGCCGGAGGACCGGCGGTCCTTCATCGAGGAGGCGGCCGGCGTCCTCAAGCACCGCAAGCGCAAGGAGAAGGCGCTGCGGAAGCTCGACGCGATGCAGACCAATCTCAACCGCCTCACCGACCTCACCGCCGAGCTGCGCCGCCAGCTCAAGCCGCTGGGTCGGCAGGCCGAGGTGGCCCGGCGCGCCGCCGCCATCCAGGCCAACCTGCGCGACGCCCGGCTCCGGCTGCTCGCCGACGACCTGCACACGCTGCGGACCACCCTGGACCGGGAGATCGCCGACGAGACCGCGCTGCGGGAGCGGCGGGAGCAGATCGAGGCCGAGCACGGCGAGGTGCAGGGCCGGCTCGGTGAGCTGGAGGCGGCCCTGGCCGAGGACGCCCCGCTGCTCGCGGCGGCCCAGGACACCTGGTACCGCCTCTCCGCCCTGCAGGAGCGGTTCCGCTCCATCGAGCAGCTCGCCCGGGAGCGGCTGCGCCACCTCAGCGCCAGCGGTGACGACGAGCGCCCCGGCCGCGACCCCGAGCAGTTGGAGGCGGAGTCGCGGCGGGTCCGCGAGCAGGAGGAGGAGCTGCGCGCCGCGCTCACCGACGACCAGGTCCGCCTGGCCGAGGCGGTCGAGCACCGGCAGGAGCTGGAACGGCAGCTCGCCGCCGCCGAGCGGGAGCTGGTCACCGCCGCCAAGGCCATCGCCGACCGGCGCGAGGGGCTGGCCCGGCTGACCGGTCAGGTCAACTCCGCCCGGGCGCGGACCACCAGTGCCGGCGAGGAGATCGAGCGGCTCGCCGCCGCGCACACCGACGCGCTGGGCCGCGCCGAGAAGGCGCAGGCCGACCTGGACGCGGTCGCCGAGCAGTCCACCGAGGCCGACCGGGACAACGCCGACCTGGACGCCCGGCACGCCGAGGCGGTGGCGGTGCACGAGCAGGCCCAGGCCGCCGTGCGCAGCCTCGCCGACGGCGAGCGCGCGGCGGAGAAGGACGCGGCCACCTGGAAGGCCCGCGAGGAGGCCCTCTCGCTCGGCCTGCGCCGCAAGGACGGCGCCGGCGCGCTGCTGGCCCGCGCCGACCAGGTGCCCGGCCTGCTCGGCAGCCTCGCCGGGCTGCTCACCGTCGCCCCCGGTGACGAGGCGGCCCTCGCCGCCGCGCTGGGCGGGCTGGCCGACGCGGTGGCGGTCAGCGGCGTGGACGAGGCCGTCGAGGCGATGCGGCTGCTCAAGATCTCCGACGCCGGACGGGCCGGACTGCTGGTCGGCAGCCCCGCCGGTCCGGGCATGGACGGCTCCGCCGACGCGCTGCGCCCGAAGCTGCCCGAGGGCGCCCGGTGGGCGCCCGACCTGGTGGAGTGCGCCGCCGGGATCCGGCCCGCCGTGCACCGGGCGCTGCGCGACGTGGCGCTGGTCGACGACCTCGCCGCCGCGGCCGAGCTGGTCGCGGTGAACCCGGAGCTGCGCGCGGTCACCCCGGACGGCGACGTCGTCGGGGCGTACGCGGCGGCCGGCGGGTCGGCCAAGGCGCCCAGCTTCATCGAGGTGCAGGCCGCGGTCGAGGAGGCCCGGACCAACCGGGCCACCGCCGAACGCGCCGCCGCCGAGCTGCGCGAGCAGCTGGCCGAGGCGCGGGCCGAGGTGGCCGCCGCCAAGGAGGCCGTGCAGCACGCCGCCGCCGCCAAGCGGGAGGCGGAGAGCCACCGCAACGCCGCCGCGCGCCGCCTCGCCGAGCTGGGCGCGGCCGCCCGCTCGGCGAAGGCCGAGACCGACCGGCTCGGCGAGTCCCGGGCGCGCGCCGAGGCGGCCCGGGAGCGGGACCTGACGGCGCTGGCCGAGTTGGCGGAGCGGCTGCGGCTGGCCGAGGCCACGCCGATCGACGCCGAACCGTCCACCGAGGAGCGCGACCAGCTCGCCGCCATGGTGCCGCCGGCCCGGCAGAACGAGATGGAGGTACGGCTCGCCGTCCGTACCGCCGAGGAACGGGTGGCGTCGATCGCCGGCCGGGCCGACTCGCTGGCCCGGCAGGCCACCGCCGAGCGGGCCGCGCGGGAGCGCGCGGCCGCCCGGCGCGCGGCCCGCACCCGGGGTGCGGAGATCGCCCGGGCCGTGGTCGGCGGCGCCCGGGAGGCGCTCACCCGCCTCGCCGTCTCCATCGCGCGGGCCGAGGAGCACCGCGACGCCGTCGCCCGCGAGCGCGCCGCGCGCGAGGCCGAGCTGTCCGAGGTACGCGGCGCGGCCAAGCGCCTCGCCGCCGAACTGGAGCGGCTCACCAGCCAGGTGCACCGGGACGAGGTGGCCCGCGCCGAGCAGCGGATGCGGATCGAGCAGCTGGAGGCGAAGGCCGCCGAGGACTTCGGCCTGGACGTGTCCACCCTGGTCGCCGAGTACGGCCCGGACCAGCTCGTCCCGCCCACCGACGCGGACGTCGCGCTGGCCGAGAAGGACGGCCGGCCGGTGCCGGAACCGGTCCGCTACGAGCGGCCGGTGCAGGAGAAGCGGGCCGCCAAGGCCGAGCGGGAGCTGACCCTGCTGGGCAAGGTGAACCCGCTCGCGCTGGAGGAGTTCGCCGCGCTGGAGGAGCGTTTCAAGTTCCTCTCCGAGCAGCTGGAGGACCTCAAGGCCACCCGGCGGGACCTGCTCACCGTGGTCAAGGACGTGGACGACCGGATCCTGGAGGTCTTCGCCAGCGCGTTCGCCGACACCGCGCGGGAGTTCGAGCAGGTCTTCACCGTGCTCTTCCCCGGCGGCGAGGGCCGGCTGGTGCTCACCGACCCGGAGGACCTGCTCACCACCGGTGTCGAGGTGGAGGCCCGGCCGCCGGGCAAGAAGATCAAGCGGCTCTCGCTGCTCTCCGGCGGCGAGCGGTCGCTGACCGCGGTGGCCATGCTGGTGGCGATCTTCCGCGCCCGGCCCAGCCCGTTCTACATCATGGACGAGGTCGAGGCGGCGCTCGACGACGTGAACCTGGGCCGCCTGATCACGTTGCTGGCACAGTTGCGGGAGAAGAGCCAGCTGATCGTGATCACCCACCAGAAGCGGACCATGGAGATCGCCGACGCGCTCTACGGCGTGACCATGCGCAGCGGCGTGACCCAGGTGATCAGCCAGCGGCTCAACCGGGCCGACGACGAGGAACAGGTGACAGACGAGTGAGTCGGGAACGCGCCACGGCGCTCCTGGTGGACTTCGACGGCGTGCTGCGCCGCTGGGACCCGGCGGTCGCCGCCGGCGTCGAGCGGGAGTACGGGCTGCCCGAGGGCGTCCTCGGTGAGATCGCGATGTCGTGGGGGCTGCTCCAGCCGGTGCTCACCGGCCAGGTCAGCCACGCCCGGTGGATGGCGAGCGTCGCCGACGCGCTGATCCCGACGATCGGTGACCCCGAGCGGGCCCGGGCGGCCGTGGAGCAGTGGCAGAGCTACCGCGGCGAGGTCGACCCGGAGGTGCTGGCGTTCGTCCGCGAGGTGCGGGCGGCCGGCATCCGGGTCGGGCTGGGCACCAACGCCACCGACCTGCTCGACGCCGACCTGGCCGCGCTGGACCTGACCGACGAGCTGGACGTGGTGGTCAACTCGTCGGTCGTCGGCGTGCACAAGCCGGCCAAGGAATACTTCCAGGCCGCCTGCGCGGCGTTGGACACCCCGCCGGCCCGGGTGCTCTTCGTCGACGACCAGGACCGCGCGGTGGCGGGCGCCCGGGTGGCCGGCCTGTCCGCGCACCGGTGGAGCGGGCCGGCCGACCTGCGTTACCTGCGCGCGGCGCTGGCGTGCTGAGCCGGACGGGCCCCGTGTCCCGCCCGGCTCGTGCGCCGCTCACCGCAGGCCCGGCACCTCGGCGACCGTGAACGGCGGGGTGGGCACGGTCGCGAAGAGCTGGCTGTCCACCCAGAGCAGTCGCCCGGCGTCGCGTGCCACCGAGGTCGGCGACCGCTGGATGCCGACCGGACGGGACCGGTCGACCACCCGGGCGGTCCGCAACCCGGCGTCGAGCCGGGCCAGGTTCACCAGGAAACGGGTGCCGCCGACGCCGTCCGGTTCGTTGACCACCCCGTAGAGCCGGTTCCCCTCCAGCAGCAGACCGTCCGCGCCCATCCGGCCGCCGCTCACCTCGACCTCGGTCACCGACCGGTCGGCCAGGTCGACCCGGAACAGGCGCTCGCCACCCTGCTCCGCGACCAGGGCGACCCGGCCCGACGGGTCGACCACGACGCCGTTGAGGAAGACCGGCGCGGCCGGGAAGTCGTCCGGGCCCACCCAGGGGACCAGGGCGCCGACGCGCCCGCCGTCGAGTGCGGCGCGCCACAGGGTGCCGGTGGCGGAGTCCGTGACGTAGACGGCGTCGCCGGTGACCGCCAGGTCGTTGAGGGCCGCGCCGGGTGCGGCGGCGCGGCGGGCCAGCAGGGCGCCGTCCGGCGCGTACACGAAGAGGGTGCCGGTGGTCCAGCCGGCGACGAGGACGCGCCCCCGGTGGTCCACCCGGACCCCGGCGGCGCTGGTCCGGCCGTCGGCGCCGGGGGCGAGGAACGGGCGCAGCCCGGCCCGTCGGGTGTCGCCCCGGTAGACCGCGCCGGTGGCCGAACTCGTGACGTACATCGTGCCGGCGGGGGTGACCGCGAGCCCTTCGGGCAGCACGCCCGGCGCGCGGGAGACGACGTAGGTGTCGGGACGAACGCTGGTGGGGGCGGGCCGGTGTGCGCCGACGGTCACCGCCGTCAGGACCGCGGTGGCCGCCGCGAGGAGTGTCTTCATGCGACGCAGCGTCCGGCGGCGCCGACCCGCCCGGTAGCCCCTTTCGGTACGGGCCGAAAGGTGGCTACCGTGCGCCGGTGACCACAGTGCGGCTCAACGCCACCGACCTGAGCCGCACGGTCCTGCGGTCCGATCCGGCGGTGCTGGTCGAGCTGGCGATGGCCGCCCAGCGGCTGGTCCTGGCGGACGTGCCGGAGCATCTCGCCGGCTGGCGGTCCCGGACCCGGGCGGCGTTGCGCCCCGAGATGCGGCCCTACCTGGACCTGTGCCGGACGCCCCATCTGGTGCCGGACCTGGTGACCCCGCCGGTGTTCGACGGCGACCTCGACGCCCTGCTGGATCGGGTCGCCGGCGTCCCGGACGAGGTGCTCGCCGCCGAACTGGGCCCGCTGGTGGCGTCCGGCGCGCTGCCCGCCCGGGTGGCGCCGCTGGCCGCCGGGGAGCCCGCCGCCCGGGCCCGGCTGCGGGCCGCGATGCGCGCCTTCCACGGCGTGGCGCTCGCGCCCTACTGGGCGGAGATCGAGGCGGCGGTACGCGCCGACCGGGCGGTACGCGGCCACACGCTGGCGGCCGGCGGCCTCGACCGGGTGCTGCGCGACCTCAGCCCGTACCTGGCCTGGGCCGAGACGGGCGAGCGGTACGCGTTGTCCTACCGGTGCGCGGTCGCCGACGACGTCGAGGTGGCCGCGGGCGGCCGGGGCCTGACCCTGCTGCCCTGCCACCTCGCCCCGCAGCCCTACCTGCTGGCGGACCCGGGCGGCCCGCTGGTGCTGGTGTATCCGATCCGGCCGGGGCGGCGTGAGCTGGGGCCCGGGGCGCCGCTGGCGGACCTGCTCGGGCGCACCCGGGCGGCCGTGTTGGCGGCGACCGCCGACGCACCGGGCACCTCCCAGCTCGCCCGTCGCGTCGGCGTCTCCGCCGCCACGGCCAGCGAGCACGCGGCGACCCTGCGGGCCGCCGGGCTGATCACCACGCGGCGGGACGGCTCTGCGGTGCGGCACTGCCTCACCCCGCTGGGCGAGCAGGTGCTGCGGGCGGGCGCCCCGGCCGGGGTCAGGCCCCGGTGACGCCGTCGATGCGCTCGCGGATCAGGTCGGCGTGGCCGTTGTGCCGGGCGTACTCCTCGATCATGTGCACATAGACCCAGCGGAGGTTCATCTCGTCGCTGCCGCCGTCGCGCCGGGCGCGCCGGAACGTGTGCTCCAGCGGCAGGTCGGCCACCGCCCGGTCGGCCGCGTCGATCTCGGCCTCCAGCGTGGCGAGCGCCTCGGCCGGGTCGGCGTCGGCGATGTCGTTGAGGTCGGCGTCCGGGTCCTTGTCGTAGTCGTACATGTCGGGCAGCTCCAGGCCGGCGGCGCGGACGCGGAACCACCAGCGCTCCACGTCGGCCATGTGCCGCACCAGGCCGAGCAGGGTCAGCCCGGAGGGCTCGACGCTGCGGGTGCGCAGTTGCTCGGCGGTGAGCCCGGCGCACTTGTGCCGCAGGGTGTCGCGGTGCAGGTCCAGCCAGCCTTGCAGCATGGCGCGCTCGTCGGCGACGTAGGGCTCGTGGCGGCGGTCGACATCAGGTGCGGTCCAGGTTGTCATCCCGGCGATGGTAAGAGGGGGCCCCGGTACAGCGCGAGGCGTTAAAAGGGGGCCCTTCCTTACCCCTCAGGGCACCACGACGACCGGCCACCGTCCGGCGCGCACCAGCCGGGTGGCGACCGAGCCGACCAACCGGTGGCCGGCCTGCTCGGAGGAGCCGACCACGACCAGGTCCGCGCGGTGCTCGTCGGCCGCCCGGCACAGCTCGGTGTACGCGTCGCCGCGCCGGCTCAGGAACGTCACCGGCAGGTCCAGCTCCTCGGCCCCGCGCCGGCACTCGGCCCGCAGCTCGTCGGCCAGTTCGTCGTGGGTCTGCTGGACCGCGCCGGCCACCACGCCGGACATGATCCCGCTGTACGGCGCGGGCGAGCTGACGAACACCACCACCAGTCCGGCGCCCTGCCGGCGGGCCAGCCCGGCGGCGTAGGAGGCGGCCCGCAGTGAGGTGCGGCTGCCGTCCACGCCGACGAGCACCACCCGGGGCCCGTCGGTGCCCCGCTCGAAGGGCAGCGGACGGGTCTGCGGCCCGTACCGCTCACGCTCCGGTGCGTCCATCGTCAGTCCCGTCCTCCGGTGCGGACCACCGCGGCGGCGCCGGCGGCGACCGTCGACTCCCGGTCGACAGCGGTCGCGACCGGGTCGTTGCTGCGGCGCAGCGGCACCTCCCGGATCAGCACCACGGCGATCAGGGCGAGCAGCCCGAACGGGGCGGCGGCCAGGAAGATGTCGCCCGCGCCGTGCCCGTACGCGGACTCGACCACGGCGCGGATCGGGGCGGGCAGGGTGTGCACGTCCGGCAGCGCGCCGCCGCTGCCCGAGCCGGAGGCCGGCACGCCCAGCCGGCTCAGGCCGTCGGCCAGGTAGTCCTTGACCCGGTGGCCGAGCACCGCGCCGAGCGCACTCACGCCGACCGCGCCGCCGAGGCTGCGGAAGAAGGCCACCACCGAGCTGGCCGCGCCGAGTTCGTGCGCGCCGACCGTGTTCTGCACGGCCAGCACCAGGTTCTGCATGGTCATGCCGAGCCCCAGCCCGATCAGCGCCATGAAGACCGCGAGCCGCCAGTACGGCGTGTCCGCGCGCATGCTGCCCATCAGCGCGAAGCCGGCGGTGAGCAGCACCGAGCCGGTCACCAGCCAGCGCTTCCAGCGGCCGGTGCTGGTGATGATCCGGCCGACCACGGTCGAGGCGACCAGCAGGCCGCCGATCATCGGCAGCGTCATCAGGCCGGACATGGTCGGGCTCTCGCCGCGGGCGATCTGGAAGTACTGGCCGAGGAAGACCGAGGCGCCGAACATGCCGACGCCGACCGCGACGCTGGCGACCACGGCGAGGGTGATGGTGCGGTTGCGGAACAGCCGGGGCGGGATCATCGGCTCGGCGGCGCGCTGTTCGACCCGGACGGCGAGCGCCCCGAGCAGCACCGCTCCGGCCACCAGGACCGCGCTCTGCCAGGAGATCCAGTCGTACCGGTCGCCGGCCAGGGTGATCCAGACGAGCAGCAGCGAGACGGCGGCGGTGATCAGGGTGGCGCCCCACCAGTCGATGGTGACCTTGCGCTTGACCACTGGTAGGTGCAGCGTCTTCTGGAGCACGACCAGCGCGAGTACGGCGAAGGGCACGCCGACGTAGAAGCACCAGCGCCAGCCGAGCCAGTCGGTGTCGACGATCACGCCGCCGATCAGCGGGCCGCCGATGGTGCCGACGGCCATGACCGCGCCGAGGTAGCCGCTGTACCGGCCGCGCTCCCGCGGGGCGATCATCGTCGCCATGATCACCTGGGCCAGCGCGGTGAGGCCGCCGGCGCCGACGCCCTGCACCACGCGGCAGGCGATCAGCTCGCCGGTGGTCTGGGCCTGTCCGGCGAGCACCGAGCCGAGCACGAACACCGTCAGGGCGAGCTGGACCAGGACCTTCTTGCTGGTCAGGTCCGCGAGCTTGCCCCAGATCGGGGTGGTGGCGGTGGTGGCCAGCAGGGTGGAGGTGACCACCCAGGTGTACGCGGACTGGCTGCCGTGCAGGTCGGTGATGATCCGCGGCAGCGCGTTCGAGACGACCGTGGAGGAGAGGATCGCGACGAACATGCCCAGCAGCAGGCCGGAGAGGGCCTCCAGGATCTGCCGGTGGGACATGTCGACGGCGGTCGCCGGGCGGGGCGCTGTCGCCTGCGTCATCGTGGAGTGCCTCCGGGGAAGGAGAGGGAACGGGGGGTTGCCTCGGGCAACCGTATGGCTTGGTTGCCTCAAGCAACAACCGCGAGTGGCGCGGCTCCTATTCCCCGGACGGGCGGGTCAGAACGTCTCGTTGAACCGGTGCATCAACCGGGCGAAGTCCGCCACATCCTCTTTCGGCCAGTTCTCCAGCGAACGCCGGATCTGCCCGAGTCGGGCCGCCCGGGCCGCGTCGAACCGCCGGGTGCCCTCCTCGGTGAGGCTGAGCTGGGCGGCCCGCCGATCGGTCGGGTCCGGGTCGCGGCGGACCAGGCCCAACGCCTCCAGGCCACCGATCTGCCGGCTCAACGTGCCCTTGCCGATGCCCAGCTTCACCGCCAGGTCGGTGAGCCGGATCGAGCCCGAGCGGCGCAACCAGAGCAGCAGGCCGTAGGCGTTCGGCTCCAGGTTCGGGTGGACCTCGCGGGCGATCTCCCAGGACAGCGCCCGGCCCCGACGCAGCAACGCGGTCAACTCGTGTTCCACGGCGCGCAGCGTCTCGTCCACGCTCAGAGGGTACTCACTCGCCGTCGCTGAGCTGTTGGCGTGCCACCGGTCGCAACTCGCCCTCGCTGGTGGTGCCCTCGATCACCACGGCGGCCGACCGGCCCGAGTGGGTGAGCGTGGCCACCGCGTTGCCGAAGTAGGGCCCGGCCAGCTTCCGCCACCGCACCAGCGGCCGGCGTACCCCGGCCGAGCGGGCCAGCGCCCGGGCCGCCCCGGACGGCCCCGGGTTCCAGCCGAGCGTCATCAGCGGACGCATCGCGGCCGGCACCTGGTTGTGGATCGGTGAGCAGGTGAGCTGGTGCACCGGCGTCTTCACCGACCGGTCGGCGAACCGGGCCCGGGCCACGTACGAGTGGTGCACGTCGCCGGAGAGCACGCTGATCGAGGCCGGTCGGGCGTACGCCGGCCCGGCGCCCACCCGCGCCCCGGTGCGCGGCGCGGTGCCGCTGCCCAGCCGGGCGAACAGCTCGCCGAGCGCCTCGAAGGAGCGCCGGAACGCGCCCCAGTGCTCCAGGTCCCAGGCCCGGCGCATCTGCTCGGCCAGCCGGGCCACCCAGGGACGGCCGGAGTCGGCCAGACGCTCGTTCCACGTCTCCACGTGGTGGATGCCCGGCGGCAGCAGCCAGGGCAGGGAGCTGCCCACCACCAGGTGGTCGTAGACGCCGTGCGCCTGGTCGAGGAACCACGACCACTCGCCCGGCGGCAGCATCGCCCGGTTGCCCGGCTGGAGCACCCGGCTGGACCGGTTGTCCAGCATGACCAGCCGGGTCCGGCCCAGGTCCAGCGCGTAGCTCCACTGGTACTGCACGGCCCGCCAGCGCTCGGTGTCGTGCGCCAGGTCGGCCTCCTTGTCGACCCGCTCGCCGAACTCGTGCAGCACGCTCGTGGCGTCCTCGGCGGCGACCACCTTCGCGTACACCGGGTCGGCGGCGATCTCGTCCGGGCTGAGGTTGCCCAGGTGCTGGTAGACCCAGTAGGAGGCGAGGCCGCTGCGGATCCGCTCGGCCCACCACGGCTCCTCGCGCATGTCCGCGCGCCAGGACTGCGAGGTGTTCCAGTCGTCGATCACCTCGTGGTCGTCGAAGATCATCACGCTCGGCACGGTGGAGAGCAGCCAGCGGATCTCCGGGTCGCGCCACGACTCCAGGTAGAGCTTGGTGTACTCGTCGAAGCTGACCACCTGGGTAGCCGGGGCGTCCTTCGGCCGCCGCCGGCGCCGCTTGAGCAGCTTGCGCACCGTCGGCGACGTCTCGTCGGCGTAGACCTGGTCGCCGAGCAGCACCAGCAGGTCGGGCAGCGCGGCCTCGTCGGGCGCGGCCATCACCCGCCGGGCGTACGCGTCCAGCGCGTCCGGCGGCAGCTTGCGCGCGGTGGAGTGCTGGGTGGTCTCCCGGCAGGAGCCGAAGAGCAGACTGACCGGCTGGTCGGCGTCGTCGGCCGCGCGGGTGCGGATCACGCTGGGCGGGAACGCGTCACCCGGCAGCGGCCAGGCCACCTCGTCGTCGACGAGCACCTCATACTCCGTGACGCTGTCCGGGGTGAGCCCGGTCACCACGACGATCGCGTAGTGGTGGTCGTACGCGGAGAAGGTGGGGGCGCTGCCGGTGGCGCCGTCGCCCGTGCGGACGGTGACCACCGCGGGCGCGCTCGTCTCCACCCAGATCGTCGCCCGCGTGTCCACGACCCGTCGCAGCAGTGGGCCGATGAGCAGGCGGGAACCGGGCACGACGTTACCTCCGACAAGATCGTTTCGCTCTTCCTACCCGGCCGGCGGTTGCGGTACGCCTTCCAGCCGCGAGCGTACCCGCAGGTTGTTCGCGTGCCGAGGCGGTGAGTGGGACGCCGTCGCCGGCATCTGACAGGATTTCGGGCATGAAGGAATACCTCCTCGTCGCTCTCGCCCTGCTCGGCGTGCTGATCATCGGCGGCCTGAGCCTCGTGGTGCCCCGGTTGCGCCGGCGCCCGCAGCCGCCGCTGCCCGAGACGGAGGTCGACACCCGCGCCGAGGAGGATCTGGCCGGCCCGCCGGTCGAGGCCCCGGAGTCGGAACTCACCACCGGTGTGGTGGTCGAGGCCCCGCCGGTGCAGGCGCCCCCGGTCGAGGTGCCCGAACCCACCGCCGGCCGGCTGGTCCGGCTGCGCTCCCGGCTGTCCCGCTCGCAGAACGCCTTCGGCAAGGGCCTGCTCGGCCTGCTCAGCCGGGACCGGCTCGACGAGGACACCTGGGAGGAGATCGAGGACAGCCTGATCACCGCCGACGTCGGCGTCGACTCCACCCGCGAGATCGTCGACCGGCTGCGGGAGCGGACCCGGGTGCTCGGCACCCGCACCACCGACGAACTGCGGACGCTGCTCGCCGCCGAGCTGGTCAACGCGCTCGACCCGAGCCTGGACCGGTCGCTGCGCACCGCGCCGAAGGAGGGCGTCCCGGCGGTCGTGCTGGTGGTCGGCGTGAACGGCGCCGGCAAGACCACCACCTGCGGCAAGATCGCCCGGGTGCTGGTGGCGGACGGCCGCACCGTGCTGCTCGGCGCCGCCGACACGTTCCGGGCCGCCGCCGCCGACCAGCTGGAGACCTGGGGCGGCCGGGTCGGCGCCGAGACGGTCCGCGGCCCGGAGGCCGCCGACCCGGCGAGCGTCGCGTTCGACGCGGTCAGGCGCGGCATCGACACCGGCGTGGACACGGTGCTCATCGACACCGCCGGCCGGCTGCAGAACAAGGTCGGCCTGATGGACGAGCTGGGCAAGGTCAAGCGGGTGGTGGAGAAGCACGGCCCGATCGACGAGACGCTGCTGATCCTCGACGCCACCACCGGCCAGAACGGCCTGGAGCAGGCGCGGGTCTTCACCGAGGCGGTGAACGTCACGGGCGTGGTGCTGACCAAGCTCGACGGCACCGCCAAGGGCGGCATCGTGATCGCCGTGCAGCGCAAGCTCGGCATCCCGGTCAAGCTCGTCGGCCTCGGCGAGGGCAAGGACGACCTGGCCCCGTTCGACCCGGCGCAGTTCGTCGACGCGCTGCTCGGGACCGAGCCGCTCGCCCGGGACGCGTAGCCTCTCCCGTGACGACTGACGATCGCGCCTACGCGGGGTGGCGCGACCCCAGCCACCCGTCGCCACGCCTCGGGAGACCGTACGTGACTTCGCAGGAGATCCCGCTGCACGGCGGGAACGTGAGCACCGTGGTCCGCGTGGGCGACACGGTCCGGCGCAACGCGGGCCCGTGGACCCCCTCGGTGCACGCGTTGCTGCGCCACCTGGAATACGTCGGCTTCACCGGCGCGCCCCGCGCGCTCGGCATGGACGAGCGCAACCGGGAGGTCCTGTCGTACCTGGAGGGGGAGTGCGGGGAATACCCGCTCGCCCCGCACTGGGTCACCGACGAGGCCCTGGTCACCGTGGCCACCATGCTGCGGATGTTCCACGACGCCCAGTACGGCTTCACCCCGCCGCCCGGCGCGGTCTGGCGCTCGTTCGGGCCGCCCCCGCCGGACACCGAGGTCATCTGCCACCACGACGCCGCGCCGCACAACGTGATCTGGCGGCCCGACGGCACGCTCGGGCTGATCGACTTCGACCTGGCCTCGCCCGGCGCCCGGATCTACGACGTGGCGTACGCGGCGTGGACCTGGGTGCCGATCTTCTCCGACCGCGACTCGATCACGCTCGGCTGGAAGCGCCCGGACCGGCCGCGCCGGCTGCGTCTGTTCGCCGACGCGTACGGGCTGATCCCGCGCGACCGGCACCGGCTCATCCGCACCATCCGCAAGCGCATCGTCGACCACGTCGAGGGCATCCGGCGGATGGCCGCCGCCGGTGAACCGGCGTTCGTCCGGATCGTGCACAAGGGCCACCTGCGCCGGCCGATGCGGGACCTGCGCCTGCTCGACTACGAGCGGCACCACCTGGAGTACGCGCTGCGCTGAGCAAGATCGGCGTTCGTCACACGCCGGAAACAACCCGTCACGTGTCGGAAATCGAGCGGTGTCGGTGAAGGAAACAGCGGCCGACAAAGCTTCCGCGCAACCGGCGTACGGGCGACGCTGCCCCGGAAGCCGCGAAGGAGGGAACTTCACCTTTAGGAGGCCAGCGTGCCTGAAGCACCGACGATCGACGGCGGCAACACCGTTTGGCTGCTGGTTTCGACCGCTCTCGTGCTGCTCATGACCCCCGGGCTGGCGCTGTTCTATGGCGGTCTGAACCGGTCCAAGGGCGTGCTCAACATGATGATGATGAGCTTCTCGGCCATCGGGCTCATCTCTGTTCTGTGGTGGTTCTACGGTTTCAGCGTCGCGTTCGGCAGCGACGTCAACGGGCTCTGGGGTGACCCCGGCGCCTACCTCGGCACCAAGACGTTCCTGGCCGAGACCGACCTCTGGGGCGCCACGGCGGAGAACCCCAGCGGCATCGGCGTTCCGCTCTACGTGTTCATGGCGTTCCAGATGGTCTTCGCGGTGATCACCGTCGCGCTGATCAGCGGCGCGATCTCCGACCGGGCCAAGTTCGCCGGCTGGCTGCTCTTCGCGTTCGGCTGGGCCACCCTGGTCTACTTCCCGGTCGCGCACTGGGTGTGGGGCGGCGGCATCATCGGCGCCAAGCTGCACGCGCTGGACTTCGCCGGCGGCACCGCGGTGCACATCAACGCCGGTGCGGCGGCGCTCGGCGTGGCCCTGGTGCTCGGCAAGCGGATCGGCTGGCCCCGCGAGGGCATGAAGCCGCACAACATCCCGCTGGTCGCGCTCGGCGCCGGTCTGCTCTGGTTCGGCTGGTTCGGCTTCAACGCCGGCTCCGAGCTGACCGTCGACTCGGTGGCCGGCCTGGCGTTCCTCAACACCCAGCTCGCCACCGCCGCGGCGGTGCTCGGCTGGCTGCTGGTCGAGCGGATCAAGGACGGCCGCCCGACCATGGTCGGCGCTTCGTCCGGCGCGGTCGCCGGCCTGGTCGCCATCACCCCGGCCTGCGGCTTCATCGCCCCCTGGGCGGCGGTCCTGCTGGGTCTCGTCGCCGGCGCGGTCTGCGCGCTCGCGATCAGCCTGAAGTACAAGCTCGGCTACGACGACTCCCTCGACGTGGTCGGCGTGCACTTCGTCGGCGGCTGGATCGGGTCGCTCTGGCTCGGCCTCTTCGCCACCAACTCCGTCAACGGCGCGATCAGCGACGTGGTCGGCGCCTCCGACGGCCTGTTCTACGGCGGCGGCCTGACCCAGCTCGGCCGGCAGGCGCTGGCCGGTCTGATCGTCACCGTCTGGTCGGCCGGGGTCGCCTGGCTGCTCGCCTTCGCCATCGAGAAGACGATCGGCTTCCGGGTGTCGGCCGAGGCCGAGGTCGACGGCATCGACGTCGCCGAGCACGCGGAGAGCGCGTACGACCTGTCGCCCACCACGGGCAGCAGCGGCGGCGCGTTCGCCATGGCCGGGATCGGCGGCGCCAAGCCGACCCCGGAGCCCGCCGACGAGGCGGACGAGTCCGCCGCGCCGGTCAGCGAGAAGGTCGCCGGTTAACGTTCCTGGGATGGAGGGGTTGGACATGAAGCTGGTGACCGCGGTCATCAAGCCGTACCAGCTGGACGCGGTGAAGGAAGCCCTGCACGCCCTCGGCGTGGCCGGGCTGACCGTCAGCGAGGTCCAGGGCTACGGCCGGCAGAAGGGGCACACCGAGGTCTACCGGGGTGCCGAGTACACGGTCGAGTTCCTGCCCAAGATCCGGGTCGAGGTGCTCACCGACGAGATGGACGTCGACAAGATCGTGGACGCGATCGTCGGCGCCGCCCGGACCGGCAAGATCGGCGACGGCAAGGTCTGGGTGACCGGCGTCGAGGAGGTCGTCCGGGTGCGTACCGGCGAGCGCGGGCTCGACGCCCTCTGACGACGGGACCCACCGACGTGACCTCGTTGACCACGGAGACCGGCCCCACCGGGGGCGGCCCGCCCGTGGTCAACGAGGTCGCCGGCGTACCCGCAGGCATCGGCGCGGCGGCCCGGTCCGCCCGCGCCGACGCGCTCGACACCTGGCTGCGCCGGATCTTCCCGGAGCGGCCCGGCGTCGCGCTGGTCGCGGTGGGCGGGCTGGGCCGCCGCCAGTGCGCCCCCTACGGCGACCTCGACCTGGTGCTGCTGCACGCCGGGGTGCCCGGCATCGACGAGCTGGCCGCCTCGCTCTGGTATCCGGTCTGGGACGCCGGGCTGCGGCTGGACCACTCGGTGCGCACGGTCGCCGAGGCGCTGTCGGTGGCCCAGGACGACGTCAAGGTCGCCCTCGGCCTGCTCGACGCCCGACACGTGGCCGGCGACCCGGCGCTGACCGACCAGCTCGCCCGCACCGCCACCGACCACTGGCGGCGCACCGCGATCCGACACCTGCCCGGCCTGCGGGAGATCACCACGGCCCGCTGGGAGGCCCACGGCGAGCTGGCGTTCCTGCTGGAGGGCGACCTCAAGGAGGCCGCCGGCGGGCTGCGCGACGTCGGCATCCTGCGGGCCATCGCCACCGCCGGCGTCACCGACGCGCTCCGCCCGGCCGTGCACGCCGCGCACCGGCGACTGCTGGACACCCGCGACGCCCTGCACCACCAGGTCGGCCGCCGGGTCGACCGCCTGGTCGCCCAGGAACGGGACGGCGTGGCGAAGCTCCTCGGCGTCGACGAGGGCGACGCGCTGCTGCGGCTGGTCGCCGGCGACGCGCGGACCGTCAGCCACGCGCTCGACGACGCCTGGCGGGCCGCCGACCGGCTCCGGTCCGGCCGGCACCGGGCCGCGCCCGGCCGACCGCTGCGCCGCCCGGTCGCCCGCGACGTGGTGGAGCAGGACGGCGAGCTGGTGCTGGCCCGCACCGCGATCGGCGCCCGCCCCGACCCGAGCCTGTCGCTGCGGGTCGCCGCCGCGGCGGCCACCACCCGGCTGCCCATCGCCCGGGCCACCTGCGAGTGGCTGGCGGCGTACTGCCCGCCGCTGCCCGCGCCCTGGCCGCCGGCCGCCCGGGCCGCGCTGATCACCCTGCTCGGCGCCGGTCCCGGCCTGGTGCCCACCTGGGAGACCTGCGACCGGTACGGGCTGGTCGACGGTTGGCTGCCCGAGTGGACCCGGCTGCGCAGCCTGCCCCAGCACAACCCGGTGCACCGGTTCACCCTGGACCGGCACCTGGTGCAGGCCGCGTACGAGGCGAGCCGGCACACCCGCGACGTGGAGCGCCCCGATCTGCTGCTGCTCGGCGCGTTCCTGCACGACATCGGCAAGGGACTGCCCGGAGACCACTCGACCGTCGGGGCGCCGCTCGCGGAGGCGGTGGCCACCCGGATCGGGCTGCCCGCGCCCGAGGCGGCGCTGATCGGCACCCTGGTCCGGCTGCACCTGCTGCTGCCCGACGTGGCCACCCGACGGGACCTGTCCGACCCGAAGACAGTCGCCGGGGTCGCCGAGCGGGTCGGCGACACCACCACCCTGGAGTTGCTGCACGCGCTGGTGCGGGCGGACGCCGCCGCCACCGGCCCGGCCGCCTGGTCCGGCTGGAAGGGCCGGCTGATCGCGGAGCTGGTCGCCCGGGTGCGGACCACCCTGGACACCGGGGTGGTGCCGGCCCCGCCGGCCCCCGACCCGGCGCTGCTGGCGGGGCCGCTGCCGGTCGTACACCTGGGGGAGGACCGGGTGTCGGTGGCCGCGGCCGACCGGCGGGGGCTGCTCGCCACGGTGGCCGGATGCCTGGCCCTGCACCGGCTGGAGGTGATCTCGGCGGACGCCGCCACGGTCGACGACCGCGCGCTGGTCGAGTGCCGGGTGCAGCCGCGCTACGGGCTGGCCCCCGACCCGATCGCGCTCAGCGCCGACCTGCGCCGCGCGGTCACCGGCGACGTCTCGGTCACCCAACGGCTACGCGGCCGGGCCCTGGCGGCGCGGAGCCGGGGGGCGGCGCCCCGGGTCGTCTGGCACCGGGAGGCGGCCACCGACGCGGTGCTGCTGGAGCTGCGCGCCGCCGACGCGGCCGGGCTGCTCTACCGGGTCGCCTGCGCGCTGGACGAGGCCGGGGCCCAGGTGCGCGCCGCCCGGATCTCCACCCTGGGCGGCGACGTGGTGGACGTGTTCTATCTGGTCGGCGGCTGGCCACCGGACGAGGAACGGGCCCGCGTCGAGGCCGCGGTGCTGGCCGCCGTCTGAGCGGCTACGTCCGCTGACGTACGCGGGGATCGGCCCGGTGGCCGACGCGTCGCGCCCGGGCGGGGGACACTCTGGTCAGCATGCACCTGGCACCGGACCGTGACGCGTGGCGCAGGCTCGTCGCCGACGGGCTCGTCGCGGCGGTCCTGTTGGCGATCGGGCTGGTCGGGACCGCGGCGGCCGGCGCGGTCCAGGGCGTCGATCCCGGCCCGGCCGCGTACCCGCTGGTCGTGGTGGCGGCGGTCGCGGTGGCGGGCCGCCGTCGTTGGCCGCTCACGACGTTGGCCGTGGTCACCGCCGTGACCACGGCGTATCTGGTGCTCGGGTACCCGTACGGCCCGGTCCTGCTGTCGTTGTTCGTCGCGGTCTACACGGTGGCCGCGCACCGCGCGACCCGGACCGCGGCGGTGGCCGGCGGGGCCGCGTTGCTGGCGCTGCTCGCCGACGCGCTGGTCGGCGCCCACCGGGCCGGCCCGCTCGGGGTGATGCCCGCCGCCGCCTGGGTGGTGGTGCCGTTCGCGGTCGGGGTCACCGTGCGGTTGAGCCGGGAGGCCACCGCGCGCGCCCGGGGCGACGAGGCCCGCCGGCTGGCCGACGCGGAGCGGCTGCGGGTGGCCCGCGAGGTGCACGACGTGGTGGGCCACGGGCTCGCCGCGATCCACCTCCAGGCCGAGATCGCGCTGCACCTGCTGGGCCGCAGGCCGGAACAGGCCGAGGCGGCGCTCACCGCGATCAGCCGGACCAGCAAGGAGGCGCTGGACGAGCTGCGGGTCACGCTCACCGTGGTCCGGCGCGAGGAGAGCGCCGACCCGCGCGCGCCGGCGCCGGGGCTGGGTCAGCTACCGCAGCTGCGCGATCGGCTGGCCGGCGCCGGGGTGCCGGTCACCGTCGAGGTGAGCGGGACGCCGCGCCCGCTGTCGGTGGCGGTGGACCTGGCCGCGTACCGGGTGGTGCAGGAGGCGCTGACGAACGTCCTGCGGCACGCGGGCCCGGCCACCGCCGCAGTCCGCGTCGGGTACGCCTCGGACGAGGTCACCGTGGAGGTCACCGACACCGGCCGGGGCGGAACGACTCCGCCCGAGCGGTCGGGCGGCTTCGGCCTGGCCGGGATGCGCGAGCGGGTCACCGCGCTGGGCGGTACCTTCAGCGCCGGGCCGGCCCCGCCCGGTGGCTTCCGGGTGCACGCCAGGCTGCCGCTCCGGGAGGTCGCATGATCCGCGTACTGCTCGCCGACGACCAGGACCTGGTCCGGATCGGCCTGCGGGCCCTGGTGGAGAGCGAGGACGACCTGTCCGTGGTCGGCGAGGCCGCCGACGGGCTCGCCGCCGTGGAGGCGGCCCGTCGGGAACGCCCCGACGTGGTGCTGATGGACGTGCGGATGCCCGGCGTCGACGGCATCGAGGCCACCCGCCGGATCGTCGGCGACCCGGCCCTGGCCGGCACCCGGGTGATCGTGCTGACCACGTTCGAGTTGGACGAGTACGTCTTCGACGCGCTCCGGCACGGCGCCAGCGGCTTCCTCACCAAGGACACCCGCCCGGTCGACCTGCTGCGGGCGATCCGCCTGGTCGCCGAGGGGGAGGCGCTGCTGTCCCCGTCGGTGACCCGCCGGGTGGTCCGAGAGTTCGCCACCCGCCCGGCCCGGGTGCCGCGCCCGCACCCCCGGCTCGGGTCGCTCACCGACCGGGAACGGGAGGTGGTGGCCCTGGTCGGCGAGGGGTTGAGCAACGCCGAGATCGCCGACCGGTTGGTGGTCAGCCCGGCGACGGCGCGGACCCACGTCAGCCGGGCCATGGTCAAGCTCGGCGCCCGTGACCGGGCCCAGTTGGTGGTCTTCGCGTACCAGTCGGGCCTGGTCGTCTCCTGACCCGGCCCTGCGGCCCTGCGGTCCTGCGGCCCTGCGGCCCTGCGGCCGAAGGCCGCCGGCGGTGGGCGGATCTCGTCGTCACCCTGCTGGGCGCGGGGCGGGTGTGGGGTTCCCGGTGCCTTTGGAGCTGATAGCAGGAACGACTCAGTAGCGGGGCGACGGCGAGTGGGCGTGAGTCGTTCCCGCTATCAGCTCGACAGGGTGTTGGGGTTGTCGTGCCCCGGGCGGGTGCTCCTCGGGCGCTGTGGTCGACGGCTGTCGGCGGGGTCCGGACGGGGTCGGCGGTTGGCAGGTCCCGTCGTGCCCGCCCGCTTCGGCGGTGGGCGGATCTCGTCGTCGTCACTTTGTTGAGTGCGGTGCGGGTGTGGGGTTCTCGGTGCCTTTGGAGCTGATAGCAGGAACGACTCAGTGGCGGGGTGACGGCGAGTGGACGTGAGTTGTTGGTGTTATCAGCTCGACAGGGTGTGCGGGGGCTTATCGTCCGTCGGCGCGGGGCGCGGGGCGCGGGGCGCGGGGCGCGGGGCGCGGGGCGCGGGGCGCGGGGCGCGGGGCGCGGGGCGCGGGGCGCGGGGCGCGGGGCGGCCGGGTCGGAGCGGGGGTGCGGGCGGCGGGCTACCCTAACGGTGGGCTGGACAGCCGGCCCGGCCGCTGTGCCCGCCGAAAACGACAAACGGGATGTTCGCGTGTTTGACACCTTGAGTGACCGCCTGTCCGGGATCTTCACCAAGCTCCGCGGCAAGGGTCGGCTCACCGACGCCGACATCGACGCCACCGCGCGCGAGATCCGGATGGCGCTGCTGGAGGCCGACGTCGCCCTGCCGGTGGTCAAGGGCTTCATCGCGAACGTCAAGGAGCGGGCCCGCGGGGCCGAGGTCTCCCAGGCGCTCAACCCGGCCCAGCAGATCGTCAAGATCGTCAACGAAGAGCTGATCAACATCCTCGGTGGCGAGGGCCGGCGGCTGCAGTTCGCCAAGAACCCGCCGACCGTGATCATGCTGGCCGGCCTCCAGGGTTCCGGCAAGACCACTCTCGCCGGCAAGCTGGCCCGCTGGCTCAAGGCCCAGGGGCACCAGCCGTTGCTGGTCGCCGCCGACCTCCAGCGCCCGAACGCCGTCGGGCAGCTCCAGGTGCTCGGTGGCCGGGCCGGCGTCGAGGTGTACGCCCCGGCGCCCGGCAACGGCGTCGGCGACCCGGTGCAGGTGGCCCGCGACTCGATCGAGCACGCCCGCCGGGCCGCCCGCGACATCGTCATCGTGGACACCGCCGGCCGGCTCGGCATCGACGCCGAGATGATGCAGCAGGCCGCGGACATCCGGGACGCGGTCCAGCCCGACGAGGTCGTCTTCGTCATCGACGCCATGGTCGGTCAGGACGCGGTCCGCACCGCCGAGGCGTTCCGCGACGGCGTCGGCATCACCGGCGTGGTGCTCTCCAAGCTCGACGGTGACGCCCGCGGTGGCGCCGCGCTCTCCGTCCGGGAGGTCACCGGCCAGCCGATCCTCTTCGCCTCCACCGGCGAGAAGCTGGAGGACTTCGACGTCTTCCACCCCGACCGGATGGCCAGCCGGATCCTCGGCATGGGCGACGTCCTCACTCTGATCGAGCAGGCCGAGGCGGCCTTCGACTCCGATCAGAAGGAGAAGATGACCGCCAAGCTGATGGGTGGGGAGACCTTCACGCTGGAGGACTTCCTCGATCAGCTCATCGCGGTCCGGCGGATGGGTCCGATCGCCAACGTGCTGGCCATGATGCCCGGCATGGGGCAGATGAAGGACCAGATCGCCGAGCTGGACGACAAGCACTTCGACCGGGTCACCGCGATCATCCGGTCGATGACCCCGACCGAGCGCACCAACCCGAAGATCATCAACGGTTCCCGGCGCGCCCGCATCGCCAGCGGCTCCGGCGTCACCGTGATGGACGTCAACCAGCTGCTCAACCGCTTCGCCGACGCGCAGAAGATGATGAAGCAGATGGGCGGCATGATGGGCCTGCCCGGCGGCGGCCGGCGCAAGGCGACCAAGTCGCCGAAGAACAAGCGCAAGGGCACCAAGGGCGGCGGTCGGCCGCGTACCGGCGCCGGTGTGCCGGGCGGTTTCCCGGGCGGCATGCCGCAGCTGCCGCCGGGCCTGGACCCGGGCGACCTGGCCGGTGGGCAGGGCCTGCCGCCCGGCTTCAAGCTGCCGAAGATCGACTTCAACAAGCTCGGCAAGGGCGGCGACAACGGCCCGCGCTGACGTGTGTCGGTGACGGTGGGCGACGTCATCCTTTCCTAGGGTGATGTCGCCCCCCTGGAAGGAGATGTCAATGACCGCGGCCCCGATCCTGCCGGAGCGGCCCGAGTGGACGGTCGACGACCTGGGCGACCTGCCCAAGGACCTTCCGTACGAACTGATCAACGGAAGGTTGATCGTGCCGTCGCCCACCGCCATGCACCAGGACCTGTGCGTCCGCCTGCTGCTCGCGCTCGAAGTCAACTGCCCGCCGGAGTTCCTGGCGACCATCGACCTGTCCATGCGGGTCGACCGCCGCAACGAGCCGCGCCCGGACGTGGTGGTGATCCGGCGCAAGCACGCCGGCCGCTCGCCCGTCCCGGTGGAGGACGCGTTGCTCGCCGTGGAGGTCGTCTCGCCGACCTCGCACTTCCGCGACCTGTACGACAAGGCGAAGGTCTACGCGCACTCCGGGGTCCGCTCCTACTGGGTGGTGGACCCGCAGCACGAGCGGATCGCGCTCACCGAATACACGCTCGGCGGCGGCACCCGCGAGTACGAGCAGGTGACCCACACCGAGGACCTGTTCGTCACGGAGCGGCCGTGGAAGGTCTCGGTCGACCTGCCGGCGCTGACCGCGCGGCGCAACGACCTGCTCGCGGCCGAGGAGGGCTGATCGGGTAGGACTGTGCACATGGCTCTGCACGTGCGCGGTGTGTTCCTTCCCGACGACGAGGTCCGGGACGTCTGGCTGGTCGACGACCGGGTCACCTTCGAACCGGTGCCGGGCGCCGAGACGGTGGCCGACGGCGGCTACGTGCTGCCCGGCCTGACCGACGCGCACTGCCACATCGGCATCGCCCGGGGCGGCGCCCCGATCACCTCCCTCGACCAGGCGCGGGAGCTGGCCCGGATCGACCGGGACGCCGGCGTGCTGGCGATCCGCGACGCCGGCTCGCCGTACCCGTATCCCGAGTTGGAGGACGAGCCGGGACTGCCGCGACTGGCCCGCGCCGGTCGGCACGTCGCGCCGCCGAAGCGCTACCTGCGCGACATCGGCGTGGAGGTCGGCGCCGCCGAGGTGGCCGCGACCGTGGCCGCGCAGGCCGCCGCCGGCAACGGCTGGGTCAAGCTGGTCGGCGACTGGATCGACCGGGGGGTGGGCGACCTCGCCCCGGCCTGGGACGCCGACACGATGACCGCGGCGGTCGCCGCCGCGCACGCCGCCGGGGTACGCGCAGCGGTGCACACGTTCTCCGAGTCGGCCGTGGAGATCATGGTGCGGGCCGGGGTGGACTCGGTGGAGCACGGCACCGGGCTGAGCGTCGACCTGATCGACCTGATGGCCCGGCAGGGCACCGCGCTGGTCCCCACCATGATCAACATTCGGACGTTCGGCCACATCGCGGAGCAGGCCCGACCGAAGTTCCCCGGGTACGCCGACCACATGCTCGCCCTGCGCGACCGCTTCCCCGACGTGGTCCGCGCCGCACACGAGGCCGGGGTACCGATCTACGTGGGCACCGACGCGGGCGGCGGCATCGACCACGGGCTGGCGGCCGAGGAGATGCTGCTGCTGCACGAGCAGGCCGGTATGGCGGCCGAGGACGTGCTCGCCGCCGCCTCCTGGCGGGCCCGGGAGTGGCTCGGCTTCCCCGGCCTGGTCGAGGGCGGCCTCGCCGACCTGGTGGTCTATCCCGAGGACCCGCGCCGCGACCTGCGCGTGGTCCGGTCGCCCAGCCGCATCGTGCTGCGCGGCCGGGTGGTCCGCTGACCGCGACGGCTCAGCGTGGCGAGGCGGCGGCGAGGAAGAGGAGCACGGCCAGGTCGGCCAACTTCCCGGCGGTCTCGTCCACCGGCGCCTGGGGCAGCACGATGTGGCTCACAACCAGGCGGACGATGCTGTCGGCCGCGAAGGTCAGCGCCGCCGGGTCGGCGTCGGGCAGGTGGCACCCCGCCCACTCCAGCAGCGCGGTGGTCGACTCGGTGAGGACCAGCTCGGAGCGGGTGGTCAGGTAGGGCAGCAGCTCGTCCGAACCGCCCCGGGCGCTGGTCAGGATCGCCTTGACCAGGGGATTGTCGGCGGCGGAGGCGAGTGTGCGGCGGATCGCGGCGTACGCGGCGGCGTGGACGTCGGCGCCGTGCTCGGCGAGCGCGGCCCGCACCTCACCGACGAACCGGTCCACCTCGCGCCGGGCCAGTGCCTCGGCCAGACCCGCCTTGGTGCCGAACTCGTTGTAGACCGTCTGCCGGCTGACCCCGGCGGCCTCGGCCACCGCGCCCATCCGCACGCCGTCCCAGCCGCAGGCCACGGTCTGGGCCCGGGCGGCGTCGACGATCGCGTCCCGTGCCTCACCCATCGTCGTCGAAGTCTACGGCCGGCGGGCCCGACACGGCGCCCGCCGGCTCCCCGACGCAGCGGCGGCTCGCCCGGCGCATAGGATGTGCGGTCATGGCACGCGTGCTCACTCCCCGTGCGGAGGACTTTCCCCGCTGGTACCAGGACCTGATCGCCAAGGCGAAGCTGGCCGACAACGGACCGGTGCGGGGCACCATGGTCATCCGGCCGGCCGGCTACGCCATCTGGGAGCGGATGCAGGCCGAGATGGACGCCCGGATCAAGGCGGCCGGCGCGGAGAACGCCTACTTCCCGCTCTTCATCCCGGAGAGCTACCTCAAGCGGGAGGCCGAGCACGTCGAGGGCTTCTCGCCGGAGCTGGCCGTGGTCACCCACGGCGGCGGCAAGCAGCTCGCCGAGCCGGTGGTGGTGCGTCCCACCAGCGAGACGGTCATCGGCGAGTTCATGGCCAAGTGGATCGACTCCTACCGGGACCTGCCGCTGCTGCTCAACCAGTGGGCCAACGTGGTCCGCTGGGAGCTGCGCCCGCGGATCTTCCTGCGCACCAGCGAGTTCCTCTGGCAGGAGGGGCACACCGCGCACGCCACCCGGGAGGACGCGCGGGCCTACGCCCGGCGGATCCTGCACGAGGCGTACGAGGACCTGATGGTCAACGTGCTGGGCATCCCGGTGGTGGTCGGCCTGAAGACCGCCCGGGAACGCTTCGCCGGCGCCACCGCCACGTACACGTGCGAGGGCATGATGGGCGACGGCAAGGCGCTCCAGCTCGGCACCAGCCACGAGCTGGGCCAGAACTTCGCCAAGGCGTTCGACATCAGCTACTCCTCGGCCGAGGGCGGCCGGGAGCACGCCTGGACCACCTCCTGGGGCACCTCCACCCGGATGCTCGGCGGCCTGATCATGTGCCACGGCGACGACAACGGGCTGCGGGTGCCGCCGAAGCTGGCGCCGGTCCAGGCGTACGTGATGATCGTCAAGGACGGCGAGGGCGTGAGCGAGGCGGCGGCCAAGCTGCGCGACGCGCTGCGCGACGCCGGGGTCCGGGTCGCGCTGGACGACCGGACCGACACCGCGTTCGGCCGCCGCGCCGTCGACGCCGAGCTGCGCGGCTACCCCGTCCGTGTCGAGGTCGGCCCCCGTGACCTGGCCGCCGGCAACGCGGTGGTGGTCCGGCGCACGGACGGCTCGAAGGCCCCGACGCCGGTGGCCGACGTGGTCGGCGCGGTCCTGGCCGCGCTGGAGGCCGACCAGCGGGCGCTGCACGACCAGGCGCTGGAGTTCCGCCGGTCCCGCACCGTCGAGGTGTCGACGCTGGCCGAGGCGATCGAGGCGTCCGCCACCGGCTGGGCCATGGTGCCGTGGTCGGCGGTCGGCGTGCCCGGTGAGGCCGAGGCGAACGCGCAGGGTGTGACGGTCCGCTGCCTGCTGCGGGCCGACGGCTCGGTGCCCGACTCCGAGGACGAGCCCGACCTGGTCGCCATCCTGGCCCGCGCCTACTGAGATGCAAGGAAGGGCCCCTTGTTAACGCCTCCGGTAGAGCAAGGGGCCCCTCTTAACACGTCAGGGATGGTGAGCGTGCGCTTCGAACCCGGCCGCCTGGTTCTGCACCGCAACGTGCGGCGTGGGCGGATCGGATGGGTCCGCGCGGCGCGTGTGGTCTCCGACGACGAGCGAGGGCTGCTGCTGTGGGTGGCGCGGCAGGCGCCCGTCGCGCACGAGGTGACCGCCGCCGGGCTCGGGATGCGTGCGGTGCCGTTCACCGAGTGGATCACCTCCGGGTACGCCCTGGCGCGCGGTACGTGGAACGGCCCGCCGGTGCTGAAGTTCCTGCCCACCGGCGCCGCCCACTCGGTCTGGTGGTTCCGCGACGCCGGGGACCGGTTCCAGAGCTGGTACGTCAACCTGGAGGAGCCCGGGGTCCGCTGGGACGACGGGGCGGTGGCCGGGGTCGACGTGGTGGACCAGGACCTCGACGTGGTGGTGCGTCCCGACCTGAGCTGGGAGTGGAAGGACGAGGACGAGTTCGCAGAGCGGCTCGCCTTCCCGGAGCACTACTGGGTGGCCGACGAGAAGGCGGTCCGCGCGGAGGGGGAGCGGGTGATCCGCCTGGCCGAGGCGGGGGCGTTCCCGTTCGACGGCACGTGGTGCGACTTCACCCCACCCGCCGAGTGGGACGTACCGGACGAACTGCCGCCCGGATGGGACCGGCCACCGGTCCGCTGAGCACGTGTCGTTCGTCACGGACGACCGCTGGAGGGCGTACGGTCCGGGTCCGGTGCGAGAGATCCGGTACGGATCTGGCAGAATGGTCCGCTGGTATCCGGCGCGCGTCCGGCGCCCTCTAACCCGGGCGCGTCGTCAGTTCACCGAGCAGTCTCCGGCCCAAACCCCACTGTGCCGGTCGGCGCTCACCCGCCACACCGCCCGTACGGGCCGGTGAGATCGCAACAGGAGCGAAACAACTGTGGCCGTAAAGATCCGGCTCCTGCGGATGGGCAAGATCCGCAACCCGCAGTACCGCATCGTCATCGCCGACTCGCGCACCAAGCGTGACGGTCGCGCGATCGAGTTCGTCGGTGTGTACCAGCCGAAGGAAGACCCTTCGGTGATCGAGGTCAAGTCGGAGCGGGTCCAGTACTGGCTGTCGGTCGGCGCTCAGCCGAGCGAGGCCGTGCAGCGCCTGCTGGAGCTGACCGGTGACTGGCAGAAGTTCAAGGGCCTGCCGGCCCCGCCGCCGCTGAAGGTCGCCCCGGAGCGGGCCGACCGCAAGGCGGCGTACGAGGCCGAGGCGAAGGCCGCCGCCGGCGTGGCGGAGACCCCGGCCAAGCCGGCCAAGAAGGCCGCCAAGGCCGAGGAGCCGAAGGCCGCCGAGCCCAAGGCCGAGGAGCAGACCGGTGCAGAGTCCGGCGAGCAGGCCTGACATGGCGCTGCGTCCCGCCCTGGAGCACCTGGTCAAGGGGATCGTCGACCACCCGGACGACGTCCGGGTGCGGATGGTCGATTCCCGTCGGGGCAAGCGGCTCGAGGTCCGCGTGCACCCGGAGGATCTCGGCACGGTGATCGGGCGGTCCGGCCGGACCGCCAAGGCGCTGCGCCAGGTGATCGGCTCCATCGGCGGGCGTGGGGTACGCGTCGACATCGTCGACTCGTACTGATGCTTCTCGTCGTCGGCCGGATCGGCAAACCGCACGGCATCCGCGGAGAGGTCACCGTGGAGGTGCGGACCGATGAGCCCGAAGCACGGTTCGCGCCCGGTTCAGTGCTGCGCACTGAACCGGGCGCGGTTCCGGCCGAGCCCGGCGCCTGGCGGGTGCCGCCGGAGCTGACCGTCGAGTCGGCCCGTTGGCACCAGGGTCGGCTGCTGGTCGTCTTCGAGGGCGTGCTCGGCCGCGACGTGGCCGAGGCGCTGCGTAACACGCTGGTCGGTGTCGACAGCGCCGACGTGGCCCCGCCGGAGGACCCGGAGGAGTTCCACGACCACCAGCTGGTCGGGCTCGCCGTGGTCACCCGGGACGGCGAGCGGCTCGGCGAGGTGGCCCGGATCGACCACGCCCCCGCCTCCGACCTGCTGGTACTGCGGCGGCCCGAAGGGCCGCCCGCGCTCATCCCGTTCGTCAAGGCGATCGTGCCCGAGGTGGACCTCGCCGGCGGTCGCGTCGTCGTCGACCTGCCCAGTGGCCTGCTCGACCTGTAGCTGGAGCCACCGCATGCGCGTCGACATCGTGTCGATCTTCCCGGAGTACTTCGCCCCGCTGGACCTGTCGTTGATCGGCAAGGCCCGCGCGAACGGGCTGCTGCGGCTGGCCGTACACGATCTGCGGACCTGGACCCACGACGTGCACCGCACGGTCGACGACACGCCGTACGGCGGCGGTCCGGGCATGGTCATGCGGCCGGAACCGTGGGGTGAGGCGCTGGACTCGCTGGCCCCCGACGAGCTGAGCCCGGACGGGCACACCCTGCCCCGGCTGCTCGTCCCGTCGCCGGCCGGCGTCCCGTTCACCCAGGCCGTGGCGCACGAGCTGGCCGCCGAGTCGCATCTGCTCTTCGCCTGCGGCCGGTACGAGGGCATCGACCAGCGGGTGCTGGAGCACGCGGCGACCCGGATGCGGGTGACCGAGGTCTCCCTCGGTGACTACGTGCTCTTCGGCGGCGAGGTGGCCGTGCTGGTGATCCTGGAGGCGGTCACCCGGCTGCTGCCCGGGGTGCTCGGCAACGCCGGCTCGCTGGACGAGGAGTCGCACGCCCACGGGCTGCTGGAGGCCCCGCTCTACACCAAGCCGGCGACCTGGCGCGGGCTGGACGTGCCCGAGGTGCTCCGCTCCGGCGACCACGCCCGGATCGCCCGCTGGCGGCGCGACGAGGCGCTGCGGCGGACCGCGACCCGCCGCCCCGACATGATCGACGCGCTGCCCCCGGAGACGCTCGACGAGCGCGACCGGGCGGCGCTGGACCGGGGCGGATTTTCCTCGTCGTCGGGGGATGTGGCAAAGTAGAGGGGTTGCCGCATCCGTCCACGCCGTGGGCGGCTGCGAGGACCTCCGACCGGGACCGGTTCACGCCGGCCGCCACCCGGGGGTCAGAATCACCCGTTCGCGCATCGACTGACGATGCGCCGTGAGCCTCACGAGGACGCAGCGATGAACATCCTGGACGCCCTTGACGCCCAGTCGAAGCGCACCGACCTGCCCGACTTCCGCGCCGGTGACACCGTCAAGGTGCACGCGCGAGTCGTCGAGGGCAACCGGTCCCGGGTCCAGATCTTCCAGGGCGTCGTCATCCGCCGCCAGGGTGACGGTCTGCGCGAGACCTTCTCGGTCCGCAAGGTCAGCTTCGGTGTCGGCGTGGAGCGCACCTACCCGCTCAACGGCCCGGGCATCGACCGGATCGAGGTCGTGACCCGCGGTGACGTGCGGCGCGCCAAGCTCTACTACCTGCGCGAGCTGCGCGGCAAGAAGGCCAAGATCAAGGAGCTGCGGGAGAAGCAGCCGGCGAGCTGAATTCCCGCTCGCCACGCCGCCCGAACTGCGCGGATGTCGTATCGACCGGATCGCATTACCCTGGTCGGTACGGGCGCAGCCGGACGGCGGGAAGCAGTCCACTGCCGCCCGTGGGGTCTCCGAGGAGACTCCCGGGCGGTAGTGTCGTTTCGGCGGACCGGAGAGTGGCATGGTGCAGATGCTGGACGAGGACGGCACCGTCGATCCCTGGCGCCGGCGAGCCCGGCGCGGCCGCCGGCAGATGCCGCTCTGGCAGGAACTGCCGCTGCTGCTCATCGTGGCGTTCTGCCTGGCGGTGCTGATCCGCACGTTCCTGCTCCAGGCCTTCTTCATCCCCTCCGGGTCGATGGAGAACACGCTGCTCATCGGCGACCGGGTGCTGGTCAACAAGGTCGTCTACGACGTCCGTGACCCGGTCCGGGGCGAGGTCGTGGTGTTCCGGGGCACCGACCGCTGGGTCGCCCAGGAGGCGCCCGCGCCGCCGACCAACCTCGCCGGCAAGGTCGGCCGGACGCTCGGTGACCTCGTCGGCGTCAGCCGGCCCGGCGAGAAGGACTTCATCAAGCGCGTCATCGGCGTGCCCGGCGACAAGGTCTGGTGCTGCGACGACGGCCGCGTGGTGGTCAACGGCGTGCCGCTGGACGAGCAGGCCTACGTCTCAGAGGACTCCCCGGTCGAGCTTCCGCCCAATCCCAAGGAGTGCCGCTCCCGGCAGTTCACCGAGGTGGTGGTGCCACCGGGGCAGATCTTCGTGATGGGCGACCACCGGCTGGTGTCGCAGGACGCCCGCTGTCAGGGCCCGGTGCCGATCGACAACGTCGTCGGCCGGGCGTTCATGATCGTCTGGCCGTCCCAGCGCTGGACCTCGTTGCCCGTGCCGAAGACGTTCTCCGACCTGCCCCGTCCGGACGCCGCGCCGGCGCGCCCGGCCCCGGTCGACCCGGATCCGGTGGGTGGGGTCGTCCTGATTCTCCCGGTCGCGGCGGCGCTGACTGTTCTCGCGGGTTCGGGGCGACCGCGCCGTACCGGGGGACGTAGGCTCCTCCCGTGATTGACGAGCAGACCGAGAAGCCGCGCAGCTCCTTCTGGAAGGAACTGCCCATCCTCCTGGGCGTGGCGATCCTGGTCGCAGTGCTGGTTCGTGCCTTCGTGCTGCAGACCTTCTTCATCCCGTCCCCGTCCATGGAGAACACTCTCAAGATCGACGATCGGGTGCTGGTCAACAAGCTGGTCTACGACTTCCGCTCGCCGCACCGGGGCGAGGTGATCGTGTTCAAGGCGCCCACCGAGTGGAGCGGCAACCCCAACGGTGAGGACTTCATCAAGCGCGTGATCGGGGTCGGCGGCGACCACGTGGTCTGCTGCGACCGCACCGGCCCGCAGGAGCGGCTGATCATCAACGGCAAGCCGATCGACGAGCCGTTCATCTTCCCCGGCAACAAGCCGGCCGACCAGGACTTCGACATCACCGTGCCGAAGGGCCGGCTCTGGGTGATGGGCGACCACCGGGAGGCCTCCGGCGACTCGCTGGAGCACTGGCAGCAGTCCGGCGAGGACATCACCGAGGCCACCATCCCGGAGGGCGAGGTCGTCGGCCGGGCCTTCACCATCTTCTGGCCGGTCGGGCGGGCGACCTGGCTCACCGTGCCCGAGCAGTTCGACGGCATCCCCAACCCCTGACCCGCCACGGGTGGGAGGGCGTGGTCGTTCGTCACAGGCGTCTGGCAGGCTGGTCCGGTGACCGTCTACACCCCTCGTCGCGCCGCCCGGGTCCTCCTGGTCGACGCGTCCGACCGGGTGCTGCTCTTCCAGGGCAGTGATCCGGCCCGGCCGGACCACCGCTACTGGTTCACCCCGGGCGGCGGGCTCGATCCCGGCGAGACCCCGGCCGAGGGCGCGGCGCGCGAGTTGGCCGAGGAGACCGGCCTGCGGCTCGCCCCGGCCGAGCTGGGCGCGCCGGTCTGGTCCGAGACGGTCGAGTTCCCGTTCGACGGGGTCTGGTACCGCCAGGAGCAGGAGTTCTTTCTCGCCCGGGTGTCCGGCTGGGAGGTCGACACCGCCGGTTTCGACGCGGTCGAGCGCGCCAGTGTGCACGGGCACCGCTGGTGGACCGTCGGCGAGCTGACCGCGACCGCCGACCGCTACTACCCGCCGGACCTGGCCGACCGCCTCGGCCGGGTGCTGACCGGGAGCGGCCCGTGCTGACCCCGCCGCGCACCGTGGTGCGCCGCGACGGCGGGCTCTACGCGCTGGAGCGGGCGCTGCAACGGCGGGGCTTCCGGCACGTGGCGGGCGCCGACGAGGCGGGCCGGGGCGCCTGCGCGGGTCCGCTGGTGGCCGCCGCCGCGGTGCTGCCCGAGGGGCGGCGTGGCGAGATCGACGAGCTGGCCGACTCGAAGCTGCTCACCCCGGCGGCCCGTGAGCGGGTCTACGACGAGGTGGTGGCGCGCGCTGTGGCGTACGCCGTGGTGGTCATCCCGGCCGAGGAGGTCGACGCCCGCGGTCTGCACGTGTGCAACCTGGCCGCGATGCGCCGGGCCCTGGCCTCGCTCACCACCCGGCCGGAATACGTGTTGACCGACGGCTTCGGCGTCGACGGGCTCGACGTGCCGGGGCTGGCGGTCTGGAAGGGCGACCGGGTGGCCGCCTGCGTCGCGGCGGCGAGCGTGCTGGCCAAGGTCACCCGGGACCGGATCATGGTGGAACTGGACGGGCGGTTCCCCGGCTACGGCTTCGCCGAGCACAAGGGCTACATCACCGCGGAGCACAGCGCCGCGCTGCGCGAGCGGGGGCCGTGCCGGGAACACCGTTTCTCGTACGTGAACGTCGCCGCCGTGTCCGGGCGGGACGGGCGGCCGCCCCGGGCCCGGCGTCCGGCCGCCGGGGGGCCGGACCCGGTGCTTCCCGGCCGGGTGGGTGGACGGCCGGACGAGCCGATGGAGCGCTCCGGCGCGCCAGGGGGTACCGTCGGCGTGGCGTTGGGCGAGCAGCCGCGACCTCCGGCGTCGGTGGGGGAAGATGTGGTCATGGAAGGCGGAGTGCGATGAGCGCGGAAGATCTCGAGAAGTACGAGACCGAGATGGAGCTGCAGCTCTACCGGGAGTACCGCGACATTGTCCGCCAGTTCTCCTACGTGGTGGAGACCGAGCGCCGGTTCTACCTGGCCAACCAGGTTGACCTGCACGTCCGCAACTCGGACGGCGAGGTCTACTTCGAGGTCGAGATGCACGACGCCTGGGTGTGGGACATGTACCGTCCTGCCCGTTTCGTCAAGAACGTCCGAGTAATGACGTTCAAGGACGTCAATGTGGAAGAGCTCGAAAAGCCCGACATCTCGCTTCCCGCAGATTCCGGTTTCGGCAGCTGACCGCGGCGGGCCCGGACGGCCCGCCGCGAGCGCGGATCACTCCGCCGGCACGACCACCTCGACCCGCTGCACCAGGTTGTTCGCGAACCCGCCCCGGTTCCACGGCTGCTCGACCGGCTGGGTCCGCCCCGAGGCGTCCGTGGCCCGGGCGCCCAGCACGTACCGGCCCGGCGTCGCCGTCCAGCGCACCGACCACCGGCGCCACGCCCACTCGCCCCCGGAGGGCGCGTCCAGGTCCGCCGGCGTCCACGTCTGGCCACCGTCGACGGTCACCTCGACCGACGTCACCGGCGCATGCCCCGACCAGGCCCGACCGTCCACCGTGCACGGCCCCGGGCGCAGGACCCGGGTGCGGGACATGAAGTCCGGGAAGCCGGGCGGGCGCACCAGCGCGCGGGGTTCGATCCGGGTCACCGGCACCCCCGGGTCGTCGGCGTCGCGCCGCAGCCGGTAGGCCACCGCGTTCTGATAGCCGTCGAACGGCTCGGTCGTCACCCGGATGTCGCGCAGCCACTTGACGTGCGCCATGCCGTACCAGCCCGGCACGATCAGTCGCACCGGCGCGCCGTGCTGCGGCAGCAGGGGAGCGCCGTTCATCTCGTACGCCAGCAGCACCTCCTCGCGCAGCGCGTCGGCCAGCGGCAGCGCCCGCTGGTAGTCCTGCTCGACGCCACGCTCCACCCCGTGGTCGGCGCCGGTGAACACCACGTCCACCGCGTCGTCCGCCAGGCCGGCCTCGCGCAGCAGCGGGGCCAGCGGGGTGCCCGTCCACTCGGCGTTGCCCACGGCCTCCACCAGCCACGGCTGGCTGACCGGACGGGGGTGCAGCAGCGCCCGGCCGTTGCCCGCGCACTCCAGCGTGACCCGGTGGGTGACCCGGGGGAGCGCCCGCAGTGCCGCCAGGTCGAGCCGCAGCGGCCGCCGTACCGCCCCGGACACGGTGAGCGCGTGCGTGTCCGGGTCGACGTCCGGGATGTCGTAGTGGATGAGCAGGTAGTGCAGGCCGGCCGGGGTCACGTCGTAGCGCAACGCCTCCAGCGGGATGCCGTGATTGCGCGCCGCCAGCTGGAGTTCCTCGGCGCTGATCGCCTCGTCCGGCCCGGCGACCCGGGACGGCCGGCTCACGTCGTCCACTGTGGTCATGACTGCTCCAGCCGGTCGTAGCCGACGAACTCGAACATCCGCGCGCCGGCCGCCAGCGGGCGGGGAGCGCCGGTGAAGCGGTGCGCGCCGACGCCCACGCCGTCGGCCGGGCTGCTCACCGCGACCGGTTCAAAGCCCTCCTCGGCGAACCAGTCGCAGATCGTGGGCACCAGGTCCGGCTCCCGCCGGTGCCGCGTCCACAGCACCGTGCCGCCGGTGGCGCAGAGCGACGCGCAGTGCCGCACGGTCGCCCGGATGTCGTCGTCGCCGATGTTGCCGAAGATGCCGCAGACCAGCACCAGGTCCGCCGGCGCCAGGTCGGCGTAGCGGTCGGTCACCGCCGCGTCCCCGGTGACCACCTCCACGCCGGTCAGCCCCGCGTCGGCGGCGGCCCGGCGGGCCAGCTCGGTGTTGCGCGGGTCCAGCTCGACCAGGCGGGCGGTCACATCCCCGCCCCGGGGGTGGGTGGCGAGCACGGGGATCAGGTCGCGTCCCTGGCCGGCGCAGAGGCTGACCGCGCGCAGCGGACCGGGCGGCGCCGCGTCCAACGCCTCGGTGACCCGGCGGCGCACCTCGACGAGTCGTCTCGACAGCGCCGAGTCGGGCTGGTCGTAGTCGCGGTGCCAGGCGTACCAGTCCTTCGTCACGCGGTCAGCATAGGCGGCCCGGCGCTAACAGATCCGCCCCGAGATCGGGCGGCCGTCCACAACCCCGGCGTTGTCCACAGCGGCGACCACGCCGAGGTGACGACGGCCGCGCGGGGCGGGCAGAGTGCGCGGTGTGTGGACCTCGACCGGTCGCGTCGGCGCGGCCCTGCTGCTGACGCTGATCCTCACCCCGACCGTGCCGACGGGTGCGCCAGGGGCCGTGCCGGCGGGCTCGGAACCGGTGGCGGCGGGAGGCCGGACCGGCGCCCGCGCCGCCGGGCCGTTCGGGTGGCCGCTGGCCGGCCGGGCCCTGGTGGTCCGCCGGTTCGATCCGCCGCCGCAGCCGTGGCGGGCCGGGCACCGCGGCGTGGACCTGGCCGGGGACCCGGGCGCCGAGGTACGCGCGGCCGGCCCCGGGACGGTCCTGTTCGCCGGTCCGGTCGCCGGCCGACCGGTGGTCACCGTCGGGCACCGCGACGGGCTGCGCACCACCTACGAGCCGGTCCGGTCCCGCCTCGCCGCCGGCGCCGCCGTCGACGCCGGCACGCCGATCGGTGAGCTGCGCGGCGGCCACCCGGGCTGCCCCGTCACGGCCTGCCTGCACTGGGGGCTGCGCCGGGGTGCCGACTACCTGGACCCGCTCGCGCTGCTCGGCTTCGGTCGCGCCCGGCTGCTCCCGCTCGACCCGACCCCGCCCGGCCCGTGAGCGGGCCGCCCGGTCAGCCCTGGGCGAGCAGCGTGGGCAGGCGCACGGCCAGCCGGTCGTACTCCTCCGGGGTGTTGTAGACCTGGCCGCACAGGCGCAGGTAACCCCGCCCGTTCCAGCCGGCGACCGACACCTCCGCGCCGATCCGGTCCGCGATCCGGGCCCGCAGCTCCCGGGCCGTGTCCAGGGTGGTCGCGACGCCGGGCGGCAACGGGACGAGCCGCATGGCGACCGCCGGTCCGCCGGGCTCCGGCAGCCGTTCCGGCGCCACCCCGAGCGCGTCCCCGACGACCCGTTGCCCGTACGCGGCCAGTGCCGCGTTGTGCGCCCGGACCCGGTCCACGCCGAGGCTGCGCAGCGTGAACAGGCCGACCGGGGCGGCCAGCCAGCCGGTGTAGTCGAGGGTGGCCTGCCACTCGACCCGGGTCGGGAACCCGGCGTCCTGCTCCCACGAGACCACGAGCGGCTGGATGCGCTCACGCCACCGCTCGGCGACCACCAGCGCGGCGGTGCCGCGCGGCGCGTACGCCCACTTGTGCAGGTTGCCGACCCAGAAGTCGGCGCCGACCGAGGCGACCGTGGTGGGCAGCATGCCCGGCGCGTGCGCCGCGTCCACCAGCACGGGCACGCCCTGCTCCCGGGCCACCGCGACCAGCGCCGAGGTCGGGAACAGCCGGGCGGTCGGCGAGGTGAGCTGGTCGACGATCAGCAGCCGGGTGCGCCCGGGGCGCAGCCCGTCGCGGACGATCTCGACCAGTTCCTCGTCGGTGGCCGACAACGGCACCGGCAGGGTCCGGGACACCGCACCGGTCCGCGCGCACTCCCGCGCCACCGACAGGGCCACCGCCCCGTACCCGTGGTCGGTGGTCACCACCTCGTCGCCCGGGCGCAGCGCGAGCGACTGGAGCACGACGGCCGCGCCGGCGGTGACGTTGCCGACCAGGGTGGTGCCGTCGGGGTCGGCCCCGATGAAGGTGGCCAGGTGCCGCCGGGCGTGCGCGATCCGGTCCACCAGGCCCTGGGTGAAGAACCGCAGCGGGTTCGACTCCATCTCGTCGCGCAGCCGTTGCTGGGCGCGCTGCACAGGGATCGGCACGGCGCCGAACGCGCCGTGGTTGAGGTGGCTGACGGACGGGTCGAGGGAGAAGAGCAGCCGAGCCCCCGGGATCGGCTCGGGTGGCCGCGGCACCGTCATCCGTCGATCGTAGCCCGTGGTGGATCATCGCCCGACCGCTTCCGCGTCCGCGGGCCCGGCGGGCGGCGGCCGGTGCGGTGCGACGGCGGGTCAGGCCCGGGGGTGTGCCTGCCGGTAGGCCGCCCGCAGCCGCTCGACCGAGACGTGGGTGTAGATCTGGGTGCTGGCGAGCGACGAGTGCCCCAGCAGCTCCTGCACGGCCCGCAGGTCGGCGCCCCCTTCGAGCAGGTGGGTGGCGGCCGAGTGGCGCAGCCCGTGCGGGGTCACCCTCGGTAGCCCGGCCGCGCCGGACCAGCCGGCCACGATCCGCCGGGCGGTGGTCGGGTTGAGCCGCCCGCCCCGGGCGCCGAGCAGCAGCGCGCGGCCCGATCCCGGTGTCGCCAGACGCGGGCGGCCGTGCCGCAGCCATGCGTCCAGAGCCCGCTGCGCCGGCACGCCGTACGGCACCGCGCGCTCGCGGCCGCCCTTGCCGAGCACGCGCACCACGCGGCGGGCCTGGTCGACGTCGGCCACGTCCAGACCGCAGGCTTCGCTGACGCGTACCCCCGTGCCGTAGAGCAGTTCGAGCAACAGCCGGTCCCGCAGCAGCGCCGCACCGGTCGCGCCCTCCGGGGCCGCCGCCTCGCTTTGCTCGGCCGTGTCGCCCGGGTCCGCCGTGTTGCCGGCGGGAGCCGGGGTGGCCGTGCGACCGTCGGCAGGAGCCGTGTCGGCCGGGGTGGGGGCGTCCGCCGCGCGCAGCGGGGCGTCCATCAGGGCGGCTGCCTGGTCGGCGCGCAGGACGGTGGGCAGCTCCCGGCCGGCCCGGGGGCTGGCGAGCGGCGCGGCGACGTCGTGGGGGAGCAGCCCGGCCCGGTGCGCCCAGGCGCTGAAGGTGCGCGCGGCCGCCACCCGCCGGGCCATGGTCGTCCGGGCGGCCCCCATGGTCCGCTGCTTGGCCAGCCAGCTGCGCAGCATCGCGAGATCCAGCCCCGCCAGGTCGGCACAACCCATCCGGACCGCGTGGTCGAGCAGCGAGACGAGATCGGTCACGTAGGCCCGGACGGTGTGCGCCGAACGGTCACGGACCCGCGACAGGTGGTCGGCGAAGTCGTCCACCGCCTCGCGCATCGGCGCCGGCAGCTCCTCGTGCGTGGCCCGGGTGCCGCGCCGCCGCTCACCCACCGACGGCCCCGGCCGCTTCGGACCGGCGGTCGTGGTCGGAGTCGGATCCGATCGTGCGGGTGCGGACGGCCAACACCACCCCAGCGTACGGCCGGCACGCCCCGGCCCGCCGCCTCGGTCCCGCCCCACGACGATCGACTCCACCCCGCCCGGGTGGCGGTGTCGGTGCCCGGGACACCGCCACCTCGGCGAGACGGCCCGCGCCGGCGACACCTGGTCGTGGCGGCGCGCCGGGCGGGGTGGCAGAAGCGGCGCTGGACAGGGGAAACTCGTGTGGCGAGAAGGTGGTGCGGGGAACCGGCCACCGGTTCCCCGCCGTCGCCGACGGGTGGGGCGGGCCCTCCCTGGCGTCGGCGGGCGGCGGGGGTGGTGGGCGCCGGGCGGCAGGGTCGGGTCGGCGGCGATCGGCAGGGCGTCCCGCGACGGTGACGCCGGCACGAGGAGGGACCGGGCGTGGGAGTGGATGCCGTCCTCTACCGGCGGGTGCGGGCCGGCGCGGCCCGCCGCCCGCCCGCGTACGTCTCGATCGAGGTCGTCGCGGATCCGCGGGACGTGCTGCTCGACCTGCTCAAGCGGGTACGCGGCGGCGGTCGCACCCCGCTGCTGGACCGGGTCGACCCGCTCGGTGAGCTGGTCGTCGACGCCGGCCAGGTGCCGCAGCTGCTCACCGAGCTGCGTGGTCTGGCCGAGGCGGCCGCGGCGCCGGCGGAGGTCGACCAGGTCCGCCGGCTGGCCCGGCTCGCCCGCCGCTGCCAGGAGAGCCGCGACGTCGAGATCCGGTTCGAGGGCGACTGACGTCACGACGGCCGCCGTCCCCGCTCGGCGGCGTCGGGGGGCGTGAGCGCGTATCCGCCGTCGCTCCGGCGCACCACCAGCTCCAGCTCCTCCAGCATGGACAGTTTTCGCATCGCGGTGCGCAGGTCCACGCCGGCCCGCGCCGCGACGCTCTCCAGGTCGAGGGCCCGGCGGCGGGGCAGCGCCTCCAACACCTGGGTGGCCTCGTCGTCGAGCCGGTCCCTCGGCCGCTCGGCCGCCCGGGCCGGCGGCGCCAGGTCGTACCCGATCCGCCCGACCTCCTCCAGCACGTGCGCGACACCGGTGACCAGCCGGGCGTACGGCCGTTCCCGGAGCACCTCGTGCCCGCCCACCGACATGGCCGAGGTGACCGGCCCCGGCACCACCATGGCAGGTCGGCCGAGCCCGAGCGCCCGGTTGAGCGTCTGGGTGGCGCCGCTGCGGGCGGCGGCCTCGACCAGCACCGTGCCCCTGGTGGCCGCCGCGATGACCCGGTTGCGGATGAGGAACCGGGGACGCAACGGTTCGGCGCCGGGCATCCACTCGCTCACCAGGAGGCCGGTCTCGGCGATCCGGTCGAAGAGCGCCGCGTTGCCCATCGGGTACGGGCGGTCCAGGCCGCAGGCCAGCACCGCGACGGTGCGCCCGCCGGCGGTCAACGCCCCGCGGTGGGCCGCCGAGTCGATGCCGAACGCCCCGCCGGAGACGACCGTCCACTCCCGGTCGGCCAGTCCGTAGCCCAGCTCCGTGGCGACGTGCGAGCCGTAGGGGGTGGCCGCCCGCGCGCCGACCACGGCCACCGAACGCGCCAGTGTCTCGTCGAGCGGCCAGCCGCCGCGTACCCAGAAGCAGAGCGGCGGATCGGTTTCCACGTCGACCCGCCGGGCGGCGTCGGGCAGCACCAGCCGGCGCAGCTCGCCGACCGGCGCCGGCCACTCGTCGTCCTCCGGCGTGACCAGCCGCGCCCCGAGCCGTTCGGCCCGGGCCAGGGCCTCGGCGGCCACCCGGCGCGCGTCACCGGCCGCCGTGCGGGCCGCGACGGCCGACCGGAGCGTCCGCTCCGGCGCGTCGCCGGCCAGCAGCAGGTCGAGCGTCGCCGCCGGGCCGATCCGCTCGACCAGGGCGTGGACCGACCGCGTGCCGGGCTCGGCGAGCCAGGTCAGCGCGACCCGGGCCAGCCGCTGCTCGTCGGTGGCGGTCACGCGCCCTCTCCCGTCCTGAGGTGGATGGCCTCCGCGACGTCCCCCTGGTCGGGGCGGTCCCGGCCGTCCAGGTCGGCGACCGTCCACGCGAGCCGGAGCACCCGGTCGTACCCGCGCGCCGAGAGCGAGCCGGTGTCGAGGCGGCGACGCAGCTCGCGGGTCACCCGCGCCGGCAGGTGCCACGGCGGCCGGCGCAGGTAGGGGCCGGGAACCTCGGCGTTCACCCGGTGCCCGGTGGCCGCCCAGCGATCGGCGGCGGCTCGCCGGGCCACGGCCACCCGGGCGGCCACGGTCGCCGAGGACTCGTGCGGCGTGTCGGTGTGCAACAGCTCCGCCGCGCGCATCGCCGGCAGCGTGACCAGCACGTCGACGCGGTCGAGCAGCGGGCCGGAGAGCCGTCCCAGGTAGCGTCGCCGGGCCAGCGGCGCGCACTCGCAGTCGACGTCGCCGGACGGTTTCGCGCAGGGGCAGGGGTTGGCGGCCAGCACCAGCTGCGTCCGGGCCGGGTATTCGACGACGCCCCGGGTGCGTGCCACCCGGACCAGACCACTCTCCAGCGGCTGGCGCAACGCCTCCAGGGCGCCCTTGCCGAACTCGGGCGCCTCGTCAAGAAATTCCGACGCACACCAACGGAATAGCCCCGGCAGCGCTGCAACGCTCCGGGGCACGGACGGGAGAGGACCCCGCCATGCGCCAGCCTACCGCCTATATCGCCGCCCCGGCCCGTTCCGCCGCGCTCGCCGCCGCGACCGCCGCCCTGATCGCCGCCGGCTTCCTGGTCACCTCGGCGACCGCCGCCGACACGATCGACGCTGACGACCTGGTCTCGGTCGTCGCGGACGACCTGGACGCCGTCGCCGCCGCCGACGCGCTGGTGACCGTCGGCGACTGCTCGGCGTTGTTCGAGCCGGTCATTGCCGACCTGTACGGCGTTCCGGTCGTGACCCTCGCCGCCGCCCTGGCCGGTGCCCGATGAGCATCGAAGCCGTCTCCTGGGCGCTGAACGACGCCCCCGACGTTCCGCCGACTGCCCTCGTGACCCTCCTTGGCCTGGCGAATCACGCTCACCCGGACGGCCGGGCCGCGTGGCCGTCTCAGGGCCGCCTCGCGCACTACGGCCGCAAGGGCATCCGGGCCGTTCAGCGCGACCTCGCCGAGCTGGAGCGCCGGGGGCTGATCCGGCGTGGCAACCAGCGGCACGTGCAGCACATGCCGACTGATCGGCGGCCCGTCGTGTGGGACCTGGCGGTCGAGCGCCGCCGGGAGACGCCAGCCGAGTTGAGCAACCTCGCCGAGCCGCAGTCGGGCCGCCCGGCCGAGCTTGTCGAGCCTGTGGATAACCGTGGCGTCGTGAGCGTCGCCCCGGTCGACCGGGGCGTCGTCGGCGACCGACCGGGGCGTCGTCTACGACCGACCGGGGCGTCGCCCACGACGTACGAACCGTCCTTAACCATCAAAGAACCGTCCCCGCGCGCCCGCTCCCTTCGGGGCGGCGTCGCGCTACCGACCGACCCCCGCGCCGGTCAGTGCCCGAAGCATCGGGGAAGCCCTGCCGGCAACTGCGGCCCCTGCCGCGCCGAGGCCCTGGGCGGTGTCGCGTGAACGCCCGCCGGGTTGCGTCTCTGGCTGGCACGGTCGCCGTGACCGTCATCGCGGCCGTTGCTTCGTATGACCACATGCGGGAGCTGGCCGAGCGCGCGGGACAGCCGCCGCTACTGGCCGCGCTGCTGCCGCTGTCCGTGGACGGCATGATCCTTGTTGCGACGCTGGCGCTCGGCGACGGCCGCCGGTCGCGCTGGTCGGCATGGCTGGCGTTCGTGCTCGGCGTGGCGGCGTCGCTTGCCGCGAACGTGATCGTCGCACCGCCGGACGCGACCGCCCGTGTCGTGTCGGCGTGGCCCGCCGTCGCGCTGCTGCTGACGGTCGAGGTACTGGCTAGGTCGGGGCGTGCGCCCGAGGCTGTCGCCGACGCGGCCCCGGTGTCGCCCGTCCTCGCCCCTGTGCTGGTCGCTCCGTCTGTCGCCGACGACGGCCGGGCGGACGCCGGGCGGGGCGACGTGTCGGCCGCCCCGGTTGCCGACGTCACGGCCGAGCCTGTCGTGACGCCCCGGGCGAAGGCGACGCCTCGCCCGCCGTCGCGTCAGTCGGCCGCCGCCGCGATCCGAGCCGCCGCCCGTGACGCTGGCGCGACTCCCGGCAGTGTCGCCGCCGCCCTGGGCGTAAGTGTCAGGACCGCTCAGCGACACTGGCCCCGGCCCGCTACCGCGACGGCCGCCGCTGCCGCCTGAGCAACCCTCTGGGGCCGCCGGCCGTGTCGCTGGCGGCCCCCGCCGTACCCGAACCCGCTACCGAAGGAGGCCGCGCCGTGCCTTGGCGACCCGCCCCGATGGACCCCGTTTACACGCCTGCGAGCTACCCCGGCCACGACTACCTCGGTCCCGGCGAAATCGTCACCGTCCGCGCCGGCCGCGAGGTCGTTGGGCACCTGACCCGGCAGGGCGCCAGGCTCGGTTGGCTTCCGCGTCCGGCGCTGTCCGAGGCCGCGGGAGCGGTCCGGCTGATCGTGGAGGACGTCCTATGTAGCTTCGCCCGCGACGGTCGGCCGCTGGTCGACGCCTGGGCGGAATGCCTGCGGCTGACACAGCATGACTCGCCCGTTGTCGCCCCGCTGGACGGCTTCCGGCATCCGCTCGCCGACGACTGAGCTACAACGCGAAGCGCCCGCCCCAACTGAGGGACGGGCGCTTTCGCGTGTCTGCGGTCAGTCGCGCTCGGCGACCTGGGCGAGGAAGGCCCGCCAGGACTCCGGGGCGAAAACCAGCGCCGGCCCGGTCGGGTCCTTGGAGTCCCGGACGCCGACGACGCCGGGAAGGTTGTCGGCGACCTCTACGCAGTCGCCGCCGTTGCTGCCGCTCTTCGTGCTCTTGCGCCAACGCGCACCGATCATGTCCATGATCTTGCCGCTTCTCTCAGAAAGTCCATCGATCGCCCCCGGGGTAGAGCCTCACTCCGGATGCGTTCCCACCGTCGTTCGAGCGTAGCAAGCTCCGATGCCTGCTCAACGATCTGCGCGCGGGCTTGACTGTCGACATGCGCCACCCGCGCCCCGTCCGGAAGATCGGCGATGGTGAACGGCCCGTTCAACCCGGGGTACGCTCTCGTCTCGCCGGGCACGATGTGCAGCTCAACACTCGGCAGTTCGGCCCACCGTACGAGGTGCGCGAGCTGGGCACCCATTACCGCGGGGTCCGCCGTGATGGGACGCTCAAGTACGGCTTGGTCCATGACCGCCACGAACAGTGGCCCCCGTTCCTTCGAGAGGACGGCTTGCCGAGCGATACGAGCGGAAACCAGCTCCTCGACTTCCGCCGGCGTCAGCGCCTCCCACGCGAGGGTTGCCCGCGCGTACTCCTCGGTCTGTAGCAAGCCGGGTACCCACGCGAGCTGAAACGCTCGTAGCGCGACCGCTTCCCGCTCGACATCGACCCACCGCCGGAACCACGCCGGTTCCCGCCGCTTCAGTACGTCTGGCCATAGGTGCTCTGCCTCGCGGCCGAGAAGTTCCGCGACCCGGTTCCGATGGCGAGTCTGAGGGATCCGTCCGGGGTTCGCCCACTTGGCCGCGGTTTTCGGATCAACACCGATTTGAGCTGCGAGGCTGTCAGCCGTCTCACCCGAAGCGGCCATCGCCTCAATTACTGCGTGGTTCATTCCTTGCTCCCTCGGAACGTCCCGAACGTCTACAGACGATAGTGCAACGCTGTGTGATGGTTCCGCAACGGGGCGCAGGGTGAGGGTAGACGGCGCGGCCGGTGGAGGCGAATAGCCCGGCGGTCGTGTACGTGCCGGGGCCGTTCCGAGGGTGAGCGGAGCGGCCCCACATAAGGCCACCGCGAAGGAGACACCACCATGCGACTTCGGTTCTGGCGCTGTGACCCCGATTCGCCGAAGCCCGGCCCGCGTTCGGTACCGCAACGCCCGGCGTGGGCGACCGCCCCCACCGATGTTTTCCCGACAACCAACCCCGGCCGCGCGGGCAACCTGACGCCGGCTCAGACGTTCCGCGCGAACGGGGGCCGGTGGTGATCTCGTCCATGCTCCCGGTCCCGTCCGCAGGCCCCACGCCGGATCGACCCCGCTACCGCACCGAGACGGTCCCGCCGCACACGCCGCTACGCCCGACGTGGGCCTGCCGAGCCTGCGGCCAGCCGTGGCCGTGCTCTCACGCCCGGATGCTGCTGAAGGTCGACTACGAGACCAACATGCCTGGCCTGACGATCTACCTCGCCGGCCTCATGTACGAGGCGATGCGCGACCTCTATCACCTGAACCCGCACGACGGGCTGAGCCCGCCCGAGATGTTCGACCGCTTCGTTGCTTGGGGCCCGTTCCGGCGTTCGATCGTGAGCCGGTCCTGATGGCGCAACCGATTCTTCCGAGGGAGCGCGGTCCGCCTGCCTCAGCCTCGCACGCCGGGCTCCCAGGCCAACACTCACGCATCGCGAACAAGAATCCTCCATACGCAGCGAGAGCACAGAAGGGCTTTCTATGCACCCCCACAGCACACCCCGCACGTTCGCGCGACTGATGCGAGCCGCCGTCACCGGCATGGCCGTCTGCATCGCCGCACTGGCGCTGATGACCGGATCGGCCGGGGCCGCCGTCAAGCCGTCGCCGTTCTCCACCTGGCCGCCGCCGGCTGCCGGGAACGTGCGAGGCACGATCTACCAGGGCACGCCCTCTTGCGCCATCCAGAGCGGCGTGAAGATCTGCGACGCCACGGTCTACACCACCGGCCTGATGAGCGGGTGGGCGACCAGCAACCAGGCGTACCGGAAGCTCAACCTGGAGTGGAAGATCCGCGACAACGGCGGATCGGTCGTCAAGACCGGCAGCAACTCGTGCACGGGCGCAACGGGCGCGATCAGCAGTTGCGACCGGACCGGCCCTAGCTACGGCGTGCGGTGGCCCGCCACCAGCACCGTGAAGTACTGCGTGGACACGATCGGCTTCGCCTACTACTACGTCTCGTCCAACGGCAACACCGCGAAGGTGACCGCCAGTCACTACGCCTGCGTCACCCTGTCCGCCTCGGGCGGCGGCGGAGGACTCCGCCAGCGGTAACCCCCGCCAGCGCGCAGCGAGGCCCGGTCACGTCAGCGGCCGGGCCTCGTCGGGGTGCACCATCTCCCCCAGCGCCAGCCGCAAGCGGGGGCCCAAGCGCTCTAGCCCCTGAATCAACCGGGCAGAGTCCGATTCCGCCGACGACAGCTCATCGAAGCCGTCAAAGGAGTTGGCCAGGTGGCGGACGGACTCGTCCCCCAGAAGCTTCAGCATCACCTCACCTTGAAGTCTCACCACCAGTTGAAGCAGCGTAAGCAGCTCTTCCCGGGTTAGCTCGCTCATACCGCCAGCATGGCACCCGGCCCCGCGCCACGTCGACACTGACCCACGCCCCCCTGTCGCCCGCCCTGGCGCCCTTCTCCTTCCCCCGTGGGAGACGGCCCGGGGCGGGTCTCTTTGCGTGCTGAGACAGCGCGGGGAAGCGCCGCGAAGGGCAGAGCGAGTTACGGAAGGCGTCACGAGTGACGTTCCGAGGTCTCTTCCCATAGTCCTGTTAGACGACGACGCCGCCGCCTTGAAGAAGTAATAAGAGGTGACGTCAGAACGTCACGTGTGACGCCTTCCGTAACTCGCGCGCGAGCCGCCTCCGGCCGCGCCCTGGCCGCCGCCGGCTGCCCGGCGAAGGGCACGCCGGCCCGCTGAACACTGCGGGGCCCGCTGGCCGACTTACCTAGTGAACACCTAGAAGCGCTGAGGCCCACTAACACGAAGCCACCACCACGAACACCGCCCCGCGGAGGCCAGAGATGGACGAAATCCGAGGCCCACCAACGAATTCCGCCGTCCGCCGGCTGCGCCATCCCCGGCGCTGACCATGAGGAGTTGACCGTGTCCGAAGGCCCACCGCCCCCACCAGGTAGCCCAGGCGACGCCTTGGCCGCTCTTCGCGACGGGGGCCGTGCACCATCCCGCGCTGACGCCCCGCGCCGGAAGAGAGTTGCCGCCGGCTACTGGCTTGAGTTTCCCTCGCCTCGGGTTCTGGCGCGTGTGTTCGCCGCGCCGGTCCTGGCTGACGGCTGCGAGGTGTACGCCGACGGGGCCGCTATACGCCGCCGCCGTGTGGGCGATCCCCGCGACCCGGGCCCTGAGAGTTTCGACGTCCTGGCCGAGGAGCTACGTGCCGCGCTGGACGTCCTTCCCGACCGTGCCGACGCTGGCCGCCCGTATGTCGACCTGCGGCGGTATCTGCTAGACGGTGATCATGGCGAGGTAATCGGGTACCTCCGTGACGCCGTCCGCGCCGTCCGGGTCGCTGCGCCTCGCTGGCGGCCCCGGGTTGAGCGCCGGGAGCGTCCGGTCCCGACGTCCGCGACCGAACGTCAGCGCGTGAGCCGAGAGCGCCGCCAGGCCGCCGAGGTCGAGTCCGCTCGCGTCTGGGTGGCCCAGTGGTCCGAGGAAACCGAGCCCGGAACCTACGTGCCCGCGCCGGAGCTGCACGCCCTGGCCGCCGCCGACATCGGCGAATGGGTGGAGACCTACCGCGACGATCCCGCGAGCTGGGCCGAGTGCGAAGCCGAGGACGGCTTCCCCGCTATCCCGGCGGTGCCCGGTCCGCGCAGGTTCTACGCCGTCGCTGACGCTGCCCTCGGGGGCCGGAGACGCGGCACCGGAAACGTTCGCCTGTACGTGGCCCGTGCGACCGCCGCCGAGCTACTGAACCGCGTCGCCGAGCTGTACGACCTGGAGGGACGGAGAGCCGCATGACTCAGGACCAGGCCGACAGGTTCGCGGACGCTGTTGTCCAACGAGCCGCAGAGATGCTGCTTGCCGAGCTGCGCCCGAAAATCGACGCCGCTTCCGCTTTTCATCAACGGCGCCGCAAGTCCGCAGCGACGCCCCGTCCGGCAGCCCGACCTTCCGGCGGGACCGTCGTCAGCCTGAACGCCTGGCGGATCCGCAAAAGCGCTGCCTGAGTCCTACCCCCTTCGCGCACGCCCCCGGGCCGTGCGTCTTCCCCGCGTCGGCCCCTTGGGCGGTTCAGCCGACGCGGCCAGCGCGCCCGGAGTCACCCGGGCCGTGCTCCCCGCGGCTGGGGCCCGTCGCGTCTCTCCCGGCGGGCCCTGGCCCGGGTCGACCCGCCCTATCCGCCCGCCCTACCCGACCGGAGACCGCCTGTGACCCGACGTCTTCGCCCCCGCCCACAACCCCACCCGCGCGCCGTCGCCCGCGTCCTCAGCCCCGTGCCCTCACCTTTCGACGGTCCGACCGTCGCCCAGGTGATCGCCGAGGCGGTCCTAGACGGGCGGGGCTACTTCACCGCGACGCCCGCCGCTCTGTTGGCCCTCTTCCGCGAGCGGAACCCGGACAGCCGCGCCACCGAGGACGAAGCCGCCGCCGTTTCGCATGTCGGCCGAGCCCGAGCCGAGCTGTGGAACTCCTTTGGGATCGCCATTTACCCACCGCGCGTCGGCCGGCGCGAGTGGAGCTTCCGCCTGGTCGCCGTTCCCGGCGAGGAGGCCGCGTGATCGAGGCGAATTGGGAGGTCATCTACCAGCGCATGACTGGCCGTGACCGCCGTGACGAGGACCCGATTTTGGGCGCGCTTCGCCGCCGGGACCGCGAGGCCGTCGCCCGGCATCACGCCGAAGAGGCCGCCCGCCAGGCCGCCGAAGAGACCCCGGAGACAAGCCCCGAGAGCGCCTGATCCGTCTACCCCCAACCGATCTACCAACCCGCCCCGATCGCCCGGCAGAGCCCGTCTGCCAGGGGTCGCAACCGCCCAAGGAGAGCACATGCCCACCTCTACCGGTGACCTGGTCCACCCCGACTGGGGCGTTCCCGCCTGGGTCCTCGGCCACCCCGACTGCCCGACCGCCGTCCGGTCCGCTTACGACGCGCTGGAAACCGCGAACGCTGCGACGAGCGCTGAGCGGGACGAGGTCGACGCGATCCGCGACGCCTTCGAGGACAACCGCGCTGCGATCACCGCCGCGATCCGGGCGGGTAAGAACCCTCCCGCCCCGGTCAGCCAGGAGATCACCGACGAGCATATCCGCCAAGGTGAGATCAAGATCCGAACTGCGATGAGCCGCGCGTACGCCGCTGCGAGGGCATACGAGAACAGCGTCCCGGCGAATCACGAGGGGCTGCGGCCGATCCTCGCGGCGCGTCTGCCCGAGCTGGCCGCGACCTCGGCCCGCGCGATCCGCGAGGCCCGCGCGGCCTACGAGGAGGCCGAGGGCGTGTCGTCTGCGATCGCCGGGCTGGACAACCTCCGGGCCGCGCGCCGGCCGACCACCGTCGAGCAACACGCCGCCCTGGCCCTGCACTACAAGGCCGTACACCAGGCCAACCCCCGGAACTTCCCCGGTCGCCTGGCACGACTGGGCATGGCCTGGGAGGACCTGACCGTCTGCGCGACCGGCATCCCGGCCGACCTGATCGCCGCCGACCCCTTCGAGGAGGTCTGATCGTGGCGGGCATGGACCACATCAGCGACAAGGTGAGTCGCGCCCTGGCCGCCGCCGAGGAGGCCCAGCGGGCGAGGGACGCGCAGCGAGCGCAGCGCGCCGACCGGGCTTACCTCGTTCGAGACGCCGCGGATCGGTATGGCCTGTCGGACGCCCTGGCTGCCCGGATTACGGCGGACGGGCCGACTGCGATTCAGGACGAGGCTCGCCGCCTGGCCGTTTGAGTACGCCCAGCTCATCGCCGCCGAGGCCAAGGCGGAAACCACCGCCACCGACTGACAACGCTGCAACGGCCCTCGGGGGAACTCGGGGGCCGTCGCCGTATCCAATCCCCAGCGAAGGGCACCCGCGTGACTGACGTCCTCACCGTGACGAGCCAGCCCGACCCCCGCGCCCGCCGAGCCGTCCGGCTGGCCCTGCACACCGCTGGGTACCGCTGCCACGCCGCAACCATGCTCGGCGTTGAGTGCGGCGCACTCACGGACACCGCCGTCCGCAGCGCCCGCGGCCCGGCCACCGACCCGACCGGATGGGAACCGCTGTGCGATCGGTGCGCAGCGCGGCGTGCGGCGACCCGGCTACGCCACGCAGGCGGCCCAGGCACGCCGGCCACGGCCACGCCGAGAGCGTGAGTCCGAGCGTCATCCTGGCTCGCTGTGACTCAGCGTGAATGTGACTGAGTGTCACGGCCCCTGGGGGGTGGCCCCCTCCCCGACCCGCCCCGTCACCTAAGCGGCATAGCGCCTCGCCCTCTGTACGGGCATAGAGGTCGCGGAGTGAGGGTCGCGAGCGCTCACGCGTCACGCTGAGTGACGTCCGGCCGAGCGTGTTGGAGAGTGCCGCCGATCACTGCGCAAACCGGTAGCTCGCGCTGAAGTTGGAAGCCCCCGGCCATCGGAGTTCGTCTCTTGGTCGGGGGCTTCTGTGCGTTCGCATCCGGGCTGATCAGTCCTCGTCCCGGTCCCGGCTCACAAGCTGGTTGAGCACCGTGAGCGCCCCGATCCCCACAAGCGCCGGAGGGGCTGCCTGGGGGTGCTGAAAGGCTAGGTAGACCACGAAGGCGGTTGCGACCAGGAGCGCGAGGCCCCGAGGCGACATGTCGCGGTTTCCCAGGGGCTTCTTACCTCGGCCTGCCGGCCGTCGTACAGTGGCCATAGCGAGTGGCTTCCTTTCACTTGTCGCAGAGGGTCTGGAGATTGCTCGTTCGTTGCACCCGCGCCAACGGGTGTTGTTCGCGACGGCACCCGCGCCAACGGGTGCCGTCGTTGTTTTTGCCGGCCTCGGCGAGCGAACGAGGCGTACGCCTGGCCGCCGTCGGCGTCCATGGACCCCCGCGCGTACGTCTGCGCCTGGAACTAGGTCCACGCATCAGCTTGACCTGGGGCTGTACCTGAATAAGCACGCTTCGAATGTAGTGGCCGATTAACCGGTGGGGAAATCGGCCGCGCGAAGGCGGCGCGCCGCGAAGCTCATCGAACATGTGTTCGACTGGCGCGCGTCTGGGATCCCTCCCGCTCAGCCCGCCGCGGGCCGCAGGTGGCAGGCTTACATCTCCGCACACGAAGGCCCCTCACTCCGGTCCGCGCCCGGGGTGAGGGGCCTTTCTGTGTTCGGGGCGTTTACACGCCTACGCCGTCGCCTCCTCGGCCGCGATCTCGGCGAGGCGCTGGGCCTCGGGGTCGTCAAACTCGCCCATAGTGAAGCGGACGTCTGCCGGGGTTCCTCGCCGACGAGGCTCGCGGGACACGAAGGCCCGCACGCCGGCCGTGCGAAGGAGGTCGTTCCGGCCCTCGGGGTCCCGGTCCCAGACCTGGCGGAAGGTCTCGCCCGTCGGGACGTCCTCCCACCGGTCCGGCGTCTCGGGCAACGCGGCGAGCTTTGCTAGGTGCTCTTCGTGCTCCCTCATCCGAGCCAGGACGGCACGCTCTGACGCGCCGCCGCTCGGGATCTTCTCCAGCCGCTCGACAAGGCGGCCGAGCGCGGCTTCCGTCTCGGCGCGCTCCTCGGCGTGCGACTCGCCGGGTACGAAGACCCGGTGCATGACCTCGAAGTGACCGGCCCGGCTCAGGAACTCCTCTGCGACCCGAGCCTCTAGCCAATCGGCGGGCGTGCTGCCGTTCCCGCAACCCGTCCCGCCGACTGACTTCGAGGAACACCGGTAGTAGTTCCGTCCGCGACCTGGGTAGACGTACATCGGCCGCAGGTCTTCGCACACGCCGCAGAACGCGACCCGGCGCAGCACCGAGGCGTTTACACGCGGGCGGGGCTTCCTGTTGTTCGCCCGGTCGCTGATCTCACTCTGAAGCTTGCGCCACACGCCGTCGTCTAGAAGGGCATCGGCCCGGCGGACGCGCCGCCCGGCGTCGTTCACGATCGGTGACCCGTCAGCGGTTACGAGGTAGCCGCGGAGGGTCTCAGACCGTAGGAGGTTCGCTAGATTGCCGACGCGCCAGGTAGTCCCGCGCGGTTCCTTCCCTGCCCGAATCCGCTGGACGTCGAGTGAAGTCGGCACGCCGCGCCGGTTGAGGTCCGAGACGATCGCGTTGATGGACTCGCCGCCGATGACCCGCGCCGCGACGTCGCGGAGGATGGCCGCCGGCTCGGGGTCGATCTCCAACACGTAGCCGCGTCCGTCGAGGGCAGGGATAGGCCGGTACCCGTAGGGCACGAAACCGCCCCGGTGCCGGCCCACCTTCGTCAGGTGGTCGTAACTGCCCTTCGTCCGCTCCTTGATTGCGGCAAGCTCACCTTGGGCGAGCGCCGCGATGATCGTTGCGATGGTCTCGCCCATCGGCGTTGAGAGGTCGAAGCCCTCGGTGACGCTGACCAGCGTCCGGCCGTTGCCGCGAAGGTGCTCGATCAGCTTCGAGAAGTGGAGCACTCGCCGCGCAACCCGGTCCGTTCGCCAGCAAGTGAGGATGTCAAACGACCCCCGCTCGCCGCGCAGCCACGGGCCCAGGCCGGGCCGGTCCCACGGGTCTACGCTGGCCGACACGCCCAGGTCTTCGGCCCATCCCACGATGCGATGCCCGTTGGCCGAGGCCCAGCCTTCTTGAATCTCTTTCTGCCGCGCCGGGCTGGTTGTCGCCTCAGTCTCGCGGGAGAGCCTGACCGCTCCTAGAACGTCCATGGGTTGAGCGTAGCCGTTGGCGTGTTATCGTCCTACTCGCGTCGTCGAGGAAGAGCACGCCCCGGTGGGCCAGCGAGACCGCTCCGGGCCTCGCCAGCGGCGAACCGCCGCCGACCAGCGCGGGCACCGTGGCGGTGTGGTGCGGCGCCTGGAACGGGGGACGGCGCAGCAGGCCACCGCCGGGCGGCAGCAGCCCGGCGATCGAGTGCAGCGCGGTCACCTCCAGGGCGGCCTCGTCGTCCAGCTCGGGCAGGACCGACGGCAGCCGCTCGGCCAGCATGGTCTTGCCGGCGCCGGGCGGGCCGAGCAGGGCGAGGTGGTGGCCACCGGCGGCGGCGATCTCCAGGGCCCGGCGGCCGAGGGGCTGCCCGGCGACGTCGCTGAGGTCGGGCCCGACCGGGACGTCGGCCGGTGGCCGCGCGGCCGGGGCGAGCAGTGGCGTGCCGTTGCGGACGTGGGCGACGAGCCGGTGCAGGGTGTCGACCGCGTGGACCAGGACGCCGGGGATGACGGCCGCCTCGGCGGCGTTGCCGGCGGGCACGACCACGCGGGTGTATCCGGCCCGGGCGGCGGCGGCGACCATGGGCAGGGTGCCGCGCACCGGACGGACCGTGCCGTCGAGCCCGAGTTCGCCGAGGACGACGGTGCCGTCGAGGGCGACCGGGGGCAGCTCGCCGGAGCCGGCGAGGACCGCCACGGCGATGGCCAGGTCGAAGGCGGAGCCGTACTTGGGCAGCGTGGCGGGCAGCAGGTTGAGGGTGATCCGCCGGTTGGGCCACTTCTGGCCGGAGTTGACGATGGCGGCGCGGACCCGGTCGCGGGCCTCGTGCAACGCGGTGTCGGGCAGGCCGGAGATGACCACGGCGGGCAGGCCGGGGGCGAGGTCGGCCTCGACCGCCACGACGTGCCCGGCGACCCCGGCGAGGCCGACGCTGAGAATCTTTGCGTAGCCCATGTCAGAACGCGCCCCGCAGGTGTTCGACCTGGGCCCGGCCGGTGACCGGCAGCCGGACCGAGAGCACGTCGAAGCGGACCTCGTCGGCGGTGGTGCCGGTCTCGGCGAGCCAGCGGACGGCCAGGCCACGCAGCCGGCGGGCCTTGGCCCGGACCACGGCCTCGACGGGGGCGCCGTACCGCTCGGTGCGCCGGGTCTTCACCTCGCAGAAGGCGAGGACCGGCCCCTCCCAGGCGATGATGTCGATCTCCCCGTCGGGGCGGCGCCAGTTGCGGGCGACCGGCCGCAGGCCGCTCTCGATCAGGTGCCGCAACGCGCACCGCTCGCCGTACGCCCCGACGGCCTGGTTCCGGTTCGTCATGCCGGTCAGGTTGCGACCGGCGGCCGGGCGGCGCGTGCCGCCGGCGTCCGACCTGTGGACGAGATCCGACTTGTGGACGGGACCACGATCTTCCGGCCGATGTGCCACCGAATCACCCCACGGCGGCTCGGAGCCGGCCGGGGCCGCCCCGAGCTGGCGCGATGTTCCGGTCGGCCCGAATGGCGCGGCTGGTGCCGGTCGCATACCGTGCCCGTCGTGGACGGACGACGGAGCTATCCCGAGGATCAGCAGGGGTCGCGTTGGGGCGAGCGCGGGTACGAGTCGGAGTGGCGCGCCGCGGGCGAGCCGCGCTACCGCGACGACGACTACCGCGCCCCGGAGCAGCGCGCCGGTGAGAGCCGGTACGGGGGTTACTCCACCGCCGACCCGCTGGTCGACGACACCAGCGGCTGGCGGTCGCAGCGTCCGGACGACCCGGAGGTCTCCGGCGAGCTGCCCGGCCGGGCCGGCCGGCGGGCGGCGCGCGAGGCGCAGGGCGGTGAGGATGCGCTCTCCCGCAGCGGCGTCGACGCGCTCGGCACCGCGTCGCACGGCACGTCGACCCCGCTCGGCGGCGCCTCGGCCCCGGTCGCCGACCCGCTCGGCGGCGGGTCGCGCGGCGCCGACGCGTTCGGCGCGCGCGGCGGTGACGGTCTCGTGGGCGGGGTCGACCCGGCGCGACCCGGGCCGCTGGGCGGCTACCCGATCGTCGACACCGGCGCGACCGGCGGCACCCAGATGTCGCTGGGCGGCCGGCCGGGTCCGGGCTCGGCCACCCCGCTGACCATCGGTGAGCGTCCCGGCGGGCCGGCGGAGTCGGCGGCGCCGCCGAACCCGCTGGAGATGCCGACCGGCCCGATGCCGTCGGTGGTGCCCCGGACGGACGGGCCGCCGCCGGGTGACGGCGTCTACCGGACCCGGCGCCCGGCGCTCGCGGTGCTGCTGGCGGCGCTGGTGCTGGTGCTGGAGGTGCCGGCGTTGCGGGTGCTGCTGCACGGGCTGGTGGGCGACCCGGTGTCCACGTCGCACGTGGTGGTGGGGACGTTCCTGGTGGTCGGGCTGCCGATCTTCGGCGCCGGCCTGTACGGGCTGCGCACCGGCGGGCTGGCGCTCGCCGACGGCAGTCGGGGTTGGCTCCGCCCGCCGACGGCGTACCTGACCGTCGGCCTGGTGCTCTTCCTGGCCGCGGCCCTCGCCGCCCGCTGACCCGGGCGGGGAGGAAACGCACCCCGGGGCCGGGGTGCGGAGAAGGCGCGTACACTGGTCGACTGGCGACCGCCTCGCGCGGTCGACCTCGCGCGCCCTCTCCACGGTCCTCCCGTGGGGCGACGGCCTCCCTGGTCCCGGTTCCGCACCGGGCCCACCCTGGCCGGCGACCGGGCGCCAGGCGTCCGGTCGCCGACCGGACGGACAACCAGGGACAAAGTAGGAGTACCCACCATGGCCGTCGTGACCATGCGTCAGCTGCTGGAGAGCGGTGTGCACTTCGGGCACCAGACCCGGCGCTGGAACCCGAAGATGAAGCGCTTCATCTTCACCGAGCGCAACGGTATCTACATCATCGACCTGCGCCAGACGCTCGACTACATCGAGAAGGCGTACGAGTTCGTGCGCACCACCGTCGCGGGCGGCGGCAGCATCCTGTTCGTCGGCACCAAGAAGCAGGCCCAGGAGGCCATCGCCGAGCAGGCGACCCGGGTCGGCCAGCCGTACGTCAACCACCGCTGGCTCGGTGGCATGCTGACCAACTTCCAGACCGTGTACAAGCGGCTGCAGCGGATGAAGGAGCTCGAGGCCCTGGGTGACCTGAGCGGCACCGCCGCCGGTTACACCAAGAAGGAGACCCTCCAGCTCTCCCGCGAGAAGATCAAGCTCACCAAGACCCTCGGTGGTCTGCGGGACATGCAGAAGCTCCCGGCCGCGGTCTGGATCGTCGACACCAAGAAGGAGCACATCGCCGTCGACGAGGCCCGCAAGCTGGGCATCCCGGTGATCGCGGTGCTCGACACCAACTGCGACCCGGACGAGGTCGACTTCCCGATCCCGGGCAACGACGACGCCATCCGCTCGGCCGAGCTGCTGACCAAGGTCGTCGCCGCCGCCGTCGCCGACGGTCTGATCGCCCGCTCCGGCCGCAACCGGGGCGCCGACGAGAAGCCCGAGGCGGGCCAGGTCGGCGCCGACGAGCCGCTGGCCGAGTGGGAGCGCGAGCTGCTCGAGGAGCCGAAGAAGGCCGACGAGCAGCCCGCCGCCGCCGAGCCGGCCGCGCCGGCCGCCGAGCAGCCGGCGACCGCCGCCGCGGAGTGATCTCGCCGTCGCGTCCCCGCCGTCCGGTTTCCCGGGCGGTTGGGGACGCGACGGGTACGCCGGGCAGAACCGGCCCGGATCCGGGTAACCGGGCACCCAGACCATCTCACTGACACCGAAGAGAGAGTCATGTCCAACTTCACCGCCGCGGACGTCAAGAAGCTCCGCGACCTCACCGGCGCCGGCATGATGGACTCCAAGAAGGCGCTGACCGAGGCCGAGGGCGACTTCGACAAGGCCGTCGAGATCCTGCGCGTCAAGGGCGCGAAGGACGTCGGCAAGCGGGCCGGCCGCACCGCCGCCAACGGTCTCATCGCCCACTCCGGCCAGGCGCTGCTGGAGCTCAACTGCGAGACCGACTTCGTCGCCAAGAACGACGCCTTCATCGCGCTGGCCCAGCAGCTGGTCGAGCACGGTGTGGCCAGCGGCGCCACCAACGCCGAGGAGCTGCTCGCCAGCACCATCGACGGCAAGAGCGTGGCCGACCTGATCCAGGAGCAGTCCGCCAAGATCGGCGAGAAGCTGGTGCTGAACCGCTTCGCCAAGCTCGACGGCACCACCGCGGTCTACCTGCACCGCAAGAGCCAGGACCTGCCCCCGGCGGTCGGCGTGCTGGTGCAGTTCTCCGGCAAGACCGACGAGGCGGCCGACGCCGACGCGCGTGGCGTGGCCATGCAGATCGCCGCGATGCGGCCGAAGTACCTCACCCGCGACGAGGTGCCGGCCGAGACCGTCGAGTCCGAGCGGCGGATCGCCGAGCAGACCGCCCGCGAGGAGAACAAGCCCGAGGCGGCGCTGCCGAAGATCGTCGAGGGTCGGGTCAACGCCTTCTTCAAGGACTTCGTCCTGCTGGAGCAGGCCGCGGTCGCCGACAACAAGAAGACCGTCAAGCAGGTGCTGGCCGACGCCGGCATCGAGGTGACCCGCTTCGTGCGGTTCGAGGTCGGCCAGGCCTGAGCCGCCGCTCCGGGCCGCTGAGCCCGGGCGCAGGGAGAACGTCGACGAGGAGGCCGCCGGTGTACGCGACAGGCACCGCGGCCTCCTCGTCACATAGGGTCTGCAGGGGCACGTACGCGAGGCCCGCGCGGCGCGCGGGGAGAAGGGGCGGGGCGGATGACGCAGGTTGTGAGTGACCGGAGCCTGGCGGCGGACGATCCGACCGCCCCTCCGCCCGGTCGGTCCCGTCGGGTGGTGCTGAAGCTCTCCGGTGAGGTCTTCGGCGGCGGCGCGATCGGCGTCGACCCGGACGTCGTGCAGGGCATCGCCCGGCAGATCGCCACCGTGGTCCGCCGCGGCGTGCAGGTCTCCGTGGTGGTCGGCGGCGGCAACTTCTTCCGCGGCGCCGAGCTGCAGAAGCGGGGCATGGACCGGGCCCGCGCCGACTACATGGGCATGCTCGGCACGGTGATGAACTGCCTCGCGCTCCAGGACTTCCTGGAGAAGGAGGGCATCGAGACCCGGGTGCAGAGCGCCATCACCATGGCCCAGGTCGCCGAGCCGTACATCCCGCTGCGCGCGATCCGGCACCTGGAGAAGGGCCGCGTGGTGATCTTCGGCGCGGGCGCCGGGATGCCCTACTTCTCCACCGACACGGTGGCCGCCCAGCGGGCGCTGGAGATCCGCGCGGACGTGGTGCTGATGAGCAAGAACGGCGTGGACGCGGTCTACACCGCCGACCCCCGGATCGACCCGACGGCGAGCAAGCTCGACTCGATCACCTTCTCCGAGGTGCTGCGCCGTAACCTGCGGGTGGCCGACGCCGCCGCGTTCAGCCTCTGCATGGAGAACGGCCTGCCGATGCTGGTCTTCGGCGCCCAGGGCGACGACACGATCGTCCGTGCCGTCGGCGGTGAGAAGATCGGCACGCTGATCACCGCCTGACCGGCCCGCCGGACCGGCAGCGGTCCTCTGCCACTGCAGCACCAGCACAGCCCACGACGAGCGACAGAAGGAGGCGAGGAGACCGGTGATCGACGACACCCTCCTCGAGGCGGAGGAGAAGATGGAGCGTGCGATCGAGCACGCCAAGGAGGAGTTCGGCGGGATCCGCACCGGTCGCGCCAACGCCGCCATGTTCTCCCGGATCCTCATCGACTACTACGGCAGCCCCACCCCGCTGCCGCAGATGGCGTCCATCGCGGTGCCCGAGCCGCGCATGGTGATCATCAAGCCGTACGACAACTCGCAGACCAACGCGATGGAAAAGGCGATCCGCGACTCGGACCTCGGGGTCAACCCGAACAACGAGGGCAACCAGCTGCGCATCGTGCTCCCGCAGATGACCGAGGAGCGCCGCCGCGAGATGATCAAGGTCGCCCGGCACAAGGGCGAGGAGGCCAAGGTGGCCGTCCGCAACACCCGCCGCAAGGCCAAGGAGGAGCTGGACCGCCTGGTCAAGGACGGCGAGGTCGGCGAGGACGAGGGCCGGCGCGCGGAGAAGGAGCTGGACGACCTGACCCAGCGCTTCGTCGGCACCGTCGACGAACTGGTCAAGCACAAGGAGAGCGAGCTGCTCGAGGTCTGAGCGGCCCGCGTACCGTGACGGCACCGCGCCGCCGCCGCCCGACCCCGGGCGGCGGCCCGGTGCCGTCGTCGTGCCCGGCGGCGTCCACCCTCGGCGCTTCCCGGGTGCAGTAGGCTCGGCACGATTCCCGACCACCACCGGGTGAACGGCGGGAGTCGCCCGGCCGTCGGTCGGTCAACAGGAAGTCTCACGCCGGTAGGGGATGGTTTTGGTCTTGCGTCATGTGGTGGCTTTCGTACCGTCTGCCGGTGCGTGATGTCCCACCCCGACCCCTACGGCGGCGCCGAGCCGCGCGGCTGGGACCGCCCGGCGCCCGCGCTGCCCTGGCCGGAGACCGATCTCGAACCCGGCCCGTGGCAGCGCCCCGGCCCGGGCACCCGTCCGCACCCCGCCGACGCGGGCGCCTACGCGCGCCCGGAGACGTACGCGCGCCCGGTCGCCGACCCGTACCCGGGGACGACCCGACGCCACGACGCCGCGCCGCCGTACGACGAACCCCGGGCCGCGGGGCGCGACCGCCGGGACGAGCCGGCGCCCGGCGGGCGCGGCGCGTGGGGTGGGGACCGGCCGGACGACGAGTACCCGACCGCCCAGATCCCCCCGGTGCGTGACGAGCCGGTACGCGACGAGACGGCGCCCGAGCCACCGGCCGGCCGCCGGGCCCGGGGCCGTCGACGGGCGAGCGCGGAGCGGCCCCCGACCGCCGTGCCCGGGGCGTCGCGGGCCGGCCGTAACCTGCCGGCCGCGATCGGCGTCGGGGTGGCCCTCGGCGCGGCGATCGTGGTGCCGCTGTTCTTCTTCCTGCCGGCGTTCCTCGCCGTGCTGGCCGCCGCCGTGGCCATCGGCATCGGGGAGATGGCCCGGGCGGTCCGCCGCAGCGGCGCCCACCCGCCGCTGGTGCCGCTGGTCGCCGGCGGCGTGCTCACGGTCGGGCTGGCCTGGTTCGCCGGCCCGGACGCGCTCTGCCTCGGGCTGCTGGTCACCGTGCTGGGCACGATGATCTGGCGGTTGGGTGACGGGCCCGGCAACTACCAGCGCGACCTGACCGCGGCCACCCTGATCGCGGTGTACGTGCCCTTCCTGGCCGGCTTCGCGGCCCTGCTCGCGGCGGCGCCCGACGACGGGCACCTGCGGGTGCTGGTCACGCTGGTGGCGGTGGTGCTCTCCGACACCGGCGGGTACGCCGCCGGGGTGGCGTTCGGCAAGCACCCGATGGCGCCGACGATCAGCCCGAAGAAGTCCTGGGAGGGCTTCGCCGGCTCGGTCACGGCCGCGGCGGCGGGCAGCGCCGTGCTGCTGTGGCTGCTGTTCGACGTGGCCCCCTGGTGGGGCGCCCTGTTCGGAATGGCGATCTCCTGCGCGGCGGTGCTCGGCGACCTCGCCGAGTCGATGATCAAGCGGGATCTCGGGGTCAAGGACATGAGCAACCTGCTGCCCGGGCACGGCGGCCTGATGGACCGGCTCGACTCGATCCTGTTCGCGGTGCCGACGGCGTATCTGCTGCTGGCGGTCTTCGTGCCGGTGGTGGGCTGAGGGATGGATCACGGCGGCGTCGCGGGCCGGACCGGCCGGACGGGGACGATTCGGCACCCACGGACGGGTGCGTCCGGTCGGACGCGTGTCAGACTGGACGCGCCATGACGAGCCTCCCGCTGATCTCCGTAGACCCCGACGCCCGCGGCCGCAAGCCCGCGATGCCTCCCCGCCACCTCGCCGACCTGGACCTGCCGGGCCGGCAGGCGCTCGTCACCGAGCTGGGCGAACCGGCGTTCCGCGCCAAGCAGGTCTCCAACCACTACTTCGGGCGCCTGGTGCGCGACCCGGAGCGGATGACCGACCTGCCGGCGGCGACCCGCGAGCGGCTGGCCGGCACGCTGCTGCCCACGCTGCTCACCCCGGTCCGCGAGCTGGCCTGCGACGACGGCGCGACCCGCAAGGCGCTCTGGCGGCTGCACGACGGCTCGCTGGTGGAGAGCGTGCTGATGGGTTACCCGGACCGGGTCACCGTCTGCATCTCCAGCCAGGCCGGCTGCGGCATGGCCTGCCCGTTCTGCGCCACCGGCCAGGCCGGGCTGACCCGCAACCTGTCCACCGCGGAGATCGTCGACCAGGCCGTCTACCTGGCCGGGGTGGCCGCCTCCGGGGTGGTGGCCGGCTCACCGCCGCGGCTGTCGCACGTGGTGTTCATGGGCATGGGCGAGCCGCTGGCCAACTACGCGCGGGTGGTCGCGGCGATCCGCCGCCTGGTCGCGCCGGCGCCCGAGGGGCTCGGCCTGTCCCAGCGGCACATCACCGTTTCCACGGTCGGGCTGGTCCCGGCCATCCGCCGACTGGCCAGCGAAGACCTCTCGGTGACCCTTGCGTTGTCGCTGCACGCCCCCGATGATGAGCTGCGCGACGAACTCGTCCCGGTCAACCAGCGCTGGAAGGTGTCCGAGGTGCTGGACGCGGCGTGGGACTACGCGGCCACGACGGGGCGTCGCGTGTCCATCGAGTACGCGATGATCAAGGACGTGAACGACCAGCCGTGGAGAGCCGATCTGCTCGGGCGGCTGCTGGCCGGCAAGTTGGCCCACGTGAACCTGATCCCGCTCAACCCGACTCCGGGCAGCCGCTGGGACGCCAGCCCGAAGCCGGTCGAGCGGGAGTTCGTCCGGCGGTTGCGCGACGCCGGGGTGTCCACGACGGTGCGGGACACCCGGGGGCGCGAGATCGACGGGGCGTGTGGGCAGCTCGCCGCCGCCGAGGACACGGACAGCGACTCACGCGCGGCAACGGCGTAGCGGTACGAGACCAGGAGACATAGTGGCGAGTCAGGGTCAGCGTTTCCGGCGTAAGGCGCTCCGCCGGGGATACAAGGTCGACGAGGTGGACGCCTTCCTGGACCGGGTCGAGGCGACCCTCGCCGGCCAGCCGGTGGGCGCGCCCGTGGCCTCCCAGGAGGTCCACGACGTCGTCTTCCGGGTCCGGTTCAACGGCTACGACGAGTGGCAGGTCGACCTGCACCTCGACCGGGTGGAGCGGCAGCTCGCCGAGCTGGAGGAGCGCTCCGGCGTCCCCGGCGGGCGCGGTGGCGACCCCCGGATGGCCGACCGGCTCGGCCCGCCGATGCGCGACGACCGCGGCCTGTCCCCGGTGCCCCAGCCGCCGATGCCGCCCCGGCAGATGCCGGCCCAGGCCGGCCCGCCCGCCGACCGCTACGGCAACCGGTACGACGAGCCGACCGGCGCGTTCGCCGGCGGGTACGACGCCCCGCGCGGCGGCTACGACGCGCCTCGCGGCCCGGGTGGCCCCGGTCCGATGGGCCCGGGTGCCCCGCTCGGCCACGGTGGCCCGCCGCCGCGTGGCCTCCCGCCCGGCCCCGGTGGCTACGGCGGCCCGGACAACGGCCCGGGTGGCTACGGCGCTCCGGACAACGGTCCGGGTGGCTACGGCGGCCCGGACAACGGTCCGGGTGGCTACGGCGGCCCGGACAACGGTCCGGGTGGCTACGGCGGCCCGGACGAGCGGTTCGACGGTTTCGAGGCGGGGCGGCACGGCCGCGCCGACATGACCGCCGAGATCCGCATGCCCGAGCGTGACCTGCGTGACCTGCGCGGTCGCGGACCGGCCGGTCCGCCGGCGCTGCCGCAGCAGGGCTACGGCGCCCCCGAGCCGGGCTACGGCCCGCCGGACCAGGGCTACGGTCCGGGCCCGTCGATGACCGGCCCGCCGCTGGTCGGCCCGCCGGCCGCCGGTCCGCCGATGGTGGGTCCGCCGATGGCCGGCCCGCCCGGCAGCGACCTCTACCGCGTCGACCAGATCCGGCGCAGCTTCCAGGTCCGCCGGTTCGGCAGTGGGTACGACCCGGACCAGGTCGACCGGTTCTTCGAGACGCTGCTCGGCGGCATGCAGGGGCGCAACCCGATGCCGGTGAACCCGAAGGACCTCGACACGCTGCGCTTCGGGCTGGTGCCCGGCGGCTACTTCGAGGCCGAGGTCGACGCCGCGCTCAAGGACGTGCAGGACATCCTGCTCGGCCGCTGAGCCGTCCACGACGACGAAAGGGCCCGCCCCCGACGAGGGGCGGGCCCTTTCGCGTACCGCTGGCGCCGCGCGTCAGGACCGCAGGCCGTTGCGGCGCAGCACGGCGTCGCCGATGACGATGGCGAGCAGCAGCGCGGCGATCCCGAACAGCCAGATGTCCTCCACCCGGCCCTCCTCGGTGCCGCAGAACGCCATCAACACCAGGGCCACCGCCGACACCACCGCACCGATCCGCCCGGACTTGCGGTGCCCGGGCTTGTGCTGATCTGGCGCGGTTACCGGCTCGTCTCCTGCCACTGTCGGTCCTTCCCTCGCGATCGGATCTCCGATCAGTCTGGCACGCGCCCCGCCGGGCCCGGCGCAGGGTCCGACCTCACGGTGCCGGGATGACCCGCGTGGGCGACCGGCGGCCCGGACGCCGCCGACCGGCCCGGGCCGTTGGACCCGATCCGACCGGGGCGCAACGGCACTACCGGCGTCGCGGAACGGCGACCACACTGCCTCCGGTAGCGTTCCTGACGTACGCCTGATGTCTTGTCGAGGGGGATTGCGGTGCGAGTGACCGGTACGGGCCATGCCAGCATGCGGATCGACACGCCCGCGGGCAGCATCCTGTGCGACCCGTGGGTCAATCCCGCCTACTTCGCCTCGTGGTTCCCGTTCCCCGACAACTCCCAGCTCGACTGGGCGACCCTGGGCCAGGTCGACTACCTGTACGTGTCGCACCTGCACCGGGACCACTTCGACGCCAAGCACCTGCGTGACGTCATCTCCAAGGACGCCACCGTCCTGCTGCCCGAGTTCCCCACCTCGGAGATGGAGGACGAGCTGCGGGCGCTGGGCTTCACGAAGTTCCTCAAGGCGCCGAACGAGCAGGTGGTGGAGCTGCCCGGCGGGCTGAAGATCATGATCCAGGCGTTGACCAGCCCGACCGACGGCCCGATCGGCGACTCGTCGCTGTGGGTGGAGTACGACGGCGTCCGGCTGCTCAACCAGAACGACGCCCGCCCGACCGACCTGACCGTCTTCGCCGAGCTGGGCCACGTGCACGCGCACATGCTCCAGTTCTCCGGCGCGATCTGGTACCCGATGGTCTACGAGCTGCCGCAGGCGGCGAAGACCGCGTTCGGCAAGCAGAAGCGGGACCGGCAGTTCGACCGCACCTGGCGCTACATCGACGACCTGAAGGCCGACCACGTCTTCCCGATCGCCGGCCCGCCCTGCTTCCTCGACGACGAGCTGTGGCAGTTCAACGACATCTTCGGCGACGAGGGCAACATCTTCCCCGACCAGTCGGTCTTCCTGGCCGAGTACGCCAAGGTCGGCGGCACCAACGGCATCGTGCTCCTGCCGGGCAGCGTCACGGAGATCACCACCGAGGGCGCGACCACCACCCACCCGGTGCCGGTGGAGGAGTTCTTCGCGAACAAGGTCGCGCACCTGGAGGAGATGCGGGAGCGCAAGCGCCCGATCATCGAGGCCGAGAAGGCGTCCTGGCGGCATCCCGAGATCGACGTGCTCGGCCAGATGAAGCGCCGGATCGAGCCGCTGCTGGACGAGTCGATCTATCTGGCCAAGGGCGTCGGCGGTCCGGTCCGCTTCGACCTGGTCGGCTACGACGGTGCCGAGGTCGAGTCGATCGTGGTGGACTTCCCGGGCAAGGAGGTCCGGCCGTACGCGGACGAGAAGGTCCGCTACCGGTTCCGCACCGAGCGCGCCCTGATCGAGCACCTGCTGCACATCGACGAGGTGGACTGGGTCAACTCGCTCTTCCTGTCCTGCCGGTTCTCGGCGGCCCGGATCGGCCAGTACAACGAGTTCGTCTACGCCTTCTTCAAGTGCCTCTCCGAGGAACGCCTCCAGTACGCCGAGGGCTGGTACGACGAGCACGAGCGGGCGGTCGACGCCGAGGACATCACGCTCGACGGCTGGGTGGTGCAGCGGCGCTGCCCGCACCTGAAGGCGGACCTGAGCCGGTTCGGCATCGTCGACGGCGACCAGCTCACCTGTCAGCTGCACGGCTGGAAGTTCGACCTGGCCAGCGGCCGCTGCCTGACCAGCGTCGGGCACAAGATCCGCGCGCACCGCGCCGACGCGGAGACCCCGGCGCCGGCCGGGGAAGCGGTCATCTGACGCTTTCCGCCCCGCCCGCCGCCCCGGCACGCGACCATCGTGGTGTGGGGGCGGCGTGACGGGCGCGGACCGGGAACCGGGGTACCGGTTCGGGCGCAGCAGCGAGATGGCACGGGACGCCTCGCGGGTGGAGGCGTTCAGCGACGCGGTCATCGCCATCGTGCTCACCCTGATGGCGGTCGAACTGCTCCAGTTCGGTCCGGACACGCCGGGTGACCGGGGACTGCCGGCCGCGTTGGCGCACGAGTGGCGGGCCTACCTGGCGTACGTGATCACGTTCGCCGTGGTCGGCCAGGTCTGGCTGACCCACCACAACATGTGGCGCTACGTCTGCCGGGTCGACCAGATGCTGCTGGTGCTCAACCTGCTGCTGCTGATGTTCGTGGCGGCCATCCCGTTCACCGCGAACCTGCTCGCGGACCACCTGCGCGGCACCACCGGCGACCAGCGGCTCACCGCCGCCCTGTACGTGGGCACGGTGCTCGGCGAGGCGCTGTTCTTCAACCTGAGCTGGTGGTGGGCCCGCCCGCCGGGGTCTGCTGCACCCGGACCTCGACCCGCGGCTGGCCCGGGCGGTGGCCCGCCGGTTCCGGCTCGGCCCGCTGCTCTACCTGGTCGCGTTCGCGGTCGTGTTCGTCGACCCGATCCTCAGCCTGCTGGCCTACCTGCTGCTGGTCGGCCTCTACGTGATCCGCGGCCCCGGCGACCTCCCGCGCGCCGGGCAGGAGGCCGCCGAGACGCCGTGAGGTGTTAAGAGGGGACCCCTGCTCTACCGGAGGCGTTAACAGGGGGCCCCTCCTTACAGGTCGGCGAGGATGCGGCGGGCCGCGTTGTGGCCGGCGGCGCCGATCACGCTGCCCGCCGGGTGGCAGCCGGCGCTGCCCGCGTAGACGCCGTCCACGCCGGTCGCGTACGGCATCCGGTCGGTGAACGAGACCGTGTTGTCGACGTGGTGGATGTGCCCACCGGTGATGCCGAAGTGGGCCTCGATGCCGGGCGGGGGCAGTGGCACCGCGTCCGCGATCAGGTCACCGGCGCCCGGGGCGTACCGCTCGCAGATCGCGATCAGCCGCTCCACATAGCCGGGCAGCGCCGCGTCCCAGGTGGTGCCGGCCAGCTCGTAGGGGACCGACTGGACGAACAGCGCCGACGAGTGGTGCCCGGCCCCGTCGGACAGCGACGGGTCGACCGTCGTGTGCAGGTACCACTCGATGGTCGGCTCGTCCGGCAGCCGCCCCGCCCGGACGTCCGCCCACATGCCGCGCAGCGCGGCCATCGGCGACTCGCCGCCCGCGCCGACCAGCGAGGCCGAGCCGGGGAGCAGGTGGATGGTCGACCCGAACGGGCTCGGCGCGTCCGCCGGCAGGCAGGAGAAACGGGGCAGCCCGGTGAGCGCCAGGTTGAGCTTGAGCGTGGTGCCGGGGCGGCGGACCGCCGCCATCCGCGCGCCCAGCTCCGCCGGGAGCGCGCCGTCGGGCAGCAGCTCCATCAGCCGGTACGGGTCACAGGCCCCCAGCACCACGGACGCGCCGACCTCCCGACCGTCGGCCAGCACCACCCCGGAGGCGGCGCCGGCGTCGAGCGTGATCGCGGTGACCGGCGTACCGGTGACGATCCGCGCCCCGGCGCGCCGGGCGGCCTCGGCGAAGGTACGCGAGACGGTGCCCATGCCGCCCTCGGCGATCATCCAGGTGCCGTCCGACCCGGGAAGTCGGCACATGTTGTGCACCAGGAAGTTGTGCCCGGTGCCGGGGTCGTCCGGGCCGGCGTTGAGCCCGGAGAGGCCGTCGGTGACCGCGTACATGCTGACCAGCAGCTCGGAGCGGAAGTCGAAGCGGGCCAGGTGGTCGGCGACCGAGCCGCGCACCAGGTCGACGAAGACCTGCCGCAGGGCCGGCCGGACGTAGCGCTCGGCGGTCTCCTCGACCGGCAGCGGCTCGGCCAGCCAGGCCGGCGCGAGGTCCTCCCGCAACTGGGCCAGCTCGGCCTGGAGCGCGTCGTCGGCGGCCACGTCGGCCGCCGAGAACATGTCGGTGAGCTGCCGCCGGGTGGCCGCGGTGTCGCTGCCGAACAGCAGGTACGGCGAGCCGAGCCCGCCCGGGGTGGGCAGGAAGTAGTGCGGGTCGCGGCGCAGCACCGGAATGGTCACGTCCAGCGTGGCCAGCAGCTCCGGCGGCATCAGCCCCAGCAGGTAGGACCCGGTGGAGTGACGCAGGCCGGGCACCTTGGGGAACGGATTCTCGGTACGGGTGGCCCCGCCGATCACCTCGGCGGCCTCCAGCACCAGCACGTCGAGGCCGGCGCGGGCCAGCAGGATCGCCGAGACCAGGCCGTTGTGCCCGGAGCCGACCACGACGACGTCGGCGCGGGACGGCAGCTCACTCGCTTCGCTCATGCCGTGCCGGCTGGGCATGCGCTCATGGCCCTCGCTGCGCTCGGTGCGTTCGCTCATGCCGTGCCGGCTCGGCATGTGCTCATGGCCCTCGCTGCGCTCGGTGCGTTCGCTCATGCCCGGGCAGCCTAGTGCGGGCACGTCACCGGTGGGAGGGTTCGCGGCGGGCGGCTACCGTGGCGGCCATGTCCGAGGCTGTCCCGGTCGCCCTCGTGGTGGCGCTGGTCGTGGTGGTGCTGGTACTGCTCGTGGTGCGGCGCGGCCGTCCCCGGGACCTGGTCGCCCCGGACCGCCCCGCCGCTGACGGGCAGGCCGAGGTGCTTCGGCTGGCCCGCGCCGGGCGCACGGTCGAGGCGGTCAAGGTGCTGCGTGCGCAGACCGGGCTGTCGCTGCTGGACGCGAAGCGCGTGGTGGACCTGCTGGCGGCGGGCGGGACCTGGTCACCGGGCGTCCCGGTGCCGGGCGCGAACGTCGACGACGCGGTGCGGGCCGAGGCCGCGCGGCTGCTGCACCGGGGCAGGAAGATCCAGGCGATCAAGGTGGTGCGGGAGCACACGAACCTGTCGCTCGCCGACGCCAAGCGGTACGTCGAACGCCTCTGACGCCGAGCGGCCGTCACCCCGCGTTCACCGGACAGCGGCAGCGGTCGATGGATTCGTGTTCTACCGTCGACAGGACACCCACCGCCTCCGGGAAGGTCACCCCGATGGATCGTCGTACCGTCCTGCGTGCCACCGCCGTCGGCGGCGCGGCCGCCTTCGCCGGCAGTCTCTGGGCCGGCGCCGCGCCCGCCGACCCCGCCCAACCCGGCCCCGGCCCGTACGGGGACCTGCTGCCCGCCGACGCCAACGGCCTCCAGTTGCCGGCCGGCTTCACCAGCCGGGTGATCGCCCGCTCGGGGCAGCGGGTCGCCGGCACCTCGTACTCCTGGCACTGGGCGCCGGACGGCGGCGCCTGCTTCCCGGCCGGCGACGGCTGGATCTACGTCTCCAACTCGGAGGTCCCGCTGGTCGGCGGCGCCTCGGCGGTGCGGTTCGCGGCCGACGGCGCGGTCGTCGCCGCGTACCGGATCCTCGGCGGCACCAACACCAACTGCGCCGGCGGGGCGACCCCGTGGGGCACGTGGCTCTCCTGCGAGGAGGTGCCGCTGGGCCGGGTCTTCGAGACCTGGCCCGACGGCGGCCGGGGTGGCGAGGAGCGGACCCGGATGGGTCGGTTCAAGCACGAGGCGGCGGCCTGCGACCCGGTGCGGCGGGTGGTCTACCTGACCGAGGACGAACCGGACGGCTGCTTCTACCGGTTCGTGCCGGACACCTGGGGCGACCTGCGCACCGGCCGGGTGCAGGTGCTCTGCGCCCCGGACGGCCAGGTCACCGGCCCGGTCACCTGGCGGGACCTGCCGGACCGGGACGGGTTCCCGGTCCCGACCCGCTACCAGGTGGGCGCGGCGCAGTCGTTCACCGGCGGCGAGGGCTGCTGGTACGCCGACGACACCTGCTGGTTCACCACCAAGGGCGACAACCGGGTGTGGGCGTACGACGCGGTGCACCAGCGGCTCGACCTCGCGTACGACGACTCGCTGGTGCCGGCCGGCGCCGCGCCGCTGACCGGTGTCGACAACCTCACCGGCACGCCGGGCGGCGACCTCTACGTGGCCGAGGACGGCGGCAACATGGAGATCAACGTGATCACGCCGGCCGGCGTGGTCTCGCCGTTCCTGCGGCTCCTCGGGCAGGCGAAGTCGGAGATCACCGGGCCGGCGTTCGCCCCGGACGGCAGCCGGCTCTACTTCTCCTCGCAGCGCGGCACCAGCGGTGCCACCGCCGGCAGCGGCGGCATCACCTACGAGGTGCGCGGCCCGTTCCGGCGCTGACGCGGCTCACCGGTCAGGCGCGGGCCGCCACCCGGGCGGCCCGCCACCGGCTCAGCGCCAGGGTGGCCGAGTATCCGGCCAGCACGATCACGTGGAACAGGTAGAGCCAGAGCAGCACCGCCACCCCGCCGCCGATCTCGTCGAACCCGCCGAACGGCACGCCCAGATTCAGCGGCAGCGAGCAGAACAGCACGAAGCCGTGCAGGAAGCCGGAGAGGTTCGCGGCGGTGAACGAGCCCATGCCGAGCGTGGAGAGCCAGTCCGGGGAGGCCGGTCCGACCACCCGGAACACCCACACCAGCACCGGCGTGAGCACCAGCCACACGGCCAGGAACGACAGCACCACGCCCAGCGCGCCGATCCAGCCGCCCTGGCGGACCAGCCGGGTGGTCAGCGGCAGCGCCAGCAGGATCGACAGCAGCAGCGCCGGGGCCGGCGCGAGCAGCGGGAGCAGCAGCAGCCGGCCGCGCCAGCCGACCAGCGCGCCGGACTCGCCGCGCGGCTCGGCCACCGAGACGAACGCCCGGCGCAGCCCTTCGCCGTAGAGCGAGGCCGGCAGCAGCGAGGCCAGGGCCAGCAGCGGCGTCAGCGTCACCCCGGCCTCGACCAGCGCGGCCACCGCCCGGTCCGCGCCGATCTGGGTGGGCAGGGTGTCGATCGCGTACCCGGTGAGCCGGCGCACCCGGTCGGCCCCGGCGACCAGCCCGGTGAGCCAGATCGCCAGCAGCGCCACCGGCACCACGGCGATCGCGCCGTAGAAGGTGATCGCGGCGGCGTGCAGCGACAGATCCCGGCCCCGGACCGGCCGGAACGCCGCAGCCGTGATCCGCTTGGTCCGCTCCCACCCGTCGCCCATCGCCCCCTCGTTCCCCGTACGCCCGTCCGGCACGCATTACGATCCGGCGTCATGATGATCGCCTCGACCCAGCGGCTCGTGGTCCGGGACTGGACGGAATCACCGCACGACCTGGCCCGCGTCTACGACATCTACTCCCGCGAGGAGGTCATGCGCTGGCTCGGGGGCGGGGCGGGGCGGATGACCGACCCGGCGGAGGCGCGCGACCGGGTGCGTCTGTGGCGCGACCGCTGGGCGCCGTACGCCGGCAGGTGGGGCCTGTGGGCGATCGAACCCCGAGACCGGTGGTGATGGCCGGCAACGAGCCGTCCATGGCGGTGGCCCGGCGGCTCGGGATGACCCACGTCGGCGTGCGCGGCGACTGGTACGGCGGCGCCGCCCTGGAGACGTTCGTCCTGGACCGCCCCGCCTAGCGGTGTTCCTCGTCTCGCCCGCGCCCGCACGTTGGCAGTTCGTCGCCGGCCTCCTACGGTGGTGGGGACACGGGGGGAGGTGGTGGTGTGGTCGACGGTGGCGACGCGGCGCGTTGGCTGCACCTCAACGCCCCCCGAGGTGGGCCGGACGAGCTGTCGCTCCTGGTGAGCGGGGCCGCGCCCGCGATCGGGGCCACCGACATCGTGATCTACCTGGCCGACTACACGCAGTCCTCGCTCGTACCCCTGGTCGGCGCCGGCGGGCCTCGGGACGAGCTGACGATCGAGACGACGCTGGCCGGCCGGGCGTTCACCGGCCTCCAGGTGCAGCGCGCCCCCGACCACCCGGACCGGCTCTGGGTGCCGCTGCTGCTCGGCTGTGAGCGGCTGGGGTGCTGGAGATCGTGTCGCCCGGGGCCGGCGATCCCGCGCTGGACCGGCCGGCCTGGGAGGTGGCGGTCGCCGTCGCCCAGGTCCTGGTGAACCGCCGGCTCTACGGCGACGTCGTGGAACGGATCCGCCGCCGCCTTCCGATGCAGGTCGCCGCCGAGACCGTGTGGGGGCTGCTGCCGCCGCTGACCTTCGCGACCGACGACCTGGTGATCACCGCCATTCTCGAACCGTGTTACGACGTCGGCGGGGACATCTTCGACTACGCGCTCAACGGCGATGTGCTCAGCGTCGGGCTCTTCGACACCTGCGGGCACGGGATCAAGGCGAGCGCGCTGGCCTCGCTCGTGGTCAGCGCGTACCGCAACGCCCGGCGCACCGGCCTCGACCTGGTCGACACGGCGATCAGCATCGACCGGTGGGTCCGCTCCGAGCATCCCGGCCTGTTCGCGACCGCGCTGCTCGCCGAGCTGGACCGGCGGACCGGCCTGCTGAGGATCATCAACGCCGGCCACCCCGGGGCCATGCTGCTGCGCGACGGCAAGGCCGTCCGGGCGCTGCCCGGGCCGACCGCGCTGCCGCTCGGGCTGGGCAACCTGTCGGCCAGGCGCCCCCGGGTGCACGAGGAGGCGCTGCACCCGGGCGACCGCGTCCTCGCCTACACCGACGGCATCACCGACGCGCGCGGCGACGACGGGGAACGGTTCGGGCTGGACCGGCTGGTCGACTTCGTCGAGCGTGCCCTCAACGACCGGCTGCCCAGCCCGGAGACGATGCGCCGGCTGGTCCGCGCCGTCCTCGCCTACCAGCGGGACCAGCTCGACGACGACGCCACCGCGCTGTTCCTGGAGTGGCAGCCACCGCATCTGCCGTTGGGGCACCTGGAGCACCTCACCGCGCGGGTTGAGGGATCTCGGTAGCGACGGACACCGTGTGCGAGCAGGGCTCGGCGGGGCAGCGCCGCTAGGGTGGGCGGTAGCACGATTACCCGCGGAGGGGGTGAGCCCGATGGCCCAGGCCGCATTCGCGCCCGAGCCGGCGCCGCAGCCCGCCGAGCCGTCGTTCGACGTGCTCCGCTGGCACGACGAACCGTGGACCGCGCAGCTCGCTCTCGATCTCCTACCGGAGACCAACGGCCCGAAGGTCGAGGTCCTGAGCGGAAGCGTGATCGTGACACCACATGCCGGCATCGACCACCAGTCGGTCGAACGCGAATTGCCCTACCTCCTGCACCGGGCCGCCCGCCGGGAGGGACTCTGGGTCTATCCGGAGATCAACCTGGTCTGCGGCAAGGACATGTTCATCCCTGACATCGCCGTGCTCCGCTCCTCGGGCGGCGGCCGGTCCGCGGTCGACATCGGTGAGGCCGTCCTCCTCGGCGAGATCGTGTCGCCCGGCAACCGGCGCAAGGACGTGATCGACCGGCCGCGGGAGTACGCCGCCGCCGGCGTGCCGTATTTCCTCCGGGTCGACCTGCGTAACCGGGTGCCGGCGCTCGCGCTCTACGAGCTGGTCGACGGTGAGTACCGGCCGCTGTCCGCCGCGGCTGCGGGAACCACGTTCGTGATGCGGCAGCCGTTCGACTTCAGCGTCGATCCGGCCGACCTGCTCGACGAGGAGGCCCCCGGGTCCGGGACCTCGGTGTGATCCACACCGGTTCGGCGAGGTGGCGGCATCGGTCGGGCCGGGAGGGCGCCACCTCGGGGAAGCGGAGTCGATCAAGCAGTGGGGGGACGCCGGGGCGGGACGGGTGAGGCGCTGGGGAACAATGGGTGGGTGACCACTCCCCGAGACCTCGTGCTGCTCGGCTCGACCGGCTCCATCGGCACCCAGGCCATCGACATCGTCAAGCGCAACCCGGACCGGTTCCGGGTGGTCGCGCTCGGCGCCGGCGGCGGCAACGTGGAGCTGCTCGCGACCCAGGCGCTGGAGCTGGGCGTGGAGGCGGTCGGCGTGGCCCGCGCCTCCACCGCGCAGGACCTCCAGTTGGCGTTCTACGCCGAGGCGAGCCGGCGCGGCTGGGCCACCGGCGACTTCAAGCTGCCCAAGATCGTGGCCGGTCCGGACGCGATGACCGAGCTGGCGCAGTGGCCGTGCGACGTGGTGCTCAACGGCGTGGTCGGCTCGCTCGGGCTCGCGCCGACCCTGGCCGCGCTGCGCGCCGGGCGCACCCTCGCGCTGGCCAACAAGGAGTCCCTGGTCGCCGGTGGTTCGCTGGTGCGGGCCGCGGTGACGCGCCCGGAGCAGATCGTGCCCGTCGACTCGGAGCACTCGGCGCTGGCCCAGTGCCTGCGCGGCGGTGCCCGCGACGAGGTGCGGCGGCTGGTGGTCACCGCCAGCGGCGGCCCGTTCCGGGGCCGGCGGCGCGACGAGTTGACCCAGGTCACACCGGAGCAGGCCCTCGCGCACCCGACCTGGAACATGGGGCCGGTCGTGACGATCAACTCGGCCACGATGGTCAACAAGGCGCTGGAGGTGATCGAGGCGCACGAGCTGTTCGACGTGCCGTACGCCGACATCACGGTCATGGTCCACCCGCAGTCGGTGATCCACTCGATGGTCGAGTTCGTCGACGGCTCCACCCTCGCCCAGGCCAGCCCGCCGGACATGCGGCTGCCCATCGCGCTCGGGATCGGCTGGCCGGACCGGGTCCCCGGGGCCGCCGCGGCGGTCGACTGGACCTCGGCGCACACCTGGGAGTTCTTCCCGCTCGACGACACCGCGTTCCCGGCGGTCGCGCTGGCCAAGGCGGCCGGCGAGGCCGGGCGGTGCCGGCCGGCGATCTACAACGCGGCGAACGAGGAGTGCGTGGCGGCGTTCGTGGCCGGGCGGCTGCCCTTCCTCGGCATCGTCGACACCCTCCAGCGGGTGCTGGAGGACGCTCCCGACTTCGACGAACCAGGTACCGTCGAGGACGTGCTCGCCGCCGAGTCGTGGGCACGGGCGCACGCCCAGGAGATCATCGTCGGGTCGGTGGAAGGAGCTCGATGAGCTATCTGCTCGGGGTGGTGCTGTTCGCCCTGGCGATCCTCATCTCGGTGAGCCTGCACGAGGCGGGGCACATGCTGACCGCCAAGGCGTTCGGGATGAAGGTCACCCGCTACTTCGTCGGCTTCGGCCCGACGCTCTGGTCGTTCAAGCGGGGCGAGACGGAGTACGGCGTCAAGGGCATCCCGCTCGGCGGCTTCTGCAAGATCGTCGGCATGACGCCGCAGGACGACGACGTGGAGCCGGGGGACGAGAAGCGCGCCATGTGGCGCTACCCGGTGTGGAAGCGGACGATCGTGATGTCCGCCGGCTCCGCGATGCACTTCGCCATCGCGCTGGTGGCGCTCTGGATCATCGCGGTCTCCGCCGGCCTGCCGAACCCGAAGTTCCCCACCACCGAGGCCGGCTTCCGGGCCGAGCCGGCGGTGGTCGCCATCGCCCCGTGCGTGGTCGTGGAGAACGCGGCCCGCGCCTGCCAGAGCGGCGACCCGGCCAGCCCGGCCGCCCAGGCCCAGCTCAAGGACGGCGACCGGATCACCGCGGTGAACGGCCGTCCGGTCTCCACCTGGGGCGACATGCTCGACGTGGTCCGGGGCACCAAGCCCGGCACCGCCACCGTCTCCTACCTGCGCGACGGCACCCCCGCCACGGCCACGGTCGACCTGGCCGCGGTGCAGCGACCGCCGCTGGGCGACCCGAAGGGCGCCACCTCGGCGGTCTCCGCGCTCGGCGTGGCGCTCCAGCCGAGCACCCCCACCCGGGTGGAGTACGGCCCGGTCGCCGCATTCGGCGCCACCGCCGACTTCACCGGCAACATGGCGGTGCAGACCGCGCACGCCATGCAGCGCATCCCGCAGAAGGTCCCGGCGCTCTGGAACGCGATCACCGGTGAAGAGCGCGACATGGACACCCCGATCAGCGTGGTCGGCGCCAGCCGGCTCGGCGGCGAGGCCGTGGAGAACAACGCCTGGCTGGTGTTCTTCATGCTCTTCGTGTCGCTCAACTTCTTCATCGGCGTGTTCAACCTGCTCCCGCTGCTCCCGCTGGACGGCGGCCACATCGCCATCGCCTGGTTCGAGCGCGCCCGCTCCTGGCTCTACGCCCGGATCGGCCGCAGCGACCCGGGGCGCGTCGACTACCTGAAGCTCATGCCCCTCACGTACGCGGTGATCCTGGTCGGTGGCGTGTTCACGCTGCTGACCGTCACCGCGGACGTCGTCAACCCGATCACGCTCTTCTCAAGGTGAGTGCCTGAAGTGACCGCTGTCAGTCTCGGTATGCCCCCCGTACCGCCGCCGCCGCTGGCCCCGCGCCGGGCCAGCCGCCAGATCATGGTCGGCTCGGTGCCGGTCGGTGGGGGCGCGCCGGTCTCGGTGCAGTCCATGACCACCACCCTCACCGCCGACGTCAACGCCACGCTCCAGCAGATCGCCGAGCTGACCGCGTCCGGCTGTCAGATCGTCCGGGTCGCCGTTCCCTCGCAGGACGACGTCGAGGCGCTGCCGGCGATCGCGCGCAAGTCGCAGATCCCGGTGATCGCCGACATCCACTTCCAGCCGAAGTACGTCTTCGCCGCGATCGACGCCGGCTGCGCCGCGGTCCGGGTGAACCCGGGCAACATCCGGCAGTTCGACGACAAGGTCAAGGAGATCGCCAAGGCGGCCGGCGACGCCGGTGTGCCGATCCGGATCGGCGTGAACGCCGGCTCGCTGGACAAGCGCCTGCTGGCCAAGTACGGCCGGGCCACCGCCGAGGCGCTCGTCGAGTCGGCGCTCTGGGAGTGCTCGCTGTTCGAGGAGCACGGCTTCCGGGACATCAAGATCTCGGTCAAGCACAACGACCCGGTGGTGATGATTCGCGCCTACCGGCTGCTCGCCGAGAAGTGCGACTACCCGCTGCACCTGGGCGTCACCGAGGCCGGCCCGGCGTTCCAGGGCACGATCAAGTCGGCGGTGGCGTTCGGCGCGCTGCTGGCCGAGGGCATCGGCGACACCATCCGGGTCTCCCTCTCCGCCCCGCCGGTCGAGGAGATCAAGGTCGGCGCCGCGATCCTGGAGTCGCTGGGCCTGCGCGAGCGCGGCCTGGAGATCGTCTCCTGCCCGTCCTGCGGTCGGGCCCAGGTCGACGTCTACAAGCTCGCCGAGGAGGTCACCGCCGGCCTGGAGGGGCTGCCGGTGCCGCTGCGCGTCGCGGTCATGGGCTGCGTGGTGAACGGTCCGGGCGAGGCCCGCGAGGCCGACCTGGGTGTCGCCTCCGGCAACGGCAAGGGCCAGATCTTCGTCAAGGGCAAGGTCGTCAAGACCGTGCCGGAGGCGCAGATCGTGGAGACGCTGATCGAGGAGGCGCTGCGGATCGCCGACGAGATGGGCGCCGAGATCCCCGAGGAGCTGCGGGACCTGGTGCCGGGTGGCGCCACGGTCACCGTGCACTGACCCGCTTTCCGCGTCGCCGTGCGGCCGTCCCCTCCCGGGGGCGGCCGCACGCGCCGTCTCAGGGCCGGGGCACGGCGGCGAAGGGGGAGAGGGTGAACCAGCCGGGCGCGGCGCGCCGTAGCGCCTCCGGTCCGGCGACCTCCACCGCGCCGCCGCGCAGCGCCGCGGCCCACTCCAGGTCGCCCAGCCAGACCTGGACCAGGGCGCCCAGGTCCGCGGTGACGGTCACCGCCACGTCGTGCCCGGGGTCGATGTCGCAGACGTCGGCTTCGCCCGCGGCGATCACCATCCACCAGTCGCGCTGCGTCGTGGGCACGTCCCGGAAGCGGAACCGCACGACGGTACGCCCCGGCGGAACCGCGTCGTGGTCGACGTGCCGGTGCATGTCCCACAGCAGCAGCTTCGGGTCGAGGTCGGCGTCGCCCAGCTCGCCGATCCAGCGCACGCCCCAGGCGCCGAGCGCCTCCAGCACGGGCCGCAGCTCGCGCCCGGCGGCGGTCGGGACGTAGCGCACGTCGCCGCCCTCGACGCGCCGCTCCACGACGCCGGCCCGGACGAGCTGGTGCAGTCGGCGGGACAGCAGCGTGGGCGACATCCGGGGCAGGCCGCGGCGCAGCTCGTTGAAGCGTTCCGAGCCGCTGACCAACTCCCGGACGACGAGCAGCGTCCACCGCTCGTCGAGCAGCTCCATGGCCTTCGCCACGGGGCAGAACTGGTGGTAGGAGGCCCCCATGGCGGGCACGCTACGCCCGGCCCGGCAGCCCGGACAGCGACCTGTCGGGAGCGGTACAGATCTCGTACTGGGGGCCGGGTCGCCCGATGCCTAGCGTCGCTGGCAGGGACGACAGGTGAGGAGCGAGGCGATGATCGAGGAACAGGAGCGGGACGCGGCCGTGAAGGCCGGGCACCGCCGGATGTGGGCGCTGGGTGACTACGCCGCCGTGGCCGCGCAGGTGATCCCGCAGTTGGGGGCGACGCTGGTCCGGGCGGCCCGGGTGGGGCCGGGCGACCGGGTGCTGGACGTGGCCGCCGGCACCGGCAACGCGGCCCTGCCGGCGGCCCGGACCGGGGCGGAGGTGGTGGCCGGCGACCTGACCCCGGAGCTGCTGGCGATCGGCCGGGCGTCGGCCGAGCGGGAGGGATTGACGCTGACCTGGCAGGAGGCCGACGTCGAGGCGCTGCCGTACGCCGACGGCGAGTTCGACGCCGTGCTCTCCTGCGTCGGCGTGATGTTCGCACCCCGGCACCGGGTCGCCGCCGACGAGCTGCTGCGGGTCTGCCGGCCGGGCGGGACGATCGGACTGGTCAACTGGACGCCGCAGGGCTTCGTGGGCCAGTTGTTCGCGGCCATGCGGCCGTACGCGCCCCCGCCGCCGCCGGGCGCGCAGCCGCCCCCGCTCTGGGGCGACGAGGACCACGTCCGGGAGTTGTTCGGCGACCGGGTCTCCTCGCTCACGCTGGGACGGGACGCGGTGGTCGTGAACCGGTTCGCCTCGCCGGAGCAGTTCCGGGACTTCTTCGCCACCCACTACGGGCCGACGGTGGCGGTCTACCGGGCGAACGCCGGCGACCCGGAGCGGACCGCCGGGCTCGACCGCGCGTTGACCGACCTGGCCGCCCGGCACCTGGAGGGCGGCGTGATGCGGTGGGAGTACCTGCTGGTCACCGCGCGCCGCGCCTGACGGCACGCCGGTCGTCGCCCGGCCGGCGTGCCGTCCCGGCGGCGGTGTTCACTCGGACTCGGCGAGGATGGCGTACAGCTTGCGCCGGGTCTCGTCGAGCACCTGGGCGGCCCGGGCGCGCTGGTCGTCGGTGCCGGTGGTCATAACCTGGCGCAACGCGTTCATGGCCTGCGCGCCGGCGTCGCGGATGTCGTGCCAGCTGTTGACGGTCTGCTCGGCGAACTCCGCCCAGGGCGGGGTCTGCGCCGCCTCGGTCGCCTCGGCCTGTCCCTGCTCGGTGAGGGCGAACCGCTTGCGCCCGCCGTCCGAGTCGGCGGCCGTGGCGATGACGCCCTCGTCCTCCAGCAGTTGCAGGGTCGGATAGATCGAGCCGGGGCTGGGCCGCCAGGCCCCGCCGGTGCGGGAGTCGATCTCCTGGATCATCTCGTAGCCGTGCATCGGCCGCTCGGTGAGCAGCGCCAGCACGGCGCCGCGCACGTTCGGCCGCCGGCCGCGTCCGCGGCCCCGGCCACCCCGGCCCCGCCCGTGACCGTGCGGTCCGGGCGGGAACGGCGGCGGTCCCGGGGGTACGGGCGGGAAGCCGAAGCCGCCGTGGCGGTGCATCTCGTCGTGCATGGTGTGCGCGTGTCGACGGAAACCCATCGGGCTCTCCTTCTGTCGTCATATCACTGATGCATCAACGATATATCGGCAATGCATCGGCGACAAGACGCTGAAGCAAATCGGGGCTGCAAACCGTACGTACGTCTTGTTAAAGTGCCGGAGTGCGCCTGCTACCCGAACCCGGGCCGTCCCGGACCCTCGCCCTGTCCATGCTGATCAACACCGTCGGTCGAGGCACCTGGCTCACCGCCAGCGCGCTCTTCCTCACCCGCTCGGTCGGGCTCACCGTGGCCCAGGTCGGCGTGGCGCTCACGCTCACCGCACTGGTCAGCCTGGTGGCCAGCGCACCGATGGGCTACCTGGCCGACCGGCTCGGCCCGCGCGGTCTCCAGCTGGCGGCGCTGATCGCCTCGGCCGGCTGCACCGCCGCCCTGGTCGCGGTGCGCTCGTTCGCCGGGTTCCTGGTGGTCGGCGTGCTCATGGCCGTCGCCGACTCGGCCAGCCGGGGCGCGCGGGGGGCGCTGATCGCCGGCGTCGTCCCCGCCGACCAGCGGGTCCGCACGCGGGCCTACCTGCGCGCGGTCACCAACGTCGGGATCTCGGTGGGCGCCGTCCTGGCCGGGTTCGCGCTGGCCGCCGACACCCGCGGCGCGTACGTGACACTGATCCTGCTCGACTGCCTCACCTACCTGCTGGCGGCGGCGGTGCTGCTCCGGCTGCCGGCCGTGCCGCCGGTGCCGGCGCCCACGCACGGACCCCGGCTGATCGCCCTGCGGGACCGGCCGTTCCTGGCCTTCACCGTTCTCGACGGGCTGATGTCCATGCACTTCTCGCTGACCAACATCGCCCTGCCGCTCTGGATCGCCGGGCACACTAACGCGCCGCGCTGGCTGGTCTCCGCCTGCCTGCTGGTCAACACCGTGGTGGTGGTGCTCTTCCAGGTCCGCGCCTCGCGGGGCACCGAGGAGCTGACCGGCGCCGGCCGGGCCGCCCGCCGGGCGGGCGCGTTCATCGGGGTGGCCTGCGTGCTGTTCGCGGCCGCGGGTGGCGTACCGGCGGCGGTGGCGGTGCCGCTGCTGCTGGTCGGCGCGCTGGTGCACGTGGTGGGGGAGCTGTGGCACGCGGCGGCCGGCTGGGGCGTCTCGTTCGGCCTCGCCCCGGCCCACGCCCACGGTCAGTACCAGGGGGCGTACGGGATGGGCATGCAGCTCGGGTCGATGGTCGCCCCGGTGGTGGTGACCACGCTCGCGATCGGCTGGGGCGTGCCCGGCTGGCTGCTGCTCGGCGGGTCGTTCCTGCTGCTCGGCGTGCTGGTACCGCCGGTGGTGCGGTGGGCCGCGCGCACCCGGCCGCCGGCGGCGGCGCCGGAACCGGTTCCGGCCGGCTGAGCCGCCGCTCACCGGCCGGTCGCCGGGGTGTCCGGTCGGCCCGCGCGCTCCCGGGTCCATCTGGCAGGCTGGTAACCGTGCTCACGGTGCCGGTACGCCAACTGGGGGAGTCGGAGCGCCGCGCGGTCGAGCGGCTGCTCGACCTCGACCCGTACGCGGGCGCGCAGGTCGCCGAGCGGGTGGCGGCGCGCGGGCTGGCCTGGTGGCGGGCCGAGGCGCGGATCCTCGGCTACGGCTCCCGCCGCAACCTGGAGTCGATCTGCTGGTTGGGCGGCAACCTCACCCCGGTGCTCGCGTCGGAGCCGGCGGTGGCCGCGTTCGCCGAGCAGTTGGGCGCGGAGGAGCGGCTCTGCTCCTCGATCGTGGGGCGCGCCGACGCGGTGCTCGGGCTCTGGGACCGCCTCTCCGCGCACTGGGGGCCGGCCCGGGACGTACGCCCGAACCAGCCGCTGCTGGCCACGGACGCCCTGCCCGCCGTGGGGCCCGACCCGCAGGTGCGCCGGGTGCGCAGCAGCGAGGTCGACCGGCTCTTCCCGGCGGCGGTGGCGATGTACACCGAGGAGGTCGGGGTCTCGCCGCTGGCCGAGGACGGCGGGCGCGGCTACCGGCGGCGGGTGACCGAGCTGGTGCGCGCCGGCCGGGCCTACGCCCGCTTCGTCGACGGCCGGGTGGTCTTCAAGGCCGAGTTGGCCGTGGTGACCCGCCGCACCGCGCAGGTGCAGGGCGTCTGGGTGGCGCCCGAGTGGCGGGGCCGGGGCATCGCCGCCGCCGCCATGGCCGCGGTGGTGCGCGACACGTTGGAGCGGGTCGCGCCGACGGTCAGCCTCTACGTCAACGACTTCAACCTGCCGGCCCGGCGGGTCTACGAGCGCTGCGGCTTCCGCCCGGTCGGCACGCTCGCCACCGTGCTGTTCTGAGGATCACCCTCTCCTCGCGTTGCGTCGAACCGGACACCCGGCGCTATGCTGGTCATGTTTTTGTACTGACCAGTCAGTTTAGTTTCGGGAACGGGTGTCATGACGATCGTCGAGGCCAGCGGGCTCGGGCTGCGGACCCGCCGCGGATGGGTCTACCGGGACGTCGACCTCACCGCCGCCGCCGGTGAGCTGCACGCGGTGACCGGGCCGCCCGGCAGCGGGCGCACCTCGCTGCTGCTCGCCCTGGCCGGACGCTTCCCGCACAGCCACGGCGAGCTGCGCCGCCGGGGACCGGCCGCGCTCGGCCAGGTGGCCGGCGTGCACGAGCCCGACCCGACGCTCACCGTCGCCGAGCACATCACCGAACGGCTGCTGCTGCTCGGCCCGGTCCCGCGCCGCCGCCGCCAGCTCGTCCCGGTCGCCGCCGTGCGGGCGCGCCGGGCCTACCGCCGCGACGCCTACGCCGCCGCCATCGCCGGCGCCGGCTTCACCGACGCCCCGCTCGACCCCGACCGGTACGGCCGCGACCTCACCCCGGTCGAGCGGCAGGTGCTCGGGCTGGTGCTGGCCAGCCTCGGCGGCCCCCGCCTGATCGTCGCCGACGACGTGGACGCCGGCGCCGACCGCCCCGAACGGGAGTGGATGTGGGCCGCCCTGGAACGCCTCGCCGACCAGGGGTACGCGGTGGTCGTCAGCGCCCGCGCCGTCGAACCCGGGGTGTCCGCCACCGCGCACCGCATCGGTGACCCCGCGCTGCCCGCGCCCGCCCTGACCGGTCCCGCCCCGGCCGGTTCCGCCCCGACCGCTTCCGTTCCGACCGCCGAGGTGCCCGCATGAGCGTGCTGCGACTGGCCCTGTTCGAGCTGCGCCGGATGACCCGCGGCCGGCTGCCGCGCGCCGCGCTCGCCGTGCTCACCGTGGTGCCGCTGCTCTACGGCGCGCTCTACCTCTACGCCTTCTGGGACCCGTACGGGAACCTCGACCGGATCCCGGTCGCCCTGGTCAACGCCGACCGGCCGGCCCGGGCCGGCGACGGCACCGAGGTGCACGCCGGGCGGGACCTCGCTGACGAACTGTTCGACCGCAAGGTCTTCGGCTGGACCGTGACCGACCAGGCCGACGCCACGAAGGGCCTGCGCGACGGCCGCTACCACCTGGTCTTCTCCATCCCCGCCGACTTCTCCGCCACGCTGGCCGCCAGCCCCGAGCCGGACCGCCCGGCCCGGCAGGGCGAGCTGAAGGTGGTGAACGACGACGCCACCAACTACCTCTCCGGGCTGCTCGCCCGCTCGGCGTTCAGCGAGATCCGGGCCGCCGCCGCGGAGAGCACCGCCGCCTCGTACTTCGACAAGATGCTCATCGGCTTCACCGACGCCAAGGCCGAGACCGGCCGGGCCGCCGACGGGGCGGGGAAGATCTCCGACGGGCTCGGCACGTCGCAGCGCGGCGCCGGTCAGCTCGCCGACGGGCTGGGGAGCGCCGAGAACGGGGCCGGGCAGCTCGCCGGCGGCCTGAACCAGGCGGTGCAGGGCGCCGACAAGCTGGCCCGGGGCCTCGACCAGTTGCAGACCGGCGCGGCCCAGCTCGCCGACGGCGCCGGCCGGGCCGCCACCGAGACGAGGGCCGCCGCCGCGAAGGTCGACGCCGCGGCCGACCGGTACGAACCGGTGCTGCGCCGCAACGCCGAGAAGATCCAGCGGGCGGCCACCGCCGTCGCCACCGGCGCGCAGCAGCTCGCCGACGGCCTGGACGCGCTACCCGCCAAGGCCGACGAGGTGGTGCGGACGGCGCAGGAGATCTCCGACCGGCTCGACGCGGTCGCGAAGGAACACCCCGAACTCGCCGACGACAGCGACTTCGCCGCCGCCCGCACGGCCGCCGACCGGGCCGTCACCCAGGCGAAGGCGTTGGGTTCCGCGCTGGACCGGACCGACCTGGCCGCGTTGAGGAAGCAGATGACCGACGTCGCGAAGACCGCCCGCGAGGTGGCCGCCGCCGCGCCGCACCTGGCCGACGACGTCGCCTCCGCCCGGGCCAAGGTCGACGAGCTGGCCGGCGGGCTCACCACGCTGGCCCAGGGCAGCGCCAAGCTCCGCGACGGGCTCGGCGACGCGTCCACCGGCGCCGACCAGTTGCGCGGCGGGCTCTACCGGCTCGCCACCGGCGCCCGGGCGCTCGACGGCGGCCTGGCCCAGCTCGGCACCGGCAGCACCAAGCTGGTCGACGGGCTGACCCGGCTGGAGGGCGGCGCCGGCGACCTCGCCGACGGGCTCGCCGCCGGGGAGAAGAAACTGCCCGGGTACGACGACGCGAGCAGTCGCGCCGACGTGCTCGGCGACCCCGTCGGCCTGATCCGCGACTCGCGACACCCGGCCGGCTCCTACGGCGTGGGCTTCGCGCCCTACTTCCTGGCGCTGGCGCTCTGGGTCGGCGCGATGATCACGTACATGCTGTTGCGGCCGGTCAACCGGCGACACGTGATGTCCGGCGCGCCCGGCTGGCGGGTCGTGCTCGCCGGCTGGCTGCCGGCCGCCGCGATCGGCCTGGCCCAGGTCGCGGTGCTCTACACGGTGGTGACGCTCGCGCTCGGACTGCACCCGGAGCACGGCGCGGCGACGTTCGGGCTGCTCGCGCTCACCTCGCTGGCGTTCACCGCGATCATGCAGCTGGTCGGCGTCGCGCTCGGCCCGGCCGGCCGGCTGGCCGCGCTGGCCCTGCTGATGCTCCAGCTCACCTCCTCCGGCGGCACCTACCCGGTGCAGACCTCACCCGGCTTCTTCCAGGCGATCCACCCCTGGCTGCCGATGACGTACGTGGTGGCCGGCCTGCGGCACACCATCAACGGCGGGCCGGCCGGCCCGGTGGTCAACGGGGCGCTGGTCCTGCTCGCCTTCGGACTCGGCGCCATGGTGCTCACCGTCGGGGCGGCGCGCCGGTCCCGCCGGCTGACCCCGGCCAAACTGCACCCCGAACTGACCATGTGAGGATGGGCCGGTGACGGACGGTCGGTCGCGCCGGCGGGAGGACACCCGCCAGCGTCTCTTCGTGGCGGCGGTGGAGCTCATCGCCGAGCAGGGTTTCTCGGCCACCACGGTGGACGACATCGCGGCCCGGGCCGGGGTGGCCAAGGGGACCGTCTACTACAACTTCGAGTCCAAGACGGTCCTCTTCGAGGAGCTGCTGCGGCACGGCATCGGCCTGCTCACCGCCGAGTTCCGGGCCGCCGTCGACGGGCTGCCGCCGCGCGAGGCGCTCGCCGCCCTGGTCCGGGCCGAGCTGGACTACATCCGCCGCTACCGGGCCTTCGCCCAGCTCCTGCTCTCGGAGATGTGGCGCACCAACCGGGAGTGGCAGCAGACGCTGCGGCTGCTGCGCGGCGAGGCCATCGAGGTGATCGCCGAGACGGTCCGGGCCGGCGTGGACAGCGGCGACCTCCCCGCCGACCTGGACGTGCGGACCGCCAGCTCGGCGCTGTTCGGCGTCGGGCTCGTGGTGGCCGTGGACTGGCTGGTCTTCCAGCCCGATCGGCCGATCGCCGACGTGCAGGAGGCACTGCTCGGCATCGTCCGCCGGGTCGCCCACACCTGACCGGAACGCGGTAATTCGTTTGATCCGCACCGGCCGGACGGGAAGGCTGGGTTCACCGCCCCCACCCGTCCGAGTCCGGAGGACTGTCCTATGCGCCTGCTCCGAGATCTCTGGACCACCGCACCCCGGCGGATGGCGGCCGTCCTGCTGCTGATCGTGCTGGGCGCCGGTGGTCAGGCCGCCGCCTCCGCGCTCGCCGGGCCGGTGCTGGTGCACCGCTCGTCCGGCTGGTTCGTCGCGCTCGCCGTGGCGCTCGTCGCCGCCGTCGTGACCGACCTGCTGATCGGGCTGATCATGGCCCGGCTCACCGCCGACTGGTCCGCCGACGTCCGCCGCCGGCTCTGCCGCGTCGCGCTCGGGCAGGACCTGCCGGCCCTGGAGACCACCCCGGTCGGCGAGCTGCTCGACCGGATCGACAACGACGTCTACCAGGTCGCCGCCGAGATGCGGAACACCGGCGTACGCCTGGCGCAGGGCCTCGCCGTGTGCGCGCTCGCCACGGTCAGCGCGCTGGTCGTCTGGTGGCCCGCCGGCGTCGGGATGGTGCTGCTGACCGTGCTGCTCGCGGCCACGCTGCGCCGCCCCACCGCCCGGATCGCCCCGGCCCGGATGGCCGAGGAGGAGGCGTGGTCCGACCTCGCCGCCGTGATGGAGGAGGCGGTGCACGGCCAGGACGACGTGCGCACCAGCCTCGCCCGCCCGTACGTGCTGCGCCTGTACGCCCGCCGGGCGGCCGAGGTGATCGCCCGCTGCGGCCGGGTCTTCCGGCTCTCCGCCCGGGTCACCGCGGTGGCCACCGGCGGGGTCCGGGTCGGCATCGCGGCGGTGGTGCTGGCCGGCGCGTGGGCGCTCGCCACCGGCCGGGTGGACGCCGCCCGGCTCACCGCCATCTGGCTGCTGGCGATCGCGTTCGGCGCGACCGTCGAGCACATCGCCCGCTGGGTGCCGCACCTGCAACAGGCGTTCGGCGCCTGGGGGCGGGTGCAACTGCTGGCCGGCGCGCCGCAGGAACCGGTCGGCGGCGTCGCCCCGGCCGACGGCGACCTGACCGTCCGCGGGCTCACCTTCCGCTACCCGGCCGCCGGGGACGAGCGCGGCCCGGCGCTGCGCGACGTGCGGCTCGACTTCGCCCGCGGCCGCTCGTACGCGCTGGTCGGCCGCACCGGATCGGGCAAGTCGACGCTGGCCAAGGTGCTCACCCGGGCCGTGGAGGTGCCGCGCGGCACCGTCTTCCTGGGCGACACCGACGTGGTCGACCTGGACGTCGAGGAGCTGCGCCGGTGGATCGCCGTGGTGCCCCAGCGCACCGAGATCCTGGCCGGCACGCTCGCCGAGAACGTCGCCCTCTTCGACCCGGAACTGCTCGGCGCCGCCGAGCGGGCGCTCGCCGAACTCGGCCTTGCCGGGTGGATCGCCGAGCTGCCCGACGGCGTGCACACCCGCCTAGGAGATGGCGGCCACGTGCTCTCCGCCGGGCAGGAGCAACTGGTGGCGTTCGCCCGGATCCTGGTCCGGGACCCGCACGTGGTGATCCTCGACGAGGCCACCGCGCGGCTCGACCCGGTCACCGAGAACCGGGTGCGCCAGGCCACCGAGCGGCTGCTCACCGACCGCATCGGCATCGTCATCGCGCACCGGCTCTCCTCGGTGCGGCGCTGCGACGAGGTCGTGGTGATGGCCGACGGCGCGGTGCTGGAGGCCGGTCCGCTGCGCGAGTCCGCCCGCTTCGCCGAGCTGCTCGCCACCAGCCACGCCGGCGCGTACGCGGGCGCCGGCGCCCGCCGCGGCGGCGTGGACCTGCTCGACGCGCCCGACGAGTGGGTCGACGACGCGCCGGTGCTGCCGGCCGACGAGCCGCGCCGCGTCGCCGTGCCGCGCGCCGAACCGCCGCCGGCGCCGCCCGCGCCGCCCGCCCGGACCATGCGGGAGATCCTGCGGCTGGGCATCAACGACCCCCGGTACGGCCTGGTGTCGGTCGCCCTGTTCGTGGTGATGACCCTGCTCGGGCTGGACGGCGCGGTGCTGCCCTGGCTCTGGGCCGACCTGGTCGCCGGCGGCGACCCGTGGCTGCCGGCGCTCGGCATCGCCGCCGCGCTGCTGCTGGTGCTGCCGCTGCCCTACCTGACCAACCTGTGGTTCCCGCAGTGGTGGATCCGCCAGATGCTGCGGATCAGCGCCCGGCTGGTGCACGGGCAGACCGGCGCGCGCCGGGTCAGCGGGCACACCCCGGCCGAGGTGGTGGCCCAGGGCGGCGACACCGACCGGGTGGTGCAGCTCGCCGACAACCTGATGGACCAGTTCATCTCGGTGGCCATCGTGCTCACCATGACGCTGGTCACCGGCAGTGTCGTACCGGCGCTGTTCTTCGTCGGCACGATGGTGGCCTCCGGCCTGGCGGCCACGCTGTTCGGGCCGAAGCTGGAACGCACCGCCGCCGGCACCGTCAAGGCGCGGGCCGCGTTCGCCACCGCGTTGGTCTCCGCGCTCTCCGCCGCCCGGACGGTGAAGCTGGCCGGCGCCACCCGCCCGGTGCTGCGCCACCTCGCCGGGCTGGACGCGGTGCGCAGCGAGCGGCAGCGGCGGGAGATCGCCATGCAGGTGTGGGCCCGGTCCACCCCGTCCGTCGCCAGTGGACTGCTGCCGATCGGGGCCTGGGCGCTCTACCTGGCCGGTGAGTTGTCCGCCGGCGCCACGCTGGTCGCCGTCTCCACCCTCGGCGCGGCCCGCTGGTTCGCCTGGACCACCGCGGCGCTGGTCTCGCAGTACCCGTCGGCGCGGGTGTGGACCCGGCGCACGGTGGCGATGACCGGGACGGCCACCTACTCCGCGGAGGTGCCCGGGCTCGACCTCGCCGCCGGCACCGCGCCGGCGCCCGAGCCGCCGCCCCGGCACCCGCTGCGTCGGCTGGAGCTGGCCGGCTTCGGCGCGCTGCACTCCGACGGCACGCTGGCCGTCCGCGACGTCGACCTGGTGGTCGAGCGCGGGCAGCTGGTGCTGGTGGTCGGGCCGGTCGGCGCCGGCAAGTCCTCGCTGCTGCGCGCGCTCGCCGGCATCGTGCACCACGTCGGCGCGCTGCGCTGGAACGGCGAGCCGGTCACCGAGCCGGAGATGTTCCTGCGCCCCAACCAGGTCGGCTACGTGGGGCAGCTGCCCCGGGTGCTCTCCGGCACCGTGGCCGAGAACATCGCGCTCGGCCACCAGGTCGACGCCGCCGGCGCGGTCTCCACCGCCCAGCTGGAACACGACCTGGCCGCCGCCGGGGGCGGGCTCGGGCTGCTCATCGGGCACAAGGGGACCCGGCTCTCCGGCGGGCAGCTCCAGCGGCTGGCGCTGGCCCGGGCGCTCGCCCCGCGTACCGAGCTGCTGGTCGCCGACGACGTGTCGTCGGCGCTGGACGTGACCACGGAGCTGGCGCTCTGGGCGGCGTTGCGCGAGCACGGGGTGACAGTGGTCGGCTCGACCGCCAAGCGGGCCGCGCTGGTCCGCGCGGACCACGTGGTGGTGCTGGTCGACGGCGTGGTCGCGGCCCAGGGCGCCTGGTCCGACCTGGAGGCCCGCTGGTCGCACCTGGCCGGCTGACCACCGTCCGCCCCGCCCGTCGCGGCGGGGCGGACGGGTGGCGTCAGAAGGCCCGGGCGTACTGGTCGGGCCAGGCCGGGGTGGCGCCCAGTTTGGCGGCGGCGCGGCGCGGCCAGTACGGGTCGCGGAGCAGTTCCCGGCCCAGCAGCACCAGGTCCGCCTCACCGCCGGCGACGATCTGCTCGGCCTGCTCGGGCTCCACGATCAGGCCCACCGCGCCGGTGGGCACGCCGGCGTCGCGGCGGATCCGGGCGGCCAGCGGCACCTGGTAGCCGGGGCCGACGGGCACGGACGCCCGGGCCGCCGCGCCACCGGAGGAGGTGTCGACCAGGTCCACGCCGGCCGCCGCCAGCTCGCCGGCGAGCACCACGCTGTCCTCGACGGTCCAGCCGCCGTCGGTCCAGTCGGTGGCGGAGATTCGGGTCAGCACCGGCACGGCCTCGCCGACCTCGGCGCGGACCGCGCGGGCCACCTCCAGGGTGAACCGCATCCGGGCGGCCCGGTCTCCGCCGTAGCCGTCGGCGCGCCGGTTGGTCAGCGGGGAGAGGAACTCGTGCAGCAGGTAGCCGTGCGCCGCGTGGATCTCCACCGCGGCGAAGCCGGCGTCCAGCGCCCGCCTCGCGGCGGCGGCGAAGGCGGCCACCACGGCGGCGATGCCGGCCTCGTCGAGCGCGGCCGGTGTGCGGTAGTCGGGGACGAACGGGTCGCCGCCCGGGCCGACCGGCGTCCAACCGCCCTCGGCGTCCGGCACGCCGCCGTGGCGCGGGGCCCACGGCCGGTACGTGGAGGCCTTGAACCCTGCGTGTGCGAGCTGCACCGCCGGCACCGCGCCCTGGCCGGCGACGAACGCGGTGACCGGCCGCCACGCGTCGACGTGCGCGTCGGACCAGAGCCCGACGTCCTGCGGGGTGATCCGCCCCTCGGGGACCACGGCGGTCGCCTCGCTGAGCACCAGCCCGGCGCCGCCGACGGCCCGGGAGCCGAGGTGGACGCGGTGCCAGTCGGTGGGCAGCCCGTCCGGGCCGGCGCTGTACTGGCACATCGGCGCCATCGCGATCCGGTTGGGCAGCGTGACGCCGCGCAGGGCGAGCGGCGTGAACAGGGTGCTCATGCGGTTCTCCTCGGGTCATGGAACCGGGTGCGTCCCTCGTCGCCGCGGCGACCAGGAACGCACCCGGATCAGGATGCTCAGGCGGGTACGGGGGCGAGGCGCTCGGCGGCCGGCTCGACGGGCTCGACCAGGTCCCGCTTGCCGGCGGAGTCGTACGCGGCCCGGTCGAGCGTGCCCTCGCGGGCGGCCACGATGGTCGGCACCACGGCCTGCCCGGCCACGTTGGTGGCGGTCCGCATCATGTCCAGGATCGGGTCGATGGCCAGCAGCAGGCCGGCGCCAGCCAGCGGCAGGCCCAGCGTGCTCAGGGTCAGCGTGAGCATGACGATCGCACCGGTCAGGCCGGCGGTGGCGGCCGAGCCGACCACCGAGACGAACGCGATCAGCAGGTAGTCGGTGACGCCGAGGTCGACGCCGAACACCTGCGCCACGAAGATCGCGGCCAGCGCCGGGTAGATGGCGGCGCAGCCGTCCATCTTCGTGGTGGCGCCGAACGGCACGGCGAAGGAGGCGTACTCGCGGGGGACGCCGAGGCGCTCGACCGAGCGCTGGGTCACCGGCATGGTGCCCACCGAGGAGCGGGACACGAAGGCCAGCTGGATGGCGGGCCAGGCGCCGGCGAAGAAGCGCAGCGGGTTGAGTCGGCCGGCCGCGGCGAGCAGCGCCGGGTAGACGACGAACAGCACCAAGGCGCAGCCGACGTAGACGGCGGTGGTGAACTTCGCGAGCGGGGCCAGCAGGTCCCAGCCGTACGAGGCGACGGCGTTGCCGATCAGGCCGAGGGTGCCGAGCGGGGCGAGCCGGATGACCCACCAGAGCGCCTTCTGCACGATGGTGAGCACCGCGCGGTTGAGCGACACGAACGGCTCGGCGGCGTCCCCGACGAGCAACGCGGCCGCGCCCACCACCAGGGCGAGGAAGACGATCTGCAGGACGTTGCCCTCGACGAAGGCGCCGACCGGGTTGGTCGGCACGATGCCGGTGAGGAAGTCGATCCAGGAGCCGGTGGTCTTCGGCGCGCTGGCGCCGGCCGGGTCCAGGTTGACGCCCCGGCCGGGGTTGGTGAGCAGGCCGAGGCCGATGCCGAGGCTCACCGCGATCAGCGCGGTGACGCCGAACCAGAGCAGCGTCTTGACGGCCAGCCGGGCGGCGTTGGCCACACCGCGCAGGCTGACCACGCTGACCACGATGGCGGTGAAGACCAGCGGCGGCACGGCCAGCTTGAGGAGCTGGACGAAGAGGCCGCCGACGGTGTCGAGGGTGCTGGTCAGCCAGGCGAGGTCGTTGGCGCGGGCGAGGAAGCCGAGCGCCACGCCGAGGACGAGGCCGAGCAGGATCTGCACGGAGAAGGGAATTTTGCGCAGGGCGGAAGCCATGAGATGCGTCCAAGGAGTCCGGGGCGGGTAGGGGGTCGTCGCGGGAGCGGAGCTACGCCGGACAGACGCCGCTGGCCTGCCGTCGGAGGTCGACGTACAGGCGCTCGGTGAGGCACCAGACATTGGTCATCGCCGGCCGACGTTACTCCCGTCGCGCCGTGGATGGAAGGACCGCTCCCCGTGAGGCCCCTTACACACGCAGAGGATCGCGGTGCCCAGACCCCACGCCGCGACCACCCCCAGCAGCACCCGCTCCAGCACCCCCACCAGCGCGCCCCGCCCGACCAGGAGCATGGCCAGCCCGACCGCGCCGGACAGCGGCAGCGCCAGCGCCGCGCCGAGCGCCGCGACCCGCCGCAACGCCGTACCGGCCGCCGGGGAGAGCAGCACCGCCAGCATGGCGAAGACCACCGCGGCGGTCGCCGCGATGCTGGCCCCGCCGTGCACCAGGTCGGCCACCGTGGCGGCCTCGAACGGTGGTAGCGGGCAGCCGGTGCTGCACGTGACCGCGCCGGAGAGCACCGTGGCGACGGCGCCGGTGCCGAGCAGCCCGGGCGCCGCGCGCACCGCCGGCGGCAGCGCCGCGGCGAGCAGCAGCAGCGCCGCGGCCAGGGCGAAGACCCCGATCCGGTACGTCCCGGCGTACCCGCTGTCGGTGACACCGGCCTCGCTGACGTACCCGGTCAGGCCCGGACCGGGGCCGGCGACCAGCGCGACCGTGACCGCGACCACGCCGGCCACCAGGCAGGCGGCGGCGGACCCGGCGGCGACCCGGCGCGAGGTGCGGTCAGCCACGCCCGTGCGGCGTGGTCCAGCCGGACAGGTCGGGACCGAGCGGCACGATCCGGGTGGGGTTGATCATGTCGTGGGTGGCGTAGTAGTGCCGCTTGATGTGGTCGAAGTCCACCGTCTCGCCGAAGCCGGGGGTCTGGAACAGGTCCCGGGCGTAGGCCCAGAGCACCGGCATCTCGGTCAGCTTCTGCCGGTTGCACTTGAAGTGCCCGTGGTAGGCCACGTCGAAGCGGACCAGCGTGGTGAACAGCCGGACGTCCGCCTCGGTGATCGCGTCCCCCATCAGGTAGCGCCGCCCGGCCAGCCGCTCGCCCAACGCGTCCAGCCGGGCGAACAGGGCCGTGAACGCCTCGTCGTACGCCTCCTGCGAGGTGGCGAAGCCGCACCGGTAGACGCCGTTGTTGACGTCCCGGTGGATCTCCGCCATCAGCGCGTCCATCTCCGGGCGCAGCTCGACCGGGTAGAGGTCCGGCGCGTCCGGGGCGTGGAACCGTCGCCACTCGGTGGAGAGGTCGAGCGTGAGCTGCGGGTAGTCGTTGGTGACGATCCGCCCGGTGAGCGTGTCGACCAGCGCCGGCACGGTCACCCGGCCGGTGTAGTCGGGATCGGTGGCGAGGTAGGCGTCGGAGAGGAAACCGATGCCCAGCACCGGGTCGAAGCCGTCCGGGTCGAGGGCGAACCGCCACCCGCGCTCGTCCCGGATCGGGTCGACGGTGCCCAGCGAGATCACCTCGTCCAGGCCGAGCAGGCTGCGCACGATCCGGGCCCGGTGCGCCCACGGGCAGGCCCGGCACCAGACCAGCCGGTACCGGCCGGCCTCCAGCGGCCACCGCCCCTGCTCGTCCGGCCCGCCGCCCTCCGGCGAGGTGGAGTGCGGAGTGACCCGCCCGGTGAACCGGTTGGGTTGGCGGACGAACGCGCCGCCGCCGCTGGTCTCTGCGCTGAACTGGGCCCCGGCCATGCCGCCAACCTATCCGCTGCGGGCGCGGATATCCTGGCGCCGGGTGCCCCCGTGACCCGGCGGGCGACCCGCCGACCGACCCCTTCCCACCCCCGAAGGACGTGCGCGCGATGACCGTGGCCTACCTCGTTGCCGGAGTTCGCACCCCGATCGGCCGGTACGCCGGCGCCCTCGCCGGGGTCCGCCCCGACGACCTGGCCGCGCACGTCATCCGCGAGCTGGTGACGCGCCACCCGTCCGTCGACTGGGCCCGCACCGACGACGTGATCCTCGGCTGCGCCAACCAGGCCGGCGAGGACAACCGCAACGTGGCCCGGATGGCCGCGCTGCTCGGCGGCCTGCCGCCGGAGGTGCCGGGCAGCACCGTGAACCGGCTCTGCGGGTCCGGCCTGGACGCGCTCGCCACCGCCGCCCGGGCGATCGTGGCCGGCGAGGCCGACCTGCTGGTGGCCGGCGGCGTGGAGAGCATGAGCCGCGCGCCGTTCGTGATGCCGAAGGCGGCCACGCCGTTCGCCCGCACCGCCGAGGTCTACGACACCACCATCGGCTGGCGGCTGGTGAACCCGCTGATGGAACGCGGCTGGGGCATCGACTCGATGCCGGAGACGGCGGAGAACGTGGCCGCCGAGTACGGCGTGGACCGGGCGGCGCAGGACGCGTTCGCGTACCGCTCGCAGCAGCGGGCCGCGAAGGCGCAGGCCGACGGCCGGCTGGCCGAGGAGATCGTGCCGGTGACCGTGCCGGCCGGCAGGCGGGAGACGAAGCTGGTCGAGGTCGACGAGCACCCGCGGGAGACGTCGCTGGAGAAGCTGGCCGCGCTGCCCACCCCGTTCCGGTCCGGTGGCACGGTGACCGCCGGCAACTCCTCCGGCGTCAACGACGGCGCGGTCGCGCTGCTGGTCGCCTCCGCGGCCGCCGTCGAGCGCTACGGCCTCACCCCGCTGGCCCGGGTACGCGGCGCGGCGGCGGCCGGCGTGCCGCCGCGGATCATGGGGATCGGCCCGGTCCCGGCCACCCGGAAGCTGCTCGACCGCCACGGCGTGGACCTCGCCGACGTCGACGTGGTGGAACTGAACGAGGCGTTCGCCGCGCAGTCCGTGGCCGTGCTGCGGGAGCTGGGCCTGCCCGAGGACGCCGAGCACGTCAACCCGAACGGCGGGGCGATCGCGCTGGGTCACCCGCTGGGCGCCAGCGGCGCCCGGCTGGCGTTGACCGCCGCGCTGGAGCTGCGGCGTCGGGGTGGCCGGCGGGCGCTGGCGACCATGTGCGTCGGCGTCGGGCAGGGCATCTCGATGCTGCTGGAGTCGGCCGACTGAGCCCGACCGGCGGCATCGCCGCCGGTGGATCTCCCGTTGCTGGTCGTCCGCGCCTAGAGTGGGCTGGACCACATGATCCGCCTCGTGGCGGCGAACGACCTGGGGGACCGAGCGATGCAGACGCCGGACGGACTTCCCGCCGAGATCGACCTGACCCGGCCGAGCGCCGCCCGGGTCTACGACTACTTCCTCGGCGGCGCGCACAACTTCGAGATCGACCGGCAGCTCGCCGAGCAGATCGCGGCCATGACGCCCAACCTGGCGGCCACCATGCGCTCCGGGCGGGAGTTCCTGCGCCGGGCCGTCCGGGTGCTGCTCGACGCCGGCATCGACCAGTTCCTCGACATCGGTTCCGGCATTCCCACCGTGGGCAACGTGCACGAGGTCGCCCAGGCCGCCAACACGCAGGCCCGCATCGTCTACGTGGACATCGACCCGGTCGCGGTGGCGCACAGCCACGAGCTGCTGGCCGGCAACGACCGGGCCACCGCGATCCTGGCCGACCTGCGGGAGCCGAAGCTGATCCTGGACCAGGCCCGGGCCAGCGGCCTGATCGACTTCGACCGGCCGCTGGGCATCCTGCTCGCCGGCGTGGTGCACTTCATCCCGGACGCGGACCGTCCGGCCGACATCCTGGCCACCCTGCGGGCCGCCGCCGCACCGGGCAGCTTCCTGGTCGTGTCGCACTCCACCTTCGAGGACCAGCCGCAGGAGATGCTGGACGCGCAGCGGCTGTCGGCGCGTACCGCCACCGAGATCACGCTCCGCTCGCGGGCCGAGATCACCGGCTTCTTCGGCGACTGGACGATCCTCGAACCGGGCGTGGTGCACATGCCGCTGTGGCGGCCCGACTCGCCGTCCGACGTGGACGAGCACCCGGAACGCTTCGGGGCGTTCGGTGGCGTGGCCCGGCACGACCGCGCTGCCGGCTGAGCCGACATGCGCACCCCGGAGAACGACGGGGGTGACGTCAGCCGTCCCGGCGCCGCCGCGTACGCCGCGGAATGGGCCCGGGCGGTGCGACGCATCGGGTTCGTGCCGCTGAGCGCGGTCGAGACCGAGCGTCTGCTGGTGCCGCTCACCGAGCGGCTGGGCCGGGCGTTGCTCGCCCCGACCTTCTCCGCCCGGCCGGCGGAGGAGGTCGGGCGTGCCCTGGTCGAGGCGCACCTCACCGAGCCCGGCGTGCTCGACTGGTCGGTGCAGGCCCTCGGCGACCGGTTCCTGCCCTGGGTGCTGCCGGCCCGGGAGGAGTCGCCCGAGCTGCGGGAACGGGTCGCGCTGTTGCAGGGCGCGCTCGCCGCCGGGTTCGCCCGGGCCCTGCGCGACCGGGTGTTCAGCCAGCAGGAGCGGATCGCCCGTTCCGCCTGGCAGGCCCGGGACACCGTGGAGCAGGCGCTGCGCGACAGCGAGGCACGCTTCCGGGCGGTCTTCACCGGCGCGGCCATCGGCATCGGCATCGCCGGCGTCGACGGGCAGATCATCGAGGTGAACCAGTCCTTCGCGGACATGCTCGGCTACACCGTCGGCGAGCTGCGGCGGATCAACGTGGCCGCGTTGTTCCACGCCGACGACGCGGCCGGCATGTGGGAGGTCTACCAGGAGCTGATCGAGGGCAAGCGGGACAGCGCCCGGGTGGAGAAGCGCTACTACCGCAAGGACGGCAGCGTGGTCTGGACCGACCTGGCCGTCTCGCTCATCCGCTACGACGACGGCCGTCCCCGCTTCACCGTCGCCATGATCGAGGACATCACCCAGCGGTACGAGCTGCAGCAACGACTGCGCTTCCAGGCGTTGCACGACCCGCTGACCGGGCTGCCCAACCGGACGCTGTTCTTCGAGACGTTGGGCGACGTCTTCGACGCGGCCGGGCCGGAGCAGCGCGTCGGGCTCTGCTTCATCGACCTGGACGGCTTCAAGGCGGTCAACGACAGCCTCGGCCACGACCTGGGCGACCGGCTGCTCAAGGTGATCGCCCGGCGGCTGAGCGACTGCGTGGCCGGTCGGGGGCACCTGGTGGCCCGGATGGGCGGGGACGAGTTCGTCATCCTGGTCGACTCCGACGGCGGCATCGACGACGCGGTGGAGGTGGCCGAGCTGGCCCTGGCCGCGGTCTCCGCGCCGGTGCACGTGGGTGACCAGCAGCTCGCCGTCTCGGCCAGCATCGGCATCGTGGAGTGCCCGGCGGCGGAGACCAGCGTCGCGGAGCTGATGAAGGCCGCGGACACCACGCTCTACTGGGCCAAGGCCGAGGGGCGGGGCCGCTGGGCGGTGTACGACCCGGAGCGCAGCGCCGCCGACATCGCCCGCTCCTCGCTGGCGTCGAACCTGCCGGCCGCGCTGGACCGGGGCGAGTTCGTGCTGCACTACCAGCCGATCGTGTCCCTGCTGGACGGCACGATGGTGGCGGTCGAGGCGCTGGTCCGCTGGCAGCACCCGGAGCTGGGGCTGCTCGGGCCGGACCGGTTCATCGGGCTGGCCGAGGAGACCGGCCTGATCGTCCGGCTCGGCGCCTGGGTGCTGCGCCAGGCCTGCCGGGACGCGGAGGGCTGGCGGCGGGCGTTCCCGTCGACCACGCCGGTGGTGAGCGTCAACCTGGCCGCCCGGCAGGCCGACGACCCGGCCATCGTGGAGACCGTGGCCGAGGCGTTGCAGCACACCGGGCTGCCCGCCGCGCTGCTCCAGCTGGAGCTGACCGAGAGCGCGGTGATGGGCAGCGCGGGCGAGCCGCTGCGTGCCCTGCACCAGCTCGCCGACCTCGGGCTGCGGCTGGCCATCGACGACTTCGGCACCGGCTACTCGAACCTGGCGTACCTGCGCCGGCTGCCGATCCACTGCGTGAAGCTGGCCGGCCCGTTCGTCGAGGGGATCCGGGGCGACGGCGCGGACGCGGTCGCCGACCACCGGGACGAGCGGATCGTCGACGCGCTGGTCCGGCTGGCCCACGCGCTGGAGCTGTCGGTGACGGCCGAGGCGGTGGAGACCGAGGTGCAGGCCGAACGGTTGCGGGCGCTGCGCTGCGACACCGGGCAGGGCCGCCTGTTCGGCGCCCCCATGCCCGCCGACGGCATCCGCGCCCGCCTGGAGGGGTAAGGAAGGGCCCCCTGTTAACGCTTCCGGTAGAGGCGGGGGCCCCGCTTAACACCTCGATCACGCAGCGCCTGTGCAGAGAAGAGAGAGAACTCGTGAGTCTGAGCGATTCGCAGGCAGTGGTGTCGGTGGTGGCCGCGCTGGCGATCCTGGCCGGCCTGGCCGGGGTGGTGGTGCCGGGGCTGCCGGCGCTGCCGCTGTGCTGGGGCGGCGTGCTGGTCTGGGCGATCTTCGCCGACGCCGGCCCGGGCCGCTGGGCGGTGCTCGCCGCCGCCACCGTGGTCGCCGCCGGCGGCACCGTGGTCAAGTACCTCTGGCCGGGGCGGAACCTCAAGCGCACCGGCGTACCCACGTCGTCGCTGCTGGCCGGGGGACTGCTCGGCCTGGTCGGGTTCTTCGTGATCCCGGTGGTCGGTCTGCCGATCGGCTTCATCGGCGGCATCTGGGGCGCGGAGCGGCTGCGGCTGGGCAGCAACCAGCTGGCCTGGCCGGCGACGGTGCAGGCGCTCAAGGCGGCCGGGTTGTCCATGCTCGTCGAGTTCTCCGCCGGCCTGGTGATCGCCGCGCTCTGGGTGGCGGGCCTGCTGTTCGCCTGACCCGCGGTTCCCCGTCGCGGGGGAGCGCCCTGGCTCGCCGGCGGGAGGCCGTCGGCCGGGCGGATTCCTAGCGTCGGTGGCATGGTTCTCCTCCGCCCCGCCGCCGACGCGCGGACGGCCCGGGTCCGGGCGCTGCTGCTCCTGTCGCGTCCGTGGTTCTGGCCGCTCGGCTGGGCCGCCGCGTACGCCGGCTCGGTGCTCGCCACCCACCGCTGGCTGCCGCCGGCGGCGACGCTGCCGCGCTCGCTGGCCGCCCTGGTGGTGCTCGGGCCGTTGCTCTGGACCGCCGTGCTCGCCGTCAACGACCGGTACGACCTGCCCAGCGACCGGCGGAACCGGCGCAAGGCCAGCGCCCCACTGGTCACCGGCCTGCTCACCGCGGCCGATCTGATGCGCTGGCACCACGGGGCCGCCCTCGCGGCGCTCGTGCTCGCCGCCACGGCGGTCGGACCGGCCTTCGCCCTCGGCACGGCGGTCGTGCTGCTGCTCGGGTGGCTCTACAGCGCGCCGCCGGTGCGACTGAAGACCCGGCCGGGCCTGGACGTCGCCGCCAACGCCCTCGCCGTCGGGGTCCTCGCGCCACTGGCCGGCTGGTCCCTGCACCGGCCGGTCACCGGCTACCCGCTCCTCGTGGCGCTGCTGGGCCTGTTCCTGGTCGCCGCGCTCTACCTGCCGACGACCGTGCTGGACGTCGCCGCCGACCGCGTCGCCGGGGACGTCACCGCGGCGGTGCGCTGGGGTACGCGGGCGTGTCGACGCGCCGGCCTGGTCCTCTGGTCGGCGGCGACCGTGGTGTGGCTCGCGGTCTGCCACCTCGACCTGCTGGTCCGGCGGGAGTCGTGGCTGCTTCAGGACCTGTGGGCGCCGGTGCTGGTCGCCGGCTACGCCGTCGCCGTCCGTCGGCCCACCATCGCCCGGCTGGCCGGGGTCTGCCTGCTCTTCGCGGTGCCGGCCGCCGACTTCCTCACCGCCTGGATCACCGTCGGCCGGACGTGAGAGTGCGGCGGCGCGGGGCGTCCGGGGGTACGGCGGATCGCCGTACATCAGTGAGAGAGAGGTGGACGCCGCGCGCCGCCGCGGACCGGGCGTTGCCGAGCGCCCGGCGCCGGCCCGTCGGGTCGGGCCTGGTCACGGCTTCAAGCATGCCCCGGGCGGGAAGCGGGGACAACGCAATTACCCGGGACGCGTATTGACCACCTTGATCGGCGGGAGCAGACTGCGAGCACTCGTACGGGGACTTCGCCTCGAGGAGGTGTGCAGTGGCCACGACGCCCGCGCCGACCGCCGAGCAGCCGATGGACGACGACGCCCGACGACTCGCCGAACTCGGCTACAAGCAGGAGTTGCGCCGCAAGTGGAGCGGCTTCTCCAACTTCGCCATCTCGTTCTCCATCATCTCGATCCTGGCCGGCTGCTTCACCACGTTCGGCCAGGCGTGGAACAACGGCGGCCCGGTGGCGATCTCCTGGGGCTGGCCGCTGATCTCGCTGTTCATCCTGATCATCGGGTTCTGCCTGGCCGAGCTGGTCTCGGCGTATCCCACGGCGGGCGGGATCTACTGGTGGGCGGCGACCATGGGCCGGCCGGTGCACGGCTGGTTCACCGGCTGGCTCAACCTGATCGGGCTGGTCGCGGTGACCGCGTCGGTCGACTACGGCTGCGCCACGTTCCTCAACCTGACGCTGTCGGCGCTGTTCGACGGCTGGGCCGGCACCGGCCACCAGACGTTCGGGCTGTTCGTGGTGATCCTCGCCCTGCACGGGCTGATCAACATCTACGGGCACCGGATCATCGACGTACTCCAGAACGTCTCGGTCTGGTGGCACGTGGCCGGCGCGGCCGCGGTGGTGCTGATCCTGGTCCTGGTCCCGGACGACCACCAGAGCTTCCGCTTCGTGTTCACCGAGCGGTTCAACAACTCCGGCTTCGGCGACGGGGACACCGGCGGGCTGGCGTTCTGGTTCTACATCCTGCCGCTGGGCTTCCTGCTCACGCAGTACACGATCACCGGCTTCGACGCCTGCGCGCACGTCTCCGAGGAGACCCGGGGCGCGTCCAAGGCCGCCGCGCAGGGGCTGTGGCGGTCGATCTTCTATTCCGCCGTCGGCGGCTGGATCCTGCTGCTCGCGTTCCTGTTCGCGGCCACCGACGTGGACGCGATCAACTCCGCGGGCGGGTTCTCCGGGGCGATCTTCGAGACCGCGCTGACGCCGTTCTTCTTCAAGGCCGTCATCATCATCTCCACCATCGGGCAGTTCTTCTGCGGGATGAGCTGCGTGACCTCGATGTCGCGGATGGCGTACGCGTTCAGCCGGGACCGGGCGGTGCCCGGCTGGCGGCTGTGGTCGAAGGTCAACCGCAACGGCACGCCGGTCAACGCCATCATCGGCGCCACGCTGGCCGGGCTGGTGCTCACCCTGCCCGCGCTCTACCAGCGCGGCGGCATCCCGGTCGCGTTCTACGCGGTGGTGTCGGTGGCGGTGATCGGGCTCTACCTCTCCTTCATCATCCCGATCTTCCTGCGGCTGCGGATGGGGGACCGGTTCACCCCGGGGCCGTGGACGCTCGGCCGGCGCTACCGGCTGCTCGGCTGGATCGCGGTGGTGGAGATCGCGATCATCTCGGTCTACTTCGTCCTGCCGATCGTCCCGGCCGGCGTGCCGGGTCACCCCGACTTCTCCTGGACCGCGGTGAACTACGCCCCACTGGCGATCGGTGGCGTGCTGCTCGGCGTCGCGATCTGGTGGTACGCCTCGGCCCGCAGGTGGTTCACCGGCCCCCGTCGTACGGTCGAGGAGCAGGCTCCCACCCCGCCGGCCTGACCCCGACGCGCGCGGGTCGTGCGGCGGCGGTCGGTGGACGGGACCGCCGGGCCGACAGGTTGCCTTCGAGTGCGCTCGAACTCGTAACGTCGGGTTCGACGACCGGAGCCGGAGGCGGCCCGCACCGACCGGGGCGTGAACCTGAGGAGAGACGGATGACCACCGACACCATTCCCACCCGGCAGCTCTGGACCGACGGGCCCACCGTCGGCGCCGTCGGACTCGGCTGCATGGGTATGACCTGGGCCTACGGTGACGACCCCGGGGCGGAGGACCCGGACCAGGTCATCGGCCACGCTCTCGACCTCGGGGTCACCTTCCTCGACACCGCCGACATGTACGGCCCCTTCACCAACGAGGAGGTCGTCGGCAGGGCCGTCGCCGGCCGGCGCGACGAGGTCGTCCTCGCCACCAAGGGCGGCAACGTCGTCACCGACACCGACGGGGACAACTTCCCCATCGTGCAGGACGGCCGGCCCGAACACCTGCGGCAGGCCATCGACGCGTCCCTGCGCCGGCTCGGAGTCGACCACGTCGACCTGTACTACCTGCACCGGCCCGACCCGAACGTCCCCGTCGAGGACAGCATCGGCGCCATGGCCGAGATGGTCGCCGCCGGCAAGGCCCGTGCCCTCGGGGTTTCCGAGTTCACCGTCGACCAGCTCGACCGCGCCCACGCCGTACACCCGATCAGCGCCGTCCAGTCGGAACTGTCCCTGTGGACCCGCGACCACCTCACCACCAGCCTCGACTGGTGCGTCCGCCACGGTGCCGCGTTCGTGCCGTTCTCCCCGCTCGGCCGCGGATTCCTCACCGGCCGATACCGGGACACCGTCTTCGCCGCCGACGACTTCCGCGGCCGCCTGCCCCGTTTCCACCAGGACAACCGCGCCGCCAACCTCGCCCTCGTCGACCGGGTCGAAGCCATCGCCGCCCGGCACCACGCCACCGCCGGACAGGTGGCCCTCGCCTGGACCCTGGCCCAGGGCGACCACGTCGTGCCGATCCCCGGTACCCGTCGCCGCGCCCGGCTCGACGAGAACGCCGCCGCCGCCCGGCTCCGGCTCACCGACACCGACCTGGCGGAACTCGACGCTCTGCCGGCACCCGCCGGCACCCGCTACTGACCTGGGCGCCACCGGCGACCGACGGGCTGTCCGCGTACCCCAGGGGTCTCAGGCCGAGGGCTGGCGGTGGGTGGGCGGGAAGCGGAGGACGCGGTCGTCGTCGGCCGCCGGCGGGACGCCGCGCGGCTCGCGGTTGCTGGTGGTCACCCAGAGCGCGCCGTCCGGGGCGACCGCCACGGTACGCAGGCGGCCGTACGTCCCGACCAGTTCCGCCACCGGTACGCCGACGTTGCCGGCGGCGTCGACCGGGATCGCCCAGAGCCGGGTGCCGCGCAGCGCGGCCACATAGAGCGTGCCCCGGCTGAACGCGGCGCCGCTCGGTGAGGCCTGGGCGGGCGGCCAGACGACCACCGGGTCCCGGAACCGGGGGTCGCCGGCGACGCCCTCCACGATCGGCCAGCCGTAGTTGCCGCCCGGCACGATCCGGTTCACCTCGTCCCAGGTGCTCTGGCCGAACTCGGTGGCGAACAGCCGGCCGCCGCGGTCCCAGGCGAGCCCCTGCACGTTGCGGTGGCCGTAGCTGTAGACCGGCGAGCCGGGGAACGGGTTGTCCGCCGGCACGCCGCCGTCCGGGCGGATCCGCAGGATCTTGCCGTTGCGGCTGGTCAGGTCCTGGGAGCGGGCGGGCACCCCGGCGTCGCCGACACCGGCGTAGAGCATGCCGTCGGGGCCGAACGCGATCCGCCCGCCGTCGTGGGAGGTGGCCCGAGGGATGCCACTGACCAGCACCTGCGGGGCCCGGTCCGACCGGAGCCGGAACCGGACGACCCGGATGTCGGTGGCGGTGGTGTAGCAGGCGTAGACCCAGCGGTCCCGGCGGTAGGTGGGGGAGACCGCGAGCCCGAGCAGGCCCGCCTCGCCGCCGGCCACCACGTCGGGGATCCGGGCGACCTGCCGGGCCGGGCGGCCGGGACGGATCCGCAGGATCGTGCCCTGGTTCCGCTGCGCCACCAGCGCGCTGCCGTCGGGCAGGAAGCCCAGGCCCCACGGCACCTCCAGCCCGGTGGCGACCACCCGGGGACGGGTCAGGTCGGGCCCGGATCCGACGGTCCGCCGACCGACGGCGCGCAGGTCGAACGGGACCGGCCGCCGGTCGACCGCGCCGGCGGCGGTGGCGGAGCGCTCAGGTGCGGCGGCGGGTTGCCGGTCGGCTCGGGCGTCGGTGGCGCCCAGTGCGATCACGAGGACGGCGGCGACGGCCGCGACGATCCGACGACGCATGTGCACTCCTGGCGTTTCGCCCCCGACCTCGTCGGGGCATTGACGGTGATCCGGTTTGCCAGTAGACCTTGGTGATGGAGGCCCCCTGATGAAGAGAACGCCGCTCTCGCTGGAACAGTTGCGGGTCGCCGTCACTGAGGGTGAGATCGACACGGTGGTGCTCGCCCTCACCGACATGCAGGGCCGGTTGCAGGGCAAGCGGTTCCACGCGCCGTTCTTCCTCGACCAGGTGGTCACGAACGGCAGCGAGGGATGCAACTACCTGCTCGCCGTGGACGTGGACATGAACACCGTCGACGGGTACGCGATGTCGAGCTGGGAACGCGGCTACGGCGACTTCGCCATGCGCCCCGACCTGGACACGCTGCGCCGGATGCCCTGGCAGCCCGGCTCCGCGCTGCTGCTGGCCGACCTGGAGTGGCTGGACGGCTCCGGCCCGGTGGTCGCCTCGCCCCGGCAGATCCTGCGCCGGCAGCTCGACCGGCTGGCCGCGCACGGGCTGACCGCGTACGCCGGCACCGAGCTGGAGTTCGTGCTCTACCGCGACTCGTACGAGCAGGCGTGGTCGCGCGGCTACCGCGACCTGACCCCGGCCAACCAGTACAACGTGGACTACTCGCTGCTCGGCACCGCGCGGGTGGAGCCGCTGCTGCGCCGCATCCGCACCGAGATGGCCGCCGCCGGGCTCACCCCGGAGAGCGCCAAGGGCGAGTGCAACCTCGGCCAGCACGAGATCGCCTTCCGCTACGACGAGGCGGTGCGCTGCGCCGACCACCATGTCATCTACAAGAACGGCGCCAAGGAGATCGCCGCCCAGGAGGGCATGGCGATCACGTTCATGGCCAAGCCGAACGAGCGGGAGGGCAACTCCTGCCACATCCACTTCTCGCTGCGCGACGCCGCCGGCAAGTCGGCGATGCTGGGCGACGGGCCGGCACACCTGAGTGTGACCGGGCAGCGGGTGCTGGCCGGGCTGCTCGCCACCATGCGCGAGTTCAGCCTGCTGTTCGCGCCGAACATCAACTCCTACAAGCGTTACCAGCCGGGCTCCTTCGCGCCGACCGCGCTGCGCTGGGGCACCGACAACCGCACCTGCGCGCTGCGGCTGGTCGGGCACGGGCAGGGGATGCGGGTGGAGAACCGGGTGCCGGGGGCGGACGTCAACCCGTACCTGGCGATCGCCGCGCTGGTGGCCGGCGCGGTGCACGGCATCGAGAACGAGCTGGAGCTGGCGGACGAGTGCACCGGCAACGCGTACGACGACCCGGAGGCCGAGCGGGTCCCCGGCACGCTGCGCGACGCGCTCGACCTGTGGCAGCGCTCGGAGGTGGCCCGGGCGGCGTTCGGCGACGAGGTGGCAGACCACTACGCCAACCAGGCGAAGGTCGAGCTGACCGCCTTCGACGCCGCCGTCACGGACTGGGAGCTGCGGCGTGGCTTCGAACGCCTCTGACCCCGCCGCCCCGCTCTCCGCGATCTTGCACTTGTGGCCCGTAACTCGCGGCATGGGTGGCTTTTGTCCGGGCACCAACTGCAAGATCGCCGAAGAGGGGGGCGGGCGTGGGTGAGGTGATTTCGCCGGTTGACGGGGGGCGGATCGGGGAGGTCGCGTCCGCGACCGTGGCGGACGTGGATGCCGCCATCGCGCGGGCGGCTGCCGCGTTCGAGACGTGGCGTCGGGTGGCGCCGGGCGACCGGGGGCGGCTGCTGCGGAGGTTCGCCGCCCAGGTCGACGCGCATCTGGAGGAGTTGGCCCTCCTGGAGGTGCGCAACGCCGGGCACACCATCGGCAACGCGCGTTGGGAGGCCGGCAACGTCCGTGACGTGCTCGACTACTACGCGGGCGCGCCGGAACGGCTGACCGGCCAGCAGATCCCGGTGCCCGGCGGGCTCGACGTCACGTTCCACGAGCCGCTCGGCGTGGTCGGCGTGATCGTGCCGTGGAACTTCCCGATGCCGATCGCCGGCTGGGGATTCGCCCCCGCGCTCGCGGCCGGCAACACGGTGGTGCTCAAGCCGGCCGAGCTGACCCCGCTGACCGCGCTGCGCCTGGCCGAGCTGGCCCGCGACGCCGGGCTGCCCGACGGCGTGTTCACCGTGCTGCCCGGGCCGGGCGGCGTGGTCGGCGAACGGTTCGTCACCCACCCGGCCGTCCGCAAGATCTGCTTCACCGGCTCCACCGAGGTCGGCACCCGGATCATGGCCGGCTGCGCCGCCCAGGTGAAGCGGGTGACGCTGGAACTGGGCGGCAAGTCGGCGAACATCGTCTTCGCCGACGCCGACCTGGCGAAGGCGGCGGCCACCGCCCCGTCCGCGGTCTTCGACAACGCCGGCCAGGACTGCTGCGCCCGCTCCCGGATCCTGGTCCAACGCCCGGTGTACGACCGCTTCCTGGAACTGCTCGAACCGGCCGTGCGGGCGTTCCGGGTGGAGGACCCGGCCCGCGAGACCGCCGAGATGGGCCCGCTGATCTCCGCCGGGCACCGGGACCGGGTCGCCGGGTACGTCGACGACGCGGACGTGGCCTTCACCGGCTCGTGCCCCGACGGCCCCGGCTTCTGGCACGCCCCGACCGTGCTGCTCGCCGGCTCCCCGGCGGACCGGCACTGGCGGGAGGAGATCTTCGGCCCGGTCGTCTCGGTGCTCCCGTTCGACGACGAGGCGGACGCGATCCGGCTCGCCAACGACACCGAGTACGGCCTCTCCGGCTCGATCTGGACCCGGGACGTGGGCCGTGCCGTCCGGGTGGCCCGGGCGGTGGAGTCGGGCAATCTGAGCGTCAACTCGCACTCCTCGGTGCGTTACTGGACCCCGTTCGGCGGGATGAAACGCTCCGGCCTCGGCCGCGAGCTGGGCCCGGACGCGCTGCACGCCTTCACCGACGTCAAGAACGTGTTCATCGGCACCGAGGAGTGATCACAGTGCAGGGACGGCTTCAGGACCGGGTGGCCGTGGTGACCGGCGCGGGCAGCGGCATCGGGCTGGCCACCGTGCGGCGCTTCGCCGCCGAGGGGGCCCGGGTGGTCTGCGTGGACATCGACGCCGACGCCGGCACCCGGGCGGCGCGGGAGGTGAACGGGGAGTTCGTCGCCGCGGACGTGGCCGACGAGACGGCGGTCCGTGACCTCTTCGACGGCGTGGTGGACCGGCACGGCCGGGTGGACGTCGCCTTCAACAACGCCGGCATCTCCCCGCCCGACGACGACTCCATCCTGGAGACCGGGCTGGACGCCTGGGAGCGGGTGCTGCGGGTCAACACCACGAGCGTCTACCTGTGCTGCAAGCACGTCATCCCGCACATGCGCCGGCAGGGCAAGGGCTCGATCATCAACACCGCCTCGTTCGTGGCGCTGATGGGCGCCGCCACGTCGCAGATCGCGTACACGGCGAGCAAGGGCGGGGTGCTGGCGATGACCAGGGAGTTGGGCGTGCAGTTCGCCCGCGAGGGCATCCGGGTCAACGCGCTCTGCCCCGGGCCGGTGGCCACCCCGCTGCTGCTGGACCTGTTCGCCAAGGACCCGGAGCGGGCCGCCCGGCGTCTCGTGCACGTGCCGATGGGCCGGTTCGGGGACCCGACCGAGATCGCCGCCGCGGTGGCGTTCCTGGCCAGCGACGACGCCTCGTTCATGACCGCCGCGCAGTTCGTGGTCGACGGCGGCATCACCGGCGCGTACGTGACGCCACTGTGAGCGCGAGGAGTGAGCCGGGGTTGCGAGCCCCGCAGTCGCGATCCGGGCCAGCGCTGTGAGCGCGAGGAGTGAGCCGGGGTTGCGAGCCCCGCAGTCGCGATCCGGGCCAGCGCTGTGAGCGCGAGGAGTGAGCCGGGGTTGCGAGCCCCGCAGTCGCGATCCGGGCCAGCGCTGTGAGCGCGAGGAGTGAGCCGGGGTTGCGAGCCCCGCAGTCGCGAACCGGGCCAGCACTGTGAGGCGACGGCCGGTCATCGGCGTCACCGCGTACGTCGAGCCGGCCGGCTGGGCGGTGTGGCGGGACGTGCCGGCGACGCTGGTGCCGCACGCGTACGTACGGGCGGTGACCGCGGCGGGCGGCCGGGCGGTGGTGCTGCCCCCGGACGACGTCGACGCCGACGTGCTCGGGCTGCTGGACGGGCTGCTGCTGGCCGGCGGCGCGGACGTCGGCCCGGAGCGCTACGGGCAGCCGCCCGACCCGCGCACCGAGAGCCGGCCGGACCGCGACGCCGGCGAGGTGGCGCTGCTGACCGCCGCGCTCGCCGCCGACCTGCCGGTGCTGGGCGTGTGCCGGGGGATGCAGCTGCTGGCCGTCGCGTACGGCGGCAGCCTGCACCAGCACCTGCCGGACGTGGTCGGGCACGACGGGCACCGGCCGGCCCCCGGGGTCTACGGGTCGCACCCGGTGCGCTTCGCCCCGGGCAGCCGGGCCGGGACGGTGATGGCCGGTGTGGACCGGGTCAACTCGTACCATCACCAGGCGGTGGCCGACCCCGGCGGCCTGGCGGTCACCGGCTGGGCCGACGACGGGGTGGTGGAGGCGCTGGAGGATCCGGCGCGGCGCTTCGTGCTCGGCGTGCAGTGGCATCCGGAGAACGAGGCCGATCCTCGGCCGGTCACGGCGCTGGTCCAGGCCGCGGTGTCGCGCAGATCACAGCCGGCCGGCCCGGGGCCCCGCCCGACTCGCCCCCGCCCGCCGGTTACGTCAGGATGAGGCGGAGGTAACCAGCGTCCGCCGGTGCCGGTGCGTTACGTTGCTCCTCCGCCGGGGTAGTAGGCGGGGACGGTCGGCGTAACCACGCCGGCCGTCGTGGACATGGCCGGAGCGGGAGGCTGCATGGGCTCGGCCCAGGGGGGCGGGGACGTCGGTCGATCGTCCCCGGCGGCCGGCGAGGCGTCTTTCCCACCGTTGCTGACCGCGGCGTTCGCCGCCGGCGGCGAGATGGGCGAGCGGCTGCGCGGCTTCGACTGGGCCACCACCCCGCTCGGCACCCCGGACCGCTGGCCGGCCGCGCTCTGCCACGCGGTGAGCACCATGCTGGCGTCCCGCGCCCAGATGGTGGTCTTCTGGGGTGCGGAGCACCGGGCCTTCTACAACGACGCCTACCGGCCCACCATCGGCGACAAGCACCCGGCGGTGATCGGGCAGTCCGCCCGGCTGCACTGGGCCGAGACCTGGGACGTCCTCGGCCCGCTGCTCGACGGGGTGCGCGGCACCGGCGTGCCCTACCGGGGCGAGAACCATCCCTTCGTGATCAACCGGCACGGCTTCCTGGAGGACGTCTACTTCGACGTCTCGTACGACCCGATCCGGGACGCCGACGGCACCGTCGAGGGGATCTTCTGCTTCGTCAACGAGACCACCGGCCGGGTGCTCGGCGAGCGCCGGCTGCGGGCCCTGGCCGAGCTGGGCAACGAGCTGGGCGACGTGCCGAGCACGCTCGAACTGGGCCGGGCCGTCGCCCGGGTGCTCGACGCCCACCGGGACGACGTGCCGTTCAGCGCGCTCTGGCTCACTGAGCCCGGCGGCGCCGCCGTGCTCGCCGGCTGCACCGGCATGGACCCGGCCACGGTCGCCGGGCCGCCCCCGGGAATGAGCGCCGGCGAGGAGCTGACCGCGCCGCGCTGGATCGCCACCGCCGACCTGCCCGCCGCCGTCCCGGCCGACGCCGCCGACCAGGCGCTGCTGCTGCCGCTGACCGCCACCAACGAGCCGGCCGGAGTGCTGCTGCTCGGGGTGTCCCGCCGGCTCCCGTTCACCGACGACTACCGCGACTTCGTCGACCTGGTCGCCGCGCAGGTCTCCCGGGCGGTCGGCAAGCAGCGGGCGTACGAGCAGGAGCGGGCCCGGGCCGCCGAGCTGGCCGCGCTCGACCGCGCCAAGACCAACTTCTTCGCCAACGTGAGCCACGAGTTCCGCACCCCGCTCACCCTGGTCCTCGGTCCGCTGGAGGACATGCTCGCCGACCGGGAGCTGCCCGACCGCTACCTCGATCGCCTGACCATGATGCACCGCAACGGGCTGCGCCTGCTCAAGCTGGTCAACACCGTGCTCGACTTCTCCCGGCTGGAGTCCGGCCGGCTGGCCGCCCGCTACCAGCCCACCGACCTGGCCGACTACACGTCAAGGCTGGCCAGCACGTTCCGCTCGGCCACCGAACGGGCCGGACTGCGCCTGGTGGTCGACTGCCCGCCGCTGCGCGCGCCGGTCTACGTGGACCGGGACATGTGGGAGAAGATCGTCCTCAACCTGATCTCGAACGCGGTCAAGTTCACCTTCGACGGCGAGATCCGGGTCCGGGTCCGTTCCGGCGACGGGGCCGCCGTGCTGGAGGTGACCGACACCGGCGTCGGCATCGCGCCGCAGGAGCTGCCGCAGGTCTTCGAGCGGTTCCACCGGGTGGCGGGTGCCCGCTCCCGTACCCACGAGGGCACCGGCATCGGGCTCGCCCTGGTCCGTGAGCTGGTCGAGATGCACGGCGGCACGGTGACCGCGAGCAGCGTCGTCGACCGGGGCACCACCTTCACGGTGACCGTGCCGTTCGGCTACGCGCACCTGCCCGCCGACCGGGTGTCCGCGCTGTCCCCGGTGCCGCTGAGCGAGCCGGAGCAGGCCCGGCTCCACGTCGCCGAGACGGCGCTCTGGACCGACGAGGTGGCCCGACCGGCCGGGCTGCCCGAGCCGTCCGGGACGCCGGGCGCCGCCGGCCGGATCCTGGTCGCCGACGACAACCCCGACCTGCGCGAGCACGTCGGCCGGCTGCTCTCCCCGGCCTACGGGGTGGTGGCCGTGCCGGACGGCGTGGAGGCGCTGCGACTGGCCGTCGACACCCCGTTCGACCTGGTGCTCAGCGACGTGATGATGCCCCGGCTGGACGGCTTCGGGCTGGTCGCCGCGCTGCGCGCCAACCCGGTCACCCGGCACGTGCCGATTGTGCTGCTCTCCGCGCGGGCCGGCGCCGCCGAGGAGGTCGCCGGCCTCTCGGCCGGCGCGGACGACTACCTGACCAAGCCCTTCTCCAGCCAGGAACTGGTCGCCCGGGTCCGGGCCAACGTCGAGCTGGGACAGTTGCGCGGGCAGATCATCCGCCGGCTGCGGGCGCTCGCCGACGCCGCGGTGGCGATCAACACCGCCCGGTCCACCGCCGAGGTGGTCCGGGTCGCCGCCCGGCACGCGCTCACCCTGGCCGAGGCGGACCGGGTGCTGGTCACCGCGACGGGCGCCCGCCACGAGGAGGACGCCGGCGGCGACCTGCCCGCCGAGCCGTCAGTGGTGCTGCCGCTGACCGGGACCACCGGCGAGCAGCTCGGCGAGCTGCGGGTGTGGCGGGGCGAGGGCGGCGGCGCCGAGCAGGCGGCGCTGACCGAGCTGGCCCGGCTGGTCGGCGTACGGCTGGAGAACGCCCAGCTCTACGAGGCCGAGCACCGGATCGCCACCACGCTCCAGCACAGCCTGCTGCCGCGTACGCTGCCGCAGCTGCCCGGCGCGGTGGTGGCCAGCCGTTACCTGCCCGGCAGCGCGGACGTCGAGGTCGGCGGCGACTGGTACGACGTGATGGGCGCGCCCGACGACGAGATGGTGCTCGTCATCGGCGACGTGGTCGGCAAGGGCGTGCGGGCCGCCGCCGCGATGGGCCAGCTCCGCAACGCGCTGCGGGCGTACGTCCTGGAGGGCTACGACCCGGGCGAGGCGCTGACCCGGCTCAACCAGCTGGTCCACTCCACCGGCAGCGGCTCCTTCGCCACGGTGGTCTGCCTCAGCTTCTCCCCGCGCGACGGCCGGCTGCGGTACGCCAGCGCGGGTCACCCCTCGCCCCTGCTGATCCGAGGAGACGACGTGGCGTTCCTGCACGATCGGGCCCTCGGACCGCCGGTCGGGGCGATCCCCGGCACCACCTACCGGACCGTCGAGGGCGAACTCGCCCCCGGCGGCCGGTTGCTGCTCTACACCGACGGTCTGATCGAGGACCGGACGGCCGGCATCGACGCCGGGCTCGGGCAGCTGCGGCGCGACGCGACCGCGCGCGGCGAGCACGTAGCCGACCTGGTGGACGCGGTGGTGGAACGGGTCGCGGGGCGGACCCGGCACGACGACGTGGCGGTGCTCGCGCTGGAGGCGGCCGAGTTGAACCGCTTCGCGCTGCGCCTGCCCGCCGACCCGACCCGACTCAGCGTGCTGCGCAAGCGGCTGGAGGACTTCCTCGTCGCCCACCAGGTCGGCGAGACGGACCTGTTCGACCTCACCGTGGCGATCTCCGAGGCCGCGGCGAACGCGATCGAGCACCCGATCGACCCGGTCGACCCGTCGATCGAGGTGGAGGTGACCATCGCGGACCGCACGGTCACGGCGACGATCCGGGACAGCGGGCGGTGGCGCGAGTCCAGCGGGTCGAGCTTCCGCGGGCGCGGGCTGGCGCTGATCCAGGCGCTCGGGGAGATGAGCGTGACCCGCACCGAGGACGGCACCGAGCTGACGCTGCGCCGCCGGCTGACCGGGACGGACTGAGCGTCGGCCTCCCCGTCGGTCACCTTCGGGGCAGGCGGGTGGCGAGATCCCGCACCGCCGCGCGGTACGTCTCGTCGAACCGGAACAGGTGGCGTTCGATCGGTGGAGGCACGGTGTCGCCGGGCGCGATGGTCAGCGCCGCCGGGTCGCGTACCAGTCGATCGACGCCGGCGGCGGGATCGTCCGACGCCCTCCGGTCCGAGGGGAAGACCGGACCGCCGACCGGGTCGGTGCGGCGCCACAGGTTGGTCCAGCGCCAGTCGAGGTCGGCGCCGATCCGCCGCAGCATCACGTCGTTGATGTAGGCGGGGAACACGCGGGCGTAGAGCCGCTGCAGCGGGGACGCGAAGGTGAGCAGCGCGAGCCGGGAGCGCGTGGCCGGGGGAAGTTGCAGGGCGGTCACGGCCGCGAGGACGCTGCCGTGACTCTGCCCGGCGAGGACGACGGTGTCCCCGGTGGCGATCAGGTGGCGGACCCGGCGGGTCAGGTCGGGCACGGCCCGTTCGGAGTAGCAGGGCGCGGCGAGCGGGTGGGCGCCCCGCGGCCAGAAGGTCGCCAGTTCCCACAGGATGCCGATCAGGCGGATGCCCCTGGACCGGTAGGCGAACAGGCCGAGAACGCCCAGCAGGAGGGCGAAGGTGCCGATCAGGTAGGCGCCGACGTCGGTGACGAAGACGACCGGCCGCGCCAGTGGTTCACCGCCGAGCAGACGGGCCAGGTCACCGGGGCCGTCGTGCACGATCGCCGATCCCGCGGCACCGAGCGCGATGGTCGCCAGCGCGGCGTACGCGGCCGGCGCCAGCGGCCCGAGCTTGTCCGCCAACTGTGCCGAGACGACCGCGTCGCGTACGGCGTGCACGCGTGCGGGAGGCACCCGGTCCAGGTCGGCGTACTCGGCCCGCAGGGTCCGCATGACCGCGGCCCGGCGCGCCGACCGTCGCCAGAGTCTGCGGGTCAGGACGACGACCGCCGCGAGGACCACCGCCAGGAAGAACCCCAGGGCAGCCCAGCGGAAGGCCACGGGTGGAGTGAGCGGCGGAGCCCCTGGTGGAGTGGGACGCGCCGGAGTGGGGCTGGATCCGCGGTCGAGGTAGTCGGCGGAGAGATAGACCAGGCCGGAGGAGTAGGAGACGGCGAACCCGATCGCGACGAGGATGAGCACCGGCGCCGCGAGCCCGCGCAGCACGGCGGACCCGTTGACATGGTGCCGCCGGGCCGAGACGACCAGGGCGGCCAGCGCGGTCAGCAGCGCCATCTGACTGACGTACACGGTCGCCACGAGCACGTCGTAGCCGGGCAGGTTGTCCGCGGCGTTCCAGGAGTCCCGCGGGACGAGCGAGTAGGCGAGAACGGCTGCGGTCAGGATGCCCGAGGTGCGAGCCAGCGCCCGGGTCACGGCGGTGGTGCGGGCGGTGCTGGTGCGACGCTCGATGCCCGGCAGGCAGCAGATGGCCATCGCCGCCGCGGTGACGAGCAGCACGGCGGCGAACAGGAGGTAACCGGCGAACCGTCGGTCGTGCGGCACCAGCGCGCTGAGGACGGCAGTGTCGAGCGTGCCCAGGGCCGCCACCAGGTGAACGGCGCGGAGATGTCGGACCAGACTGCGGTTGTCCCAGAACGCGGGGTCGTCCAGGCCCTCGATCTCGGTGTCCCCGCCGTCGGGCGCCCCGGTCTCGGGCAGTTGCCAGGTCCGGCTACCCAGGCGCCACAGCGCGGTGATCGCCGCCAGCGGGAGCAGGGCGAGGATGGCGAGTTCCCAGCCGGCGGGCAGCCCGGCCAGCCAGGAGACGAAACGGCGGTCCTGGTAGCAGCGCGGATAACTCAGGCACTGCCAGGCGAGCAGATCGAGAGCCACGCCGACGACCGCCAGCACGTACATCATGGTCAGCGAGACGCACAGGAGCCGGACCACCGCACGGGCCGGCGCTCCGGCACGACCGGTCAACGGCAGGGCCCAGAGCGCGATGTTGCCGAGCATGAAGGGCAGCAGCAACACCAGGGAGAACGTCCGACCCGCCGTTCCGCCGGTCAGGCCGTTCCACCGGTAGGCCTCCAGACGCACGTTCCCGGCCGGCTGCTGGTCCTCCGGGCCGGCGCCAGGACGGTAGAAGCCCGCCTCCACGTCACCGGCGACGAGATGGGCGGGCCGCTCGCCCAGGATCCGGTCGGAGCTGTAACCACCCACGCCGTGCACCCGCAACTCGATCAGACCCACCCAGCCACCGCTTCCGCGTCGAGGACGCGGGTGCCTACCCCTTCACCACCGGGACATGCGCGGGTGATCCCGCCGTCCAGCCTCGGTTTCCGCCCGGACCGGAGTGACGGAAGCCGTAGCGTGGTGGTGGTGAGACGAGGGGATCCGGCGGGCCCGCGCGCGACCCACGACCCGGTCGTAGCGGCGTGGGGCGCGGTGCGGCGGACCGGCTCCGCCACGGCCCGCGACCGACTGGTACGGCTGCGACTGAGCCTGCTCGTGGCGGTCCAGTCGGGCGTGGCCGCGGCCGGCGCGTGGTGGATCGCCAACGACGTGTTGGACAATCCCCAGCCCCTGTTCGCGCCCGCCGTGGCGGTGGGCACCATCGCCAGTTCGGTGGGTCAGCGCTTCCGCCGGACCCTGTTCCTGGTCGCCGGTGTCGCGGTCGGCATCACCCTCGGCGACCTGTTGGTCTCCTGGGTGGGGCAGGGCCACGTGCAGATCGGTGTCATCGTGGCGGCATCGATCCTGTTCGCCGTGCTGCTGAGCGGCGAGGGGTCGTTCGTGACCCAGGTCGGTGGCAGCGCCATGGTGATCGCGGTGCTGGCCCCGGCCAACACGAATTTGGCGGTGCCGCGCTTCGTCGACGGCATCGTCGGCGGGGTGGTGGGCATCCTCGTCGCGCTGGTGGTGCTCCCCCTGCACCCGATCCACCGGATCCGGCGCGCCGGTCGACCGTTGCTCGACCGCATCGCCACCGAACTGGACCGGGTGGCCGAGGCCGCCCGGAATCGGGACGCCGAGCTGGCCAAGCGGGCCCTCGACACACTGCGCGGCGTCGACACCTCGGACCTGGACACGGCGCTGTCGGCGGCCGTCGAGGTCGTCCGCATCTCACCGCTGCGGTGGCACAACCACAACTCGCTGGAGGGCTGGAGGCACGGCGCCGCACTGATGATGCGCTCCCTGCTGCAGAGTCGTGACCTCGCGCTCAACCTGGAGAGCGCGCTCCGTAGCGACGAGCCGGTACCGCCCCGGCTCGCGGACGCCGTCGACAGCCTCGCCGAGGCCGTCCGGCACGTGGCCGTGGAGTGGTCGCCGTCGGCCAACCGGCCGTCCCGGTCCCAACGAGCCGCGATGACGGCCATCCGTCAGGCTCAGGAGGCACTCACCAGCGGGCTGCGGATCGGTGGCGTCAACCTGGCTAACGACATCAGCATCATCGCCGTGAACACCATCCGCGCGAGCGGTGTGAGCAAGCACGACGCCGAGACGCTACGGCGCGACCTCGCCCCCGACACCGCCACGGACCCCGGCGAGCGGAAGCCGGCAGCGGATCGCCCGCAGGCCGGGCCGGCCGGCCCGCTGACGCACGGTGCGGAAGATCCGCCCTGAACCGGCAGCCGGCTCAGGTGTCCGCCAGCCAGTCCTGATCGCCCAGGCCGGAGATCTCCAGCACGCGTCGGACCTGCCGGGACGGCAGGACGACGAGCGCGCCCGGGAAGCGCTGGGACAGCCGCACCACCGCGTGGATGGCGGCCGAGTCGAAGAAGGTGACCGCGCGCAGGTCGAGCGTGAGCAGCTTGGCGGGCTCGCGGAGCGCGCTCTGGAACATGGTGTCCGCGGTCGCCATGTCGACCTCGCCGGTCACCAGGACACGGAGGTGGTCGCCCTCGCCCTCCGCCGTCACGGTGAAGACGGGCGGTGCACCCCCTTGATCCACGCAGCAACAATGGCACAGCGTTTGCGGCACGGCAACAACCTGGTGGGCGGGGCCGTGGCGGGGGTCACGGGGGTGCCGGCGATAGTCTGAGGACATGACCGTCCGTGCGCCGCTGACCCCCGGCACGCTCTCCCCGTGGCGAGCGGTCCCCGCCCACATTCCGCGCCCCGAGTACGTGGGGAAGAAGCGCCCGCAGGAGTGGCGCGGGTCCCACGTGCAGACGCCGGAGACCATCGAGAAGATGCGGGTGGCCGGTCGGCTCGCGGCCCGGGCCACCCAGCTCGCGGGTGAGCACTGCAAGCCGGGGGTGACCACCGATGAGATCGACCAGGTGGTGCACGAGTTCCTCTGCGACCACGGCGCCTACCCGTCGACGCTGGGCTACAAGGGCTTTCCCAAGTCCTGCTGCACCAGCGTCAACGAGGTGATCTGCCACGGCATCCCCGACTCGACGGTGCTCCAGGACGGCGACATCGTCAACGTCGACGTCACGGCCTACCTGAACGGGGTGCACGGCGACACCGACGCGACCTTCTGCGTCGGTGAGGTGGGCGAGGAGGCCCGCCTGCTGGTCGAGCGGACCCACGCGGCGATGATGCGCGGCATCAAGGCGGTCGCGCCGGGCCGGCAGATCAACGTCATCGGCCGGGTGATCGAGTCCTACGCCAAGCGCTTCGGCTACGGCGTGGTGCGCGACTTCACCGGCCACGGCATCGGCGAGGCCTTCCACAGCGGCCTCTACGTCCCGCACTACGACAGCCCGCGCCCCACCGACCTGATGGAACCTGGGATGACCTTCACCATCGAGCCGATGATCACCCTCGGCACCCACCAGTACGACATGTGGGACGACGGCTGGACGGTGGTCACCAAGGACCGGAGGTGGACGGCGCAGTTCGAGCACACCATCGTCGTGACCGACGACGGCTACGAGATCCTGACCCTGCCGTGACCGACACCCCGGCGGCGCTGCGCGAGGCGCACCACGCGGACGTGTCCGGCGGCTGGCTGCGGCCGGCGGTCTTCGGCGCCATGGACGGTCTGGTCACCAACATCGCGCTGATCGCCGGTGTCGGTGGCGGCGGGGTGTCCCCGCGCAGCGTCGTGCTCACCGGCACGGCCGGCCTGGTGGCCGGCGCCATCTCGATGGGTCTGGGCGAGTACACGAGCGTCCGGTCCGCCAACGAGCAGGTGGCCGCCGAGGTGGCCAAGGAGCGGCGGGAGCTGGAACGGCACCCGGAGGCGGAGGCCCGCGAGCTGGCCGACGCGTGGGTGGCCCGCGGGCTGCCCCGCGACCTGGCCACCCAGGTCGCCGAGGCGGTGCGCGCCAACCCGGAGGAGGCGCTGCGCGTCCACGTCCGGGAGGAGTTGGGCGTCGACCCCGACGACCAGCCCAGCCCGTGGGCGGCGGCGATCTCGTCGTTCATCTGCTTCTCGATCGGCGCCCTGGTGCCGCTGCTGCCGTACCTGCTCGGCTTCACCAGCCTGTGGCTGGCCCTCGGCGTCGGCGGCGTGGGGCTCTTCCTCGCCGGGGCGATCGTGGCCCGGTTCACCTACCGCGCCTGGTGGAGCGGCGGCCTGCGGCAGCTGCTGCTCGGCGCGCTGGCAGCCGGCGCGACCTATCTGATCGGCGCGCTGATCGGGGTTGGTGGCGGTATCGGCTGACGGCCCCGCGCTCAGCCGTCCAGCAGGTCGTCGACGGTGCCGTCGACCGGCCGGCCCCGGGCGGCCAGTTCCTCGGCCTGCCGGGTCAACACCGCGCCCACCTCGGTCATGTCCGCCCCGGCCAGCCCGGTCCGCCGCACCGCGTCCCCCGGATCGCGGAAGTAGGTGCGACTGAACAGCCCCTGCACGGTCGCGGCGGCCAGCCGGGCCTCACCGAGCACGAGCAGCGCCTGGTCGGTCTCGTACCACTCGGCCAGCCGCAGCGCGCGGGCGTGCGCCGCGCTGCCCCGGTACCAGGCCTGCCGCGCGGCGGTGGTGAACTCGGCCGGTCGGGCCCGGGCCAGCCGGGCGAGGTGCTCGTCGCGCAGCTTCGGCAGCCAGCCGGTCGGATCGTGCAGGGCGCGGGTGGTGACGTACCGGTCAGCCGCCAGCGGCCAGCCCGCCGTGATCGTGGTCGCCCGCCGCAGGTAGTCGTCCGCCCCGGCCACGGTCAGGTCGACCAGCACCCCGTCGACGCGGCGGGTGGACGGCCTCGGCCCGGCACCCGGTCGGTAGGTGGCGACGAGCAGCCCCACCTCGCTGTCCCCGCCGCCGTCGTCGTCGCCGTGCGCGAGCGGGCCGTGCACCGCGACCGCGAGCACGTCGGCCGGGAAGCGGCGGAGGACGGCGTCCCCTACCCGCTCGGCCACCCGCCACCGCGGGTCGTCCAGACTCCGTTCGGCGGTCAACGTCCACCTCCATCCGGCGAACAACGCGGCGGCCTCCAGCCACCCCAGTCAGGTCGGCCCGCGCACCCACCTCGCCGCGACCCCGGTGGCAAGGGGGCACCGCGAGGAGGCTCAGACCCGTGCCGTCCGCCGGACCCCTAGGACCGGTTGGCGGTTGGGGCCAGGCGGAAGACCTTGATCTCGCGGCCACCGGCCCGCTCGACGTACGTGCGGTACGCGGGCCACTCCTGCACCAGCCGCTGGAACAGCCGTTCCCGTTCCTCGCCGGTGACCTGCTCGGCGGTGACCGGGATCCGGCGGCCCTTGACGTCCACCTCGGCGCCCGGGTGGGCCATCAGGTTGAACGTCCAGGACGGTTGGTGTCGTTGCCCCCAGTTCGAGCCGATCACCACGTAGGCGTCGCCGTCGGGGACGTAGACCAGGGGGTTGCTGCGGGGCTTGCCGGAGCGGCGGCCGGTGGAGGTGAGCACCAGTGTGGGCACCAGCCCGAAGGCGACCACGCGACCCTTCGTCAGCCGGCCGACGAGCCGGTCGGCGGGGACGAGCAGACGCATGGTGGTGGCGAACCACTGCTGGTGACCGAGGCGGCGGGTGAGGGATCCCAGAGCGGTCACCCGTCCAGTCTGCCGCCCCCGCCGCGCCCCGTCACCCCCCTGCGGACCCCGGTCAGTCGAGGCGACGTTCGACCGGCAGGCGGGAGCGGGTGAGCAGCGCCGCGCCCAGCATCGCCACCACCGGCACCACCACCAGCACCGTCATGGTCTGGCCGGGCACGGTCAGCGGGTACGGCGGCTGCACCGGCCAGGACTGCGCGTACCGCTGGTTGAGCGCGGCCAGGATGACGGCGGCCGAGCCGAGCCCCGCCACGATGCCCAGCGCCGAGCCGATGCCCGCGATCACCCCGGCCTGCCAGAGCGACAGCACCCGGCGTACCCGGGGGTCGGCGCCGACCGCGGCGAGCGTGGACAGGTCCCGGCGGCCCTCGGCGGCGGCCAGGCCGGTGGCGACCGCGGCGGCGCCGAGCGTGATCACCCCCGACGCGGCGGCCAGCAGGAGCAGCAACGGCCGCTGGTTCGACGGCGGTTGTGCGGTCGCCATCTGGGCGGACAGCTCGACGACCGCGGCCAGTTCCTCGGTCAGCCGCTCACGCTGCCGCTCGGTGGGCGGGCCGGTGGTGTCCACCAGGTAGCCCAGCGGCTCGGCGGCCAGGCCGAGCGTGGTCGCGGCGGCGGGGGAGAGCACCAGCCGGTCGACCGGGAGGCCGCCGCGCAGGACGTACCCGGGCAGGTGCCGGACCGTCGTCCGGCTGTCCGAGGTGCGGTTGACCTCCAGTCGCACCTGCCCGTCCACCAGGTGCCGGGGGTCGGTGACCACGACGCCACCGGCGGCCAGGGCGCGGCGCGCGGCGGCCAGCTCGTCGGCCGGGGCGCCGGTGAGCGCGGCCAGCGCGCCGCCGTCGTCCACCAGCGTCGGCAGCGAGACGTCGTCCGGCTCCCGGAACGGCTGGACGCAGCGGGGGTCGTGCCGGGTCGAGGCGGGACCCTCCTCGTACGGCCCGTACGGGCACCGTTCCGTCGGCGGACGCACGGCGACGGCCATGCAGTAGTCGTCCGGGCCGGCGGGGCGGGCGCACACCGCGCCGGCCACCGTGCTGACGGTGGCGCCCGGCAGCACCGTCCGCACCCGCTCGGCGACCGCGCCGGCCGCCGGCGGCGAACCGGTCACCGGCCCGCCGGCGGGCATGAGGATCATGTTGCCCGGTGGCAGGCCGGGCTGCCAGAGCGCCTGGCTGCGGGCGTCGTCGCTGGCCAGGTAGACGCCGAGCGCCACGCTGCCGGCGACCGCCGCCATCACGGCCGAGATGGCCGGCGCGGCCGACGACCGGTTGCGGCTGGCGTCGCGCAGCGCGAGCCGGGGCGTCAGCGGCAGCAGTCGCCCGGCCCGGGCGAGCAACCCGACCAGCATGGGCGTGCAGAAGACCAGCCCCAGCTCGCCGAGGGCCACGCCGGCCAGCACCCCGGTGGGCGAGGTCCGGGAGGCGGCGTACGCGGCCAGCGCGGTGCCGGCGGCGGTCAGCAGGAGACCGATCAGCAACCACCGGCGGCCCGGCCGGGGTGGTTCGCGCCGCCCGGCCAGGCCGGCCACCACGTCCTGCCGGGACGCGGCCCAGGCCGGCGCGAGCGCCGCGAGCACCCCGGCCAGCACCGCCACCGCGGCGATCGCGGCCAGCGCGGTCGGGAAGACCCGGTACGCGGCCATCCGCTCCTGGAGCAGGTACTGCTCGACCAGCGGTCGCGCGGCGATCGCCGTCCCGACGCCGAGCAGCAGGCCGAGGGCGGCCCCGCCGGCGCCGAGCACCACCCCGTCGGCGAGCACGATCCGGCGCAGGTGCGCGGCGTCGCCACCGGCCACCGCGACCAGCGCGAGGTCCCGTCGCCGGCGGCGGACGCCGACCGCGAAGGCCGGTCCGACGAGCAGCACCACCTCCAGCAGGCCCAGCCCGCCGACCAGCGCCACGCTGCCGGTCTGCTCGACGTCGGGGATGGACGGACCGCGGGCCAGTTCCTGCCGCCCCGGCAGCCTGGTACGGGTGGTCACCTGGACGCCCTGCGCGTTCAGCCGGTCGACGAGCGCGGGGTCCACCGAGCCGGGCAGGTCCACCAGCCAGCTCGACTCGGCCGGTGGACTGTCCGGGGCAAGGTCGGCCAGCGTGACCATCTCGCGCAGGTTGTCGGGGAACTCGACCACGCCGACCACCCGGTAGGTGGTGCCGTCGGTCGTGCGCACCGGCGCGCCGACGCGGGTGTCCAGCCGGCGCAGCGCGGCCGCGTTGACCGCGATCTCGTCCGGGCGCGTCGGGGGGCGGCCCTCGCGTACCCGGGCCAGCGGCCGGGCGAGCGGATCGGTCAAGTCGACGGCCCGGGCGTCCATCGACCTGACCTTGCGCCCGATCCGGGTCTCGAACGACAGCCACCAGCGGACCCGGGTGACCCGGCTGCCGGCGGGCAGGAGCGCCCGCAACTCGTCGGCGGTGACCGGGCGGGTCCGGGGGACCGGGTCGTCCCCGACCGACCAGGCCGACTCGCCCCAGGCATCCTGCGTGACCGGGGACAGGTCGGTCCAGCGCAGCTCGGCGTCGGCGCCGCCGAGCCGGCGGTCGAGCCGTTCCGCCCGGGTCAGGTCCGACATGTCGTAGCTGGCGGCGGTGAAGCTGAGGCCGAGGACCGGCAGCGCGATCATCGCCAGCACCAGCAGCGTGCGCCGCCGGGACCGCAGCGCCTCGCGCCGGGCGATCCGCAGCGCGGGCCGCCACGACCGGAGCGCGGCGGCGAACCGCCCGCGGTTCACCGGCTGCTGCCGCTGAGCAGGTGCTCGACCCCGACCAGCGGGGCGGTCGAGTCGACCAGCACCCCGTCGCGCAGGAACACCACCCGGTCGGCCCAGCCGGCGTGGCGGGCCTCGTGCGTGACCAGCACGCCGGCCGCGCCGGCGTCCACCCGGCGGCGCAGCAGGTGCAGCACCGCCTCGCCGGCCTGGGAGTCCAGCGCCCCGGTCGGTTCGTCGGCCAGCACCAGCCGGCGCTCGCCGACCAGCGCCCGGGCGATCGCCACCCGCTGCTGCTGGCCGCCGGACATCTGGTCCGGGAAGCGGTCGGCCAGGCCGGCGACGTCCACCTCGCGCAGCGCGGCCAGGGCGAGCCGGCGGGCCGCCCGCACCCCGGTGCCGTCCAGCTCCAGGGGGAGGGCCACGTTCTCCACCGCGGTCAGGCTGCCGAGCAGGTTCAGGTCCTGGAAGACGTACCCGATCCGGCGCCGGCGCAGGCGGGCCAGCTCGCGGGCGGCGAGCCCGCCGAGCGCCTCGCCCTCGACCAGCACCTCACCGGCCGTGGGCCGGTCCAGGCCGCCGGCCAGCGCCAGCAGGGTGGACTTGCCGGAGCCGGAGGGGCCCATCACGGCCACCATCTCGCCGGCGGCCACGGTGAGGCTGACGCCGCGCAGCGCGTGCACGGCGGCCTCGCCGCCACCGTGCGTGCGGTGCACCGCACGCAGCTCCAGCACCCCGTCGGTCGGGTTCATCCGCGCCTCCCGTGCCGCCTCACCGGCGGGCTTCGTCGCCGGCCCGGTCCACCGCCTCGGGGTGGTCCGCCGGTCGGGCCGGCGCCGGGCGGTGCCGGACCAGGCTGGTCTCGCAGTGGTCGAGCCAGCGCACCTCGGCCTCGGCCTGGAAGATCATCGCGTCCAGCACCAACCGCCAGGGCAGATCCTCCGGCTTGTCGCTGGCGTACTTCAACCGGGTGAACTCCTGCAGGGCACGCATGGTGGCGCTGCGCTGGGTCTGCACCACCGCGCGGACGTCCACCCCGGGGGTGGTCAGCGCCAACGCCAGCTTGATCGACAGCTCGTCCCGGGGCCGGTCCGCGCGGCTGATCGGCGTGGCGAACCAGAGCGCCAGGTCCGCGCGCCCGGCGTCGGTGATCTCGTACGGCCGCTGCCCGCCCTCGTTCTCCGGCAGTGGGCGGACCAGTCCGTCGCGTTCCAGCCGCGCGAGCGTGGTGTAGACCTGCCCGATGTTCAGCGGCCAGGTCGACCCGGTCGACTCCTCGAACGCGGCGCGCAGCTGGTAGCCGTACATCTGGCCGCGTTCGAGCAGGGCGAGCAGGCCGTGACGGATGGACATGGCGTGGAGTATGCATACCTGGTATGCGGCCCGCAACCGCAGGGCTCCGCCGGGTGACCGGGCCCGCGCTCAGGCCGTGCGGCCCGGGAAGGCGACGGTGACCGGAGTCACCCCCGCCGTACGCCGCCAGCGGGTGGCCCGCAACGCGCAGTCGGTGAGCGCGGCGAGTGCGGTGTTGCGGTCGGGGCCGGTGGTGTGCGGCAGCGCGGCCCGCCAGTGCCCGGCGGTCCGCTCCTCGATCTCCACCGCCAGCCGCAGCGCGCCGGCCCGGTCGGTCACCGGGAAGGGCAGCGCGTAGCCGGCCCGGTCGGCGGGCACCTGGCCGGAGCCCTCGGCGAGTTGGAGGAGCAACGCGTCGCGGCGGGACCGGTGGGCCGCCTCGGCGGCGCGGGCGGCCGTGCGGGCCGCGTCGGTGAGGTGCACGCCGATCACCCCGTACGCCCAGATCGCCGCGTACTCGGCGGCGAGCGCGTCGGCGAGGGCCTGGGTCGGGCCGCTGGTCGGGCTCGGGGCGTACCGGCCGGGCAGGGCCTGGCGGCCCTCGCTGCGCTCGGTGCGTTCGCTCACGCTGTGCAAGCCGGGCGTGCGCTCACGGCCCTCGCTGCGCTCGGTGCGTTCGCTCACGCTGTGCAAGCCGGGCGTGCGCTCACGGCCCTCGCTGCGCTCGGTGCGTTCGCTCACTTCAGGGCCTCCACGTGGGTGGCCCGGGCGGCGGCGATCGAGCCGAGCAGCGCGGCCCGCTCGGCCGGCGCGGCGGCGCACGCCTTCGCGGCGTTGGTCCGGCCCTGCTGCTCGGCCCGGCGCAGGTCGGTCAGCACCCCGTCCGGCTCGGTGACCGGCGCGCCCGACGGGTCGGCCGCCGGCGTGCCGGAGGGCGCCGGCCGACCGATCACCCGGCGCAGTTCGTCGGCGTGCGCCCGGTGCGCGTCGGCGATCGGGGTCAGCCGCGCGGCGAGCGCTGGCGCGGCGGTCGCCGCCGCCCGGTAGCGGGCCTCCAGGGCGAGCGCCTCGGCCGCCAACGGCTCCAACGCGTCCGGCGGCGACGGCTCGTCGTCACGGTCGAAAAGATCACAACCAGTCAGCGGCGCGGTCGCGCCACCCAGCGCCACGAGCGCGCCCGCGCGCAGCAGGCGACGCCGGGAATGCCCCGCTCTGACCTGGTCGGATGGTGTTCTGCCGGTCCCCACCGCACAAGTCAACACCATCTCCGCCGCCCCGTGGGGCAGGGTCGTCGGTGCGCCGCCCGGGCCGCCGCCGCGCCCAAGCGTTACGCTCTGCGCAGCCACCGGGCGCGGACGCCCCGGTGGCGTACCGGCATGGCGGGACGACCGCCCGCGCCGGCGCGGGACCAACACGGCCCGGTGGGCCGTGGCAACAGCAGAGAGGTACGCGGAATGACGCAGCGTGGCCGTGCCACCCGGCCGACGGGGCCCAGCGGACGGCCTCGCCGGTCCGACGGCCCCCGCGGCGCGGACCGGGGCGGCGCACCCCGCGGCGACCTCGCCGCGCGCCGGACCCGGCTGCGCGAGGTGATCGAGCCGGTGGTCACCGCTGCCGGCTACGACCTGGAGGACCTCTCCGTCTCCCGGGCCGGCCGGCGGCACGTGGTCCGGGTGATCGTGGACGCCGACGGCGGGATCAACCTGGACGCCGTCGCGGACGTGTCCCGGGCGGTCTCCGCGGCGCTGGACGCGGCCGAGGAGGCCGGCGGCGACATCGTCGCCGGCGAGTACCAGCTGGAGGTCAGCTCCCCCGGTGTGGACCGTCCGCTCACCCTGCCCCGGCACTGGCGACGCAACGTCGGCCGGCTGGTCAAGGTCACCGTGCGCGGCGGGGCCGGCGACCGGCAGCTCACCGGCCGGGTGACGGCCGCCGACGACGAGCGGGTGGAGCTGGAGAGCGACGCCGGGCCCGTCACGCACGCGTACGCCGAACTGGGCCCCGGCCGGGTCCAGGTGGAGTTCTCCCGCCTGGACGACGAGGACCTCGGTGACGACACCGACATCGACGACGACGACGAAGATCTGGAGGACGAGGAGAGGTGAACATCGACCTCGCGGCGCTGCGCGCCCTGGAGCGCGAGCGGGAGATCCCGTTCGACACGATCCTCGCGGCGATCGAGACCGCGCTGCTGACCGCCTACCGGCACACCGACGGCGCCGAGGCGCACGCCCGGGTGGAGATCGACCGCAAGAGCGGGGCCGCCTCGGTCTACGCGCAGGAGCTGGACGCCGACGGCACGGTGACCCGGGAGTGGGACGACACCCCGCACGACTTCGGTCGGATCGCCGCCATGACCGCGAAGCAGGTGATCCTCCAGCGGCTGCGGGAGGCCACCGACGAGGTGCACTTCGGCGAGTACGTCGGCCGCGACGGTGACCTGGTCACCGGCGTGGTGCAGGCGCACGAGACCCGCCGGGAGAAGGGCATCGTCAGCGTCGACCTGGGCAAGCTGGAGGGCGTCCTGCCCCAGTCCGAGCAGGTCCCCGGCGAGCGGTACGAGCACGGCGAGCGGATCCGCTGCGTCGTGGTGCACGTCGCCAAGGGAATGCGCGGGCCGCAGATCACGCTGTCCCGTTCGCACCCGGCGCTGGTGAAGAAGCTGTTCGCGCTGGAGGTGCCGGAGATCGCCGACGGTACGGTGGAGATCGGCGCGATCGCCCGTGAGGCAGGTCACCGCACGAAGATCGCCGTCCGGTCGACCGCTTCCGGCGTCAACGCCAAGGGCGCCTGCATCGGCCCGATGGGCCAGCGGGTCCGCGCGGTGATGAGCGAGCTGCACGGCGAGAAGATCGACATCATCGACTGGTCGGACGACCCGGCCACCTTCGTCGGCAACGCCCTCTCGCCGGCCAAGGCCCTGCGGGTCGAGGTGGTCGACCTGGCCAGCCGTACCGCCCGGGTCACCGTTCCGGACTTCCAGCTCTCGCTCGCGATCGGCCGGGAAGGGCAGAACGCCCGCCTCGCGGCCCGCCTGACCGGTTGGCGGATCGACATCCGCTCCGACGCGGAGACCGCCGGCCCGTCCGCGCGGGGCGGAGCTGATCACGTCCCGGAGCCGGGCGGCGCGATCTCGAGCAGCTAGGGGTAGACTTGCTCAGTGGCACGACGCGCGCTGCCGGAGCGCACCTGTGTGGGCTGCCGGAAACGAGCGCCGGCCAGCGAGTTGCTGCGGGTCGTCGCGGTCGGTGACAAGGCTGGTCAGACCAGTCTTCGGCCCGATCCGGTCCGCAGACTGCCGGGTCGGGGAGCGAACATGCACCCCAATCCGGCCTGCTTCGCGCAAGCGGTGCGGCGCCGCGCCTTCGGGCGGGCGCTGCGCGTCACCGGGGTCCCCGACCACGGTGCGCTCGCGGAGCACGTCGACGCGCAACCCCCGACGACCGGTCAAGCCCGTCCGGTCGAGGGTCGCTAGCAAGGTAGGACGACCGACATGAGCACACGATGAAGTCCCTGAAATGACCAGGCTTCAAGTGCACGAGTGAGGTCGCTGCGGGTGCTGCCCGCACGACCTCGGAGTGAGGAGTGCAGTGGCAGGAAAGGCCCGCGTACACGAGCTTGCCAAGGAGCTCGGGGTCGAAAGCAAGACCGTTCTCGCCAAACTCAAGGAGATGGGCGAGTTCGTGAAGTCCGCGTCCAGCACCGTCGAGGCGCCTGTCGCCCGACGGCTGCGGAGCGCGTTCGTAGCCGGTTCCTCGGCGCCCGCCGCCCCGCCGGCGGCCGCGCCCAGCGGACCGGCACCGACCCCGACGCCCACCCCGACCCCGGGCGCTCCCCGGGTCTCGGCCCGGCCGACGCCGCCCCGGCGTCCGGCCGCGCCGGCTCCAGGACCGAAGCCCAAGGGCCCGGTCCCCGGCCCGCCGCAGCCGGCGACCCCGGTCGCCAAGCCGGCGAGCGCGCACGACATCGAAGTGGCGGCCGCCGAGGCGCGTGCCGCCGCGCTGAAGGCTGAGCAGGAGGCCGCGGTCAAGGCCGCGCAGGCCGCCCGCCAGCAGCAGCGTGAGACCGTTCGCCGGGAGCCTCCGGCCGAGGGCGGTCCCCGCCCCGGTCCGCGTCCCGGCCCGAACGCCATGCCGCCGCGTCCGGGTTCCCCGGCCGCCGGTCGGCCCGGTGGCCCGGGCCAGGGTCCGGGTGCCCGGCCCGGTGGTCGTCCGCCGGCGCGGGGCGCCGGTAACAACCCGTTCGGCATCCAGGGTGGCCAGCAGCAGCGGCCGCCGGCCGCGGGTGCGGGCGGTCCCCGTCCCAGCCCGGCCGGGATGCCGCCGCGGCCGAGCCCGGCGTCCATGCCGCCGCGGCCCAGCCCGGCGTCCATGCCGAGCCAGCGCCCGACCACGGGTCGCCCCGGCGGCCCCGGTGGCGGTCGTGGCGGTCCCGGTGGCGGCGCGGGTCGTCCCGGTGGCGGCGGCGGTGGCTACCGCGGCGGTCCCGGTGGCGGCGGCGGTGGCGGTGGCTACCGCGGCGGTCCCGGTGGCGGCGGCGGTGGCGGTGGCTACCGCGGTGGCCCCGGTGGCGGTGGCGGCGCACCCGGTGGCGGTTTCCGTCCGCCGGCCGGCGGCGGTGGCCGTCCGGGTGGCGGCGGTCGTGGCCGTGGCGGCGGCGCCGCGGGTGCCTTCGGGCGTCCGGGTGGTCGGCCGACCCGTGGTCGCAAGTCCAAGAAGCAGCGCAGACAGGAGTTCGACAACCTGTCGGCCCCGACCATGTCCTCGGGTGCTCCCCGTGGCCAGGGTCAGGTCGTCCGGCTGTCCCGTGGCGCCTCGCTGTCGGACTTCGCCGACAAGATCAACGCCAACCCGGGTTCGCTGGTCCAGGAGATGTTCAACCTGGGCGAGATGGTGACCGCGACGCAGTCGTGTTCCGACGAGACCCTGCTGCTGCTGGGTGAGCACCTCGGCTTCGACGTGCAGATCGTCAGCCCGGAGGACGAGGACCGCGAGCTGCTCGCGCAGTTCAACATCGACCTCGACGCCGAGGTCGCGGCGGACCGCCTGGTCAGCCGTGCGCCGGTGGTGACCGTCATGGGTCACGTCGACCACGGTAAGACCAAGCTGCTCGACGCGATCCGCAAGGCGAACGTGGTGGCCGGCGAGGCGGGTGGCATCACCCAGCACATCGGCGCCTACCAGGTGCACGTCCCGCACGAGGGCGAGGACCGCGCGGTGACCTTCATCGACACCCCGGGTCACGAGGCGTTCACCGCCATGCGTGCCCGTGGTGCGCAGGTCACCGACATCGTGATCCTCGTGGTCGCGGCGGACGACGGCGTGATGCCGCAGACCATCGAGGCGCTCAACCACGCCAAGGCGGCGGACGTGCCGATCGTGGTCGCGGTCAACAAGGTCGACAAGCCCGAGGCGAACCCGGACAAGGTCCGCCAGCAGCTGACCGAGTACGGCCTGGTCGCCGAGGAGTACGGCGGCGACACGATGTTCGTCAACGTGGCCGCGAAGCCCGGTATCGGCATCGAGGAGCTGCTCGAGGCCGTCCTGCTGACCGCCGACGCGTCACTGGAGCTGACCGCTCCGATCGACGGGCCGGCGCAGGGTGTGGCCATCGAGGCGCACCTGGACAAGGGCCGGGGCGCGGTGGCGACCGTGCTCGTGCAGAAGGGCACCCTGCGTGCCGGCGACTCCATCGTCGCCGGTGGGGCGCACGGCCGGGTCCGGGCCATGCTGGACGAGAACGGCAAGCCGGTCGACGAGGCCGGGCCGGCGCGTCCGGTCATGGTGCTCGGTCTGACCACGGTGCCGGGTGCGGGTGACACCTTCCTGGCCGCCGAGGACGACCGGACCGTTCGGCAGATCGCCGAGCAGCGGCAGGCGCGGCGGCGGGCGGCGTCGTTCGCCAACTCCCGTGGCCGGGCCACTCTCGAGACGCTCATGGAGCAGCTCAAGGAGGGCGAGAAGACCTCGCTCAACCTGGTGCTCAAGGGCGACGGCTCCGGTTCCGTGGAGGCGCTCGAGGACGCGCTGTTCAACCTCGACATCCCCGAGGAGGTCCAGCTCCGGATCATCCACCGGGGCGTGGGCGCGATCACCGAGAGCGACGTCATGCTCGCGAGCGCCTCGAACGAGGCGGTCACGATCATCGGCTTCAACGTGCGGGCCGCCAACAAGGTCCGCGAGATCGCCGACCGCGAGGGCGTGGAGATCCGGTACTACACGGTCATCTACCAGGCCATCGAGGAGATCGACGCCGCGCTCAAGGGTCTGCTCAAGCCGGAGTACGAGGAGGTCGAGCTGGGCACCGCGGAGATCCGCGACGTCTTCCGCTCGTCCAAGATCGGCAACATCTCCGGCTGTATCGTCCGGTCCGGTCTCATCCGCCGCAACGCCAAGGCGCGGCTGCTGCGGGACGGGGCGGTCGTGGCGGACAACCTCACGATCAGCTCCTTGAAGCGGTTCAAGGACGACGCGACCGAGGTCCGCGAAGGCTTCGAGTGTGGTCTGACGCTGGGCGGTTACAACAACGTCCAGGTCGGCGACATCATCGAGACCTTCGAGATGCGGGAGAAGCCGCGCGCCTGAGCGGTGTGACATGACGACGGCCGGGGCCCCAGGGCCCCGGCCGTCGCCGTTTCCGCAGGCTGGAACAATCTCCGGCGTGCCCAGGTACGCGCTGCTGCTCGCCCCGTCCGCCAACCGCGTCTACGCCGACGCCGCCGGCCGGCTGACCCGCGCCGAATTGGAGATCTTCGCCGGCTCCGGGATGCTCGACGCGGCCCCCGCCGACGTCGCGGCGGAGCGGATCGGCGGGGTGGAGTACCTGACCTTCACCGCCCCCGAGCCCGGGCTCGGCACCCGCGACCTGGCCCACCTGGCGAACCTGTCGGCGGCGTACGCGCTCTTCGAGCGGGTCGGCGACGACCTGCTCCGGCCGGTGCCGCTGCACCCGCTGGCGCACTACGACTCCGACCTGATCACCATCCAGAAGTACGCCGGCAAGACCAACGAGCAGTTCACCCGGCTGCTGCTCAACGTCACGCTGCTCGCCTCGGCCGCCGCGCCCCGGATGCTCGACGGCGGGCTGGTGGTGCTGGACCCGCTCTGCGGCCGGGGCACCACGCTCAACCAGGCGCTCATGTACGGCCACGACGGCATCGGGGTCGAACGCGACCTCCAGGACGTGGAGGCGTACACGGCGTTCCTGCGTACCTGGTTGCGCCGCAAGCGGCTCAAGCACACGGCGGAGACCACGTCGGTGCGCCGGGACCGCAAGCTGGTCGCCCGCCGCTTCGAGGCGGTGCTCTCCCCGTCCCGGGACGCGCACCGGGCCGGCGTCACCCAGCGGGTCGTCGTGCTGAACACCGACACCACCCGGTCCCGCGAGGTGCTGCGGCCCCGCTGCGCCGACGTGATCGTTACCGACGCGCCGTACGGGGTGGCCCACGGCAGCCGCACCGGGCAAGGGTTGTCCCGCAGCCCGCTGGAACTGCTCAGCGCCGCCGTACCGGTGTGGCGGGAGCTGCTGCGGCCGGGCGGCGCGGTGGGGTTGTCCTGGAACACCCACGTGGCGCCGCGCGCGGCGGCGGAGGCGGTGCTGACCGACGCCGGTCTGCGGGTGGTCGACGGGCCCGGCTGGCGGGACCTCGCCCACCGGGTCGACCAGGCGATCGAGCGGGACGTGCTGGTGGCGGTCGCCCCTTAATCGCGTGCCGGGCGGTGCCCGCCCGCGTACCGTTGCTCGCCGTGTATACCGGAACCGCGCTGTTCGACCTGTTGCTCTCGGGCGACTCCCGCTCCCTGAAGGCCAAGCGGTCCTACGTCCGGCCGATCGTCGCCGCGCTGCGCAAGTTCGAGGTCTCCGCCGCCGAGGTGGGCGCGCTCGACCTGCACGGCCGGGCCGAGATCGGGGTGGCCGTGGTGGCCGCCGAGCCGGCCCACGTCCGCGAGGTGCTCGACTCCTGCGAGCGGCTGGTCGCCGCCCGTCCGGAGACCGAACTGCTGTCGGTACGCCGCCGCCTGCACGGCGCGGACGACTGACGCCGTCGGCGCGTCGCGCGGCAGCCCGGCCGTGCCGCGCGACGCCCGACCGGACGCGGGTAATGTTCTTCGACGTTGGGCGGTCGGACCCGGCGGCGCCCGGCGTCGTCCGTCTCCGGCCGACGGCTCCCGATCACGGCACGGCGCCCGACGCGCCGGGCACGGGGTCGGGGCCGGTGAACCGTGATCGTGGAGGTGGGGACATGTCGGATCCGGCCAAGGTACGCCGGCACGCGGAGCGCATCCGTGAACTGGTCGCGTCGCTGGTGCGGAGCCAGATCAAGGACCCCCGGCTCGGCATGATCACGATCACCGACGCCCGGATCACCGCCGACCTGCGCGACGCCACCGTCTTCTACACCGTGCTCGGCGACGCGGCGGCCCAGGCGAGCACCGCCGCCGCGCTGGAGAGCGCCAAGGGCATGCTGCGCAGCACCGTCGGCAAGGCCCTCGGGCTGCGACACTCGCCGACGCTGACCTTCGTCCTCGACGACGTGCAGGACCAGGTCAAGCACATCGACGACCTGCTCGCGGCCGCGCGCAACGCCGACGCCGAGGTGCAGCGGCTGGCCGCCACGTCCTCCTACGCGGGCGAGGCCCAGCCGTACCGGGTCGAGGACGAGGACGAGGACTCGCCGGCCGGGAACGCCGCGGCCGGGGACGAGCCGACCGGGGACGACGAACCGCGCGGCGGCGACCGCCGGTGACCGGGGCCGGCCCTGGTCCCACCGACGCCGAGTGGGCGGCCGCCGTCGAGGCGGTACGCGGGCTCCCCGCCGACGCGCGGGTGCTCCTGATCTGCCACGTCAACCCGGACGGGGACGCGCTCGGCAGCATGCTCGGCTTCGGGCTGGGGCTGCGCCGGCTCGGCGTACGCCATCTCCAGGCGACCTTCCCCGGCCCACCCGGCGTCCCCGAGCCGTTCCGCTGGCTGCCCGGCGTCGAGCTGCTGGTGCCGCAGGACGACGCGTACCCGGATCCGGACCTGGTGATCTGTTTCGACGCGGCCGGCGACTCCCGGCTGGGCGACCTGGTCGACCGGCTGGGCCGGGCGGGCACGTCGCTGGTGCTCGACCACCACGCCTCGAACACCGGCTTCGGCCGGATCAACCTGGTCGACCCGCACGCCGCGGCCACCTCCGTGGTCGCGCTGGGCCTGCTGGACCGGCTCGGCGTCCCGCTGGACGCGGAGATGGCGACCGGGCTCTACGTGGCGCTGACCACCGACACCGGCTCGTTCCGCTTCGAGGCGACCACCCCGGCGGTGCACGAGATGGCCGCCCGCCTGCTCGCCACCGGCATCCGCCCCGGCGACATCTCCCGGCGGATCTTCGACACCCGCCCGTTCGGCGCCGTGCGGCTCTTCGGCGAGGTGCTCGGCCGGGCCACGCTGGAACCCGCCGCCGCCGCCGGGCACGGCCTGGTCTGGACGTACGCGACCCACGACGACCTGGCCCGCCACGACCAGCCGGCGTACGTGCTGGAGGCGCTGATCGACTCGGTGCGCTGCACCGCCGAGGCGGACGTGAGCTGCGTGGTCAAGCAGTCCGGCGACGCCGAGTGGGCGGTCTCGCTGCGCAGCAAGGGCGCGGTGGACGTGAGCCGGGTGGCGGTGGCGCTCGGCGGCGGCGGGCACCGGTTCGCGGCCGGCTTCACCGGCCGGGGCCCGCTCGACGAGGTGGTCGGGAACATCCGCGCCGCGCTCGGCGCCGAGGTGCTCACCCCGCACTCCTGACCGGCCCGCCTCCCGCCTGCTTCTCCGACACCGTCGCCCGGTCCTGCCGTGTTTGTCGTGGCGGCGTCTCCGCCCGCCGGATGCCGCCGCCATGCCGCTCCCGGTCCTGGCGTGTGTTTCGTGGCGGCGTCTCCGCCCGCCGGATGCCGCCGCCACCTGCCGCTCCCGGTCCTGGCGTCGGGTTGATCGGCCCCCGTCGCGGGCTCGGCCCCGACCCCGCCAGCTCCCCGACGTCGTGGCTTTCAGTCGGGCGTAAGCGCGGATTGCGTCGGCTGTCCGCTTCTGGGGGAGATCTTGGAAGTTCGGGGTCCCTCTGGGGGCCGTTTGCTTCCAAGATCTCGGCGAGCGGGCGAGCGGGCGAGCGGGCGGGCGAGCGGGCGAGCGGGCGAGCGGTGGGGAGGGAAGGGAGCGCACAGGCAGTGCGTCCGTGTTCCGGAGACGTCCCGGCGCCGGTGGTACGTGAGGGGTGTCTGCGAGGTCGGGAGGCACCCATGGCGTTCCACTGACGGGGTTGGCGGGCGCTGGGTGGAACGTGGTGGGTGTCTCCGCGGCCGGGAGGCACCCATGGTGTTCCACTCGCGGGGTTGGCGGCCGGTGGGTGGAACGTCATGGGTGTCTGCGGGGTCGGGATGCGCGCGGTCTCCACCCGCCCGGGTGCGTGGACTGGGGTGGCTTGTCCGGTTCAGCGGTGGTGGGCGGCACCCCGGGCGTGGAATCGGCGGCGGGTCGGCGGCGTTGTAGACGGGTGAACGACCGAGCAGGCAGCGAACCCCTGAGCCGCCACCCCCGTCCCCGGGGAATGACGGCAGGCCGCCGGTCGTTACACATCATCCCGGCGCCGCGTGCAGGCCCCCCGCCCCGCGAGCCAGCCGGACATCCCCGGCCCCGTGAGCTGGCCCCCCGGCTCCACGAGCGTGCCGGATCCCCCTTCAAGGCTTTTCGCGCGCCTGACGGTGCCCGCACCCCCCCGGGTGTGTTGACCCCCGAATGGAGCCCCCTCATGAACACGATCCTGCGCAAGAGCATTCTCGGTATCGCTGGTCTGGCCTTCACCGGTGGCGTGTTCGCCGGTCCGGTCGCCGCCCACGCCGACACCCCCGCCCACGCCGCCGCCAAGCCCGTCGCGGTCGCGTCCGTGCAGGGCGAGCAGTCGCGCATCACCCTGAACGACGAGCAGACCGCCAACGCCAAGGCGATCATCGCCGTCACGAAGAAGGCCGGCCTGCCGGAGCGGGCCGCGGTCATCTCGATCGCCACCGCCCTGCAGGAGTCGAAGCTGGAGAACCTCGGCCACCTCGGCGACAAGAATGACCACGACTCGCTGGGCCTGTTCCAGCAGCGCCCCTCCTCCGGTTGGGGCACGCCGGAGCAGATCACCGACCCCGAGTACTCCACCCTGGCCTTCCTCAAGGGCCTGAAGCAGGTCGACGGCTGGGACAAGATGCCCCTGACCGACGCCGCCCAGACCGTCCAGGTCTCCGCCTACCCCGACGCCTACGCCCAGTGGGAGAAGCAGGCCACCGACATCGTGAACCAGCACTGGACCAAGTGACACCGAAGGCCGGCACCCCGAAACCGGGGTGCCGGCCTTCGTCGTATTCGACGGAATCACGAGGCGTGCCGGTCTTCCCGCGTTACGTCACGCTGGGGACAATCGGGTGATGGATCATCCCCGCGAGCTCACCGTCGATGCGCCCCGGGTCTGGGACCGGCCGGTCGTCTCCGTACCGGTGCTGATCTGCCTCTCCCTGGTCGGTGGTCAACTGCCGTCGTTCTCGACCGCGGCGAACCTCTACATCCTCGGTACGGGCGGGGGGTTGATCTGGGTCGGGCTGAACAACCGGGTGCCGAGGCGTCCGGCCCCACGTCGGTTGCCGTCCGGCGCGCTGTGGTGGCTGCTGCCGGTCACCGTCTTCGGGGTCTTCGAGGGGGCGACGTTCGTGCTGTCCGTGGGCGACGACTTCCCGACGTTCTCCCGCCTGGCCGATCCGCTGCTGGAGGATCACCTGGCCCGCTCGGCCGCCTGGTTCGCCTGGCTGGCCGCGTTCTGGGGACTGGTCCGCCGATGATGCGCGCTCTGGCGATCGGCGGGTTCCTGGCCGCGCTGCTGCTGTTCGCGGCCGTCGAGTGGGCGGCCCGTCGGGAGGGTTCCCGGATCCCGTCGCTGGCCGACGTGTGCGCCTTCGTCATGCGGTACGAGGTGGGCCCGGTCCCGGTCGGCCGGATCGGCCTGTTCGGCTTCTGGTGGTGGCTCGGCTGGCACTTCCTGGCCCGCTGACGGGTGTCCGCATTGCGGGAACAGTGGGCAACATCTGGAAAGTGAACGTTAATTTGGGTGAGGGCCGGCGCTTCGCGGCGCTGGTCACGGGCGGTGGTGCCACACCCGGCATCGCCTCCCTCCAGGGTCAGACCGACCCGGGCTCACGCTGCCAGGCGAGCCGCTCCGGTGATCCCGGACCGCTGCCGGCGCTCAGCAGGCCGACGACTCCCGGTCGCGGCGCGACGGTCGTCGCGTCCGGTCGGAGCGCCGGACGCCCGTAGGGCCGCCGCGCCTCGGTGGTCCGCACCCTGGAAGGACTCGATTCCATGCCGAGCAAGCGCAAGCCGCAGACCGAGACCACCACCGACGAGGCGCGCGAGCAGATGCGCCGCGCGCTGCAGACCTCGATGGACACCCGTCAGTGACGCAGGTCGTCCGGCGGTGACGTCGGCCGGGCCGGGCACCCGCACCGTTCGCCCGGGCCGAGGCCGACGTCACCGCCGTACGCGACCGGAGGCCCGCGGGCCGCGACGGCGCCGCACCGGTCAGCGGATACCGCACGGCGGCGCTACCGTCTCCCGGTGCGCCGCATCCTCGTCGTCGGCAGTTCCGGCGCCGGCAAGAGCACGCTCGCCGGTGAGTTGGCCCGGCGTCTCGACCTGCCCCTGATCCACCTCGACCGGCACTACTGGCGGCCCGGCTGGACCGCGCCGGCACCGGCCGACTTCCGTGCCGAGGTGGCGTCGCTGGCCGCCCGCCCCGCCTGGGTGATGGACGGCAACTACGCGGGCACCCTCGACCTCCGGCTGCCCCGCGCCGACGCCCTGATGCTCTGCGACCCCTCCCGCATCCTCTGCCTGACCCGGGTGCTGCGCCGCCGCTGGACCGGCCGCGCGGTCTCCGACCCCCGCGCCGACCTTCCCGACGGCTGCCCGGAGCGGATCGACCTCGACCTCCTGCGCCACGTCTGGCGCTATCCCCGTGACTCCCGCCCCCGGGTGCTCGCGGCCGTCGCCGCGTACGCGCCCACGATCCCGGTGCACCGGCTGCGCGGGCCGCGCGACGTCGCGCGCCTCCTGGACCGCCTCGCGTAAGTGATCGCTTGCCTTGCACACCTTACCGAAGGCGTGCCAGGATCGGCGGCGATGAGCACCACCGCCGCCCTCGCCACCGCCGCCTCGCCCCGGCGGATCGCCGCCCTCGCGCTGCCCGCCCTGGTGGTGCTGGCCGCCGAGCCGCTCTACGTCCTGGTCGACACCGCCGTGGTGGGTCACCTGGGCCGGGTGCCGCTCGCCGCGCTCGCCGTGGGCGGCACCGTGATGACCCTGACCGCCTGGATCGGCACGGTCGTCGCGTACGGCACCACGGGCCGCTCGGCCCGCCGGTTCGGGGCGGGGGACCGGGCCGCGGCGGTGGCCGAGGGCGTCCAGGCGTCGTGGCTCGCGCTCGCCACCGGAGTGCTGGTGGCGGTCGCCATCGGCATCGGCGGCGGCGCGCTGGCGCGTACCCTCGTCGGCGGCCCGGGCGAGGTGGCCGACGCCGCCGCCGGATGGCTGCGGATCGCGGCGCTCGGCGCGCCCGGCCTGCTGCTCGCCGCCGCCGGCAACGGCTGGCTGCGCGGCATCCAGGACACCCGGCGCCCGCTGCTGTTCGTGCTCGGCCCGAACCTGCTCTCCGCGGTGCTCTGCCCGCTGCTGGTCTATCCGGCCGGGCTGGGCCTGGTCGGCTCCGCGGTGGCGAACGCGATCGCGCAGACGCTCTCCGGGGTGCTGTTCGCGGCGGCGCTCGTGCGCGAGCGGGTCTCGCTGCGGCCCCGGCCCCGGGTGATCGGGCAGCAGCTCGTGCTCAGCCGGGACCTGCTCGTGCGGGGCGTCGCGTTCCAGGCCAGCTTCCTGTCCGCCACAGCCGTCGCGGCCCGCTTCGGCGCCGCCGCGGTCGGCGCGCACCAGATCGCCGTACAGCTGTGGTTCTTCACCGCGCTGGTGCTCGACGCGCTGGCCATCGCCGCGCAGTCACTGGTCGGCGCCGCGCTCGGCGCCGGCGACGCGGCGGGCGCGCGGTTCCTGGCCCGCCGCGTCGCGCTGCTCGGCGGCCTGTGCGGCGTGGCCTTCGCGGTGCTGATCGCCGCCGGCGCCGGCGTGGTGCCGTCGTGGTTCAGCTCCGATCCGCAGGTACGCGAGCAGGCCATGACGGCCTGGCCCTGGTTCGTCGCGCTCCAGCCGATCGGCGGCGTGGTGTTCGCGCTCGACGGGGTGCTGATCGGCGCGGGCGACGTGCGCTACCTGCGCAACCTCACGATCGTGTGTGCGTTCGGCGGGTTCCTGCCGGCGATCTGGCTGGCCTACGGGTTCGACCTCGGGCTGGGCGGGATCTGGGCCGGGCTGACGCTGTTCGTGGTGCTGCGGCTGGTCGGCCTGCTGCTGCGGATGCGCTCGGGCGCGTGGGCGGTGGTCGGCGCGGTCCGCTGACGCCGGTCAGCAGGAGACCGGCAGCTCGATCGGGTGCTCCGGGTCGTACAGCGCGTCGGGGTCCTCGGGGGAGCCGATGCCGGCCGGGTCCAGGCCGCCGGGGCGGATCAGCCCGAGCTTCACGGCGTCGCAGTCCACGCCCGACCCGTAGCTCGACATCCGGTGCAACCAGAGCCCCCGGTCCGCCCGTGCCACCTCGCCGGCGTGCGGCAGCCGCCAGACGATCTCGTCGTGCAGCACGACCACCGAGTGACCGGATCGGGAGGCGAGGTCGCGGAACCCGTAGACCCAGACGAAGTTGCTGGTCACCTCCAGCATCCGTACGCCGTCGGCCTGCCGGACGGCGCGGTAGGTGAACCGGCCCTTCGTCCGCGGCTGGTCCGGGGTGAGCCGGGCGTCCGGGGCCAGCCGGGTCGCGTACGTGCCGATCGTCTCGGTCGACCAGTCCTTGCGCACCGACTCGCGGGCGGCCGGGGCGAAGTGGCGCAGCAGCGGGGTCGGGTTGTCGCCGGTCATGAACGCGCGGTCCAGGCGGGCGGTCAGCATCGCGGCGCGGACCCGGTCGAGCCCGGCGGCCACCTCGGCGGCGGTGAGGCCGCCGGTCGGGCGGGCCGGGGGCAGCACGATCCCCGCCGCCCCCGCCGGCCAGTGCGCCGCCGGGGTGTCGGCGAAGACGTCCGGTGGCGTCGTCGGTCCCGCCGTGGCCGCAGCCCCGGTGGCCGCAGGCGGCGGCGTGGACGCCGGACGTCGGAGCTGTCGGTAGCCGTAACCGGCGGCGCCGGCGGTCGCGGCGAGCAGCAGCACCACGCCGAGCGCCGCCGCGAGCCGGCGGGCGCGCCGCCGGCACCAGATCCGCAGGCGTACGAGGAGACTCGGCCGGATCTCCCGCTCCAACCGGTCCAGCCAGTCGGGGTGGCCGTCGCGCTCGGAGCCCGGTCGGCTCAGCACTGTTCCGCGACCTTGAGCGAGCGGTCCAGGTCGTACGCGGCGTCCGGGTGCTCCCCGTCGCCGGAGCCGCCGTAGCTCGGCGTGATCTCCAGCTCGAGCAGGCCCTTGTTTAGGCTGGCGCACTCCACGTTCGTCGCGTAGGACTCCGCGTCCTGCATCCACAGGCCACGGGAGGCGGCGATGACGTCGCCCGGGTGAGGCACCTGCCAGACCACGGTGTCGTGCACCAGGATGACCTCGGGGTCCGCCAGGGTGCGCACGCTCTGGACGGCGTAGACCCAGACGAAGTTGGTGGTGACCTCCAGCACCCGGATGCCGTCGGAGTCCCGCGTGGCGCGGTACGAGATCCGCCCCCGCACCCGGGGTTGGTCGGTCGTCAACCGGGTGCTCGGCCCGAACCGGGTGGCGTAGTTGGCGGCGCCGCCGCTGGCGAAGTCCGCCCGCACGGTGGCGCGGTCGTCCGGGGCGAACTGTCGCACCAGCCGCTCCGGATCCTTCGCGGTGAGGAACGCGCGGTCCAGCCGGCCGGTGACCAGCGCCTTGCGGACCTTGGCCAGCGCGTCGGTCACCTGCTTCTCGGTGAACGCGCCGGTTCGTCGGGCGCGGGGCAGGGCGATGCCGGCCGCGCCCTCGGCGAAGTCGGCGGCGGGGGTGCCGTCGAACGGCCCGGCGGCCGGCGGGGGCGACGCCGAGCTGACCGCCTGCTCGCCGCTCGGCGGGCTGACCGTGGGGTACGCCACCGGGACCTCGCGCCAACGCTGGAGTCCCTGGTAGCCGGCCGCCGCGACCGAGCCCGCGCAGACCAGCAGGAGCAGCGCGGCCGCGCCGCCGAGCAGCTTCGCGGAGTGCCGGCTCAGGCCGATCCGCCACCGGTCGGCCCGGCCCGGCGCGACCTCCGGGGTGGGTTGGCGGAGCCAGTCGGGAACCGGCCCCAGGGCCTCGTGGGAAGGGTGGGGGTCGGGTGCGGAACGGGGATCGGTCATCGGGCTTCCCGGGCAGGCGCGGCGGACGGCGGCTGATCTTGACACCCCCGGTGACCCGGGCGGTATCCCCCGCGGGGCCGATCACCGCCGTCTGGCAGGCTTGGCGGTCGTGAGCGCAGACGGTCTGATCGTGGTCGACAAGCCCGGCGGCATGACGTCGCACGACGTGGTGGCCCGCGTGCGGCGACTGGCCCGCACCCGCCGGGTGGGCCACGGCGGCACCCTGGACCCGATGGCCACCGGCGTGCTGGTGATCGGGGTGGGCCGGGCGACCCGGCTGCTGACCTACGTGATCGGCGCCGGCAAGAGCTACACCGCGACGATCCGGCTGGGGCAGTCCACGGTCACCGACGACGCCGAGGGCGAGGTGGTCGCGAGCACCCCGGCCGGCGCGGTCACCGACGAGGCGGTACGCGCCGCGCTGGCCGTGCTCACCGGCGAGATCGACCAGGTGCCCAGCGCGGTCAGCGCCATCAAGATCGACGGACAGCGGGCGTACAAGCGGGTCCGCGACGGGGAGACCGTCGAGCTGCCCGCCCGCCGGGTGACCGTCTCCCGGCTGGACGTGCGGGCGATCCGCCGGGACACCCCGGACGTGGTCGACGTGGACGTCGACGTCACCTGCTCGTCCGGGACGTACATCCGGGCCCTGGCCCGCGACGCGGGCGTGGCGCTCGGGGTCGGCGGGCACCTCACCGCGCTGCGCCGCACCTCGGTCGGCGCGTTCACGCTGGCCGAGGCGGCCACGCTCGACCAGCTGGAGGAGCGCGCCCCGGAGGTGGTGAACCTGTCGCTGGACGCGGCGGCCGACCGCTACTTCCCGCGCCGGGACGCCACCGCCGAGGAGGCCCGGGTGCTCTCCCACGGCGGGCCGCTGGCCCCGGTGGGGATCGCCGGGCCGTACGCGGTCTTCGGCCCGGCCGGCGGGCTGATCGCTATCGTCAGCGAGCGGGACGGACGGGCCCGCGCGGAGATCGTGCTGGCCCCGGCCTGACGGCGCGCGGGCGGACAGGGGAGGAGCGGCATGCAGCGGTGGCGGGGGTACGAGGCGGCGCCCGGCGGCTGGGGGCGCTCGGTGGTGACCATCGGCGTCTTCGACGGCGTGCACAAGGGGCACCAGGCCACCATCGGTCATGCCGTGGCGCGCGCCCGTGAGCTGGGCGTCAAGTCGGTGGTGGTGACGTTCGACCCGCACCCGGCCGAGGTGGTCCGCCCCGGCTCGCACCCGGCGGTGCTCACCGAGCCGGCCCGCAAGGCGGAGCTGATCGAGGCGCTCGGCGCGGACGTGCTCTGCGTGGTGCCGTTCACCCCGGAGTTCTCCCGGCTGCCGGCCGAGGCGTTCGTGCACGACATCCTGGTCGAGCACCTGCACGCCGCGCTGGTGGTGGTCGGCGACAACTTCCGGTTCGGGCACCGGGCGGCCGGCGACGTGGCCCTGCTGGAGCGGTTGGGCCGCACCTTCGGCTTCGCCGTGGAGGGGGCGCCGCTGGTCGCCGAGGCGGGCACGGTCTTCTCCTCCACGTACATCCGGTCCTGCGTCGACGCGGGCGACGTGCGCGCGGCGGCGGCGGCGCTGGGCCGTCCGCACCGGGTCGAGGGCGTGGTGGTCCGCGGCGACCAGCGCGGGCGTGAGCTGGGTTACCCGACCGCCAACCTGCTGACCCACCGGTACGCGGCGGTGCCCGCCGACGGGGTGTACGCGGCCCGGCTGGTGCGCCGCGGCGGCGACCCGCTCGCGGCGGCGGTCTCGATCGGCACGAACCCGACGTTCTCCGGGCGGGAGCGTCGGGTCGAGGCGTACGCGCTGGACTTCAGCGGCGACCTGTACGGCGAGCGGCTGGCGCTGGACTTCGTGGCCCACCTGCGCGAGCAACGGACGTACGACGCGATCGAGCCGTTGGTCGCCCAGATCGCCGAGGACGTGGAGCGGACCCGCCGGGCGGTGTCCTGACCCGCTCGGCGGACCTTGACCGGCCGGTCCGGGTCGGGGCTGGTAAGGTGGGGAAGACGTCGGCTGACCGACGGGGGCCTCGCGTGCCTGCACGACGCCGCGGGTGCGAGGAACCGGGCCGTCGCACCGGTCACCACGACCGCTCCGACGGACCTCATCGAACGACCCACGAAACAGGGAGAACATGGCGCTCGACCAGGAAGCCAAGGCCAAGATCCGCCAGGAGTACGCGACCGCCGAGGGCGACACCGGTTCGCCGGAGGTGCAGGTCGCGGTCCTGACCAAGCGGATCGCGGAGCTGACCGAGCACCTGAAGGTGCACAAGCACGACCACCACAGCCGCCGCGGGCTGCTGCTGCTGGTCGGCCGGCGCCGTCGGCTGCTCAACTACGTCCAGAAGAAGGACATCAACCGCTACCGGTCGCTCATCGAGCGGCTCGGCCTGCGCCGATGACGTGACGGGGGAGTGGCCGCTCGGCCGCTCCCCCGTTCCCGTACCACCAGAAGAAACCGGCCGCGCGACGACCCGAGAGGGAGCCGGTCAGCACCGGTCTCCGGTAGTGGCCCCCGGGAGCCCCGGCACCAAGCCGGCCCACCCGGGCGCTTCGATCGAAGACCGGCCGCCTGAGCAGTTCCCGTGTCGTCGGCCGACGACGCGAAGGAGCACCACAGCACATGACCGAGACCAACCTCGGCACCGAATCCCGCACCGCCGTGATCGACAACGGGTCCTTCGGCACCCGTGAGATCACCTTCTCCACCGGCCGGCTGGCCCGGCAGGCCGCCGGCTCCGTCGTCGCCCAGCTCGGCGAGACGGTCGTCCTCTCCGCCACCACGGCGGGCAAGCAGCCGCGTGAGTCGTTCGACTTCTTCCCGCTGACCGTCGACGTCGAGGAGCGGATGTACGCCGCGGGCCGGATCCCCGGCTCGTTCTTCCGCCGTGAGGGTCGGCCCAGCGAGGACGCGATCCTCACCTGCCGCCTGATCGACCGGCCGCTGCGCCCCTCGTTCGTCAAGGGCCTGCGCAACGAGGTCCAGGTCGTCGAGACCGTGCTCGCGCTCGACCCGCAGCACCCGTACGACGTGGTGGCCATCAACGCCGCCTCCATGTCGACCAAGCTCTCCGGCCTGCCGTTCTCCGGCCCGATCGGCGCGACCCGGGTCGCGCACGTCGAGGGCCAGTGGGTCGCCTTCCCGACCCTGGAGGAGCTGGAGCGCGCCACCTTCGACATGGTCGTCGCCGGTCGCACCCTGCCCGACGGCGAGGTCGCGATCATGATGGTCGAGGCCGAGGCCACCCCGCACGCGGTGACCCTGATCTCGGGCGGCGCCACCGCGCCGACCGAGGAGATCGTGGCCAGTGGCCTGGAGGCCGCCAAGCCGGCCATCCGCGAGCTGTGCCGCGCGCAGAGCGAGCTGGCCGAGGTGGCCGCCAAGCCGGTCAGCGAGTTCCCGGTGTTCCTGGACTACCAGGACGACGTGTACGACGCGGTGGCCGACGTGGCCCGCGCCGACGTCACCGAGGCCCTGAAGATCGCCGGCAAGGCCGACCGCGAGGAGGCCCTGGACCGGATCAAGGCCAAGGTCGCCGAGGAGCTGGGCGGTCGGTTCGAGGGCCGCGAGAAGGAGCTGTCCGCCGCGTTCCGCTCGCTGACCAAGTCCGAGGTCCGCAACCGGGTGCTGCGTGAGCAGGTCCGCATCGACGGCCGCGGCCCGCGCGACATCCGCCCGCTGACCGCCGAGGTCGGCGTGCTGCCGCGGGTGCACGGCTCGGCGCTGTTCGAGCGCGGCGAGACCCAGATCCTGGGTGTCACCACGCTGAACATGCTGCGCATGGAGCAGATGGTGGACACGCTGTCCCCCGAGAACCGCAAGCGCTACATGCACAACTACAACTTCCCGCCCTACTCCACCGGTGAGACCGGCCGGGTGGGCTCGCCGAAGCGCCGCGAGATCGGCCACGGCGCGCTGGCCGAGCGGGCGCTGATCCCGGTGCTGCCGTCGCGCGAGGAGTTCCCGTACGCCATCCGGCAGGTCTCCGAGGCGCTCGGCTCCAACGGCTCCACCTCGATGGGTTCGGTCTGCGCCTCGACGCTGGGCCTGCTCTCGGCCGGTGTGCCGCTGAAGGCGCCGGTCGCCGGCATCGCCATGGGCCTCATCTCCGACGAGGTCGACGGCAAGACCCAGTACGTGACGCTGACCGACATCCTCGGCGCCGAGGACGCGTTCGGTGACATGGACTTCAAGGTCGCCGGCACGCGTGACTTCGTCACCGCGCTGCAGCTCGACACCAAGCTCGACGGCATCCCGTCGGACGTGCTGGCCGCCGCGCTCCAGCAGGCGCACGAGGCCCGGCAGACCATCCTCGACGTGATGCAGCGGGCCATCGAGGCCCCGGCCGAGATGTCGGACTACGCGCCGCGCGTCACCACCGTCAAGATCCCGGTCGACAAGATCGGCATGGTGATCGGCCCGAAGGGCCAGACCATCAACGCGATCCAGGACGAGACCGGCGCCGAGATCTCCATCGAGGACGACGGCACGATCTACGTCGGCGCGACCAACGGCCCGTCGGCCCAGGCCGCGGTGGACCGGATCAACGGCATCGCCAACCCGACCCTGCCGAAGGTGGGGGAGCGGTTCCTCGGCACCGTGGTGAAGACGGCCGCGTTCGGCGCCTTCATCTCGCTCCTGCCGGGCCGCGACGGCCTGCTGCACATCTCCAAGGTGGGCGACGGCAAGCGGGTCGAGAAGGTCGAGGACTTCCTCAACGTCGGCGACAAGGTCGAGGTCGAGATCGCCGACATCGACGCGCGCGGCAAGATCTACCTGGACAAGATCCGTCCGGAGGGCGCCGAGGCGCCGGCCGCCGGTGAGGCCGCCGGTGGCGAGCGTCCGGCCGGCCGGGACCGTGGCGGCGACCGCGGCCCGCGTGACCGGGGCGACCGCGGCGGCGAGCGCGGCGGTGACCGGGGCGGCGAGCGTCGCTCCGAGGGTGGCGAGGGCGGCGACCGTCCGCGTCGCCGGACCCGGCACAGCTGATCGACCGACCGGCCCGGGCGACGTGCGTCGCCCGGGCCGGCCCACGGCTCCAGGTCGCGCACGCGGGCTGGAGCCGTCGTTCGTTCCCCACCCCTCGTGGTACGGAGAGCAGGTTCCCGTGAGTTCGTCTTCCCCCGCGCCGGGACGGGCGGTCACCCGCACCCTCAGCGACGACCCACTCGGCGGCACCGTCCGGCGTACCGTGCTGCCCAGCGGGCTGCGCGTGCTCACCGAGGCGATCCCGGCGATGCGCAGCGTCTCGTTCGGCATCTGGGTGGCGGTCGGCTCACGGGACGAGACCGGCCCGCAGGCCGGCGCCGCGCACTTCCTGGAGCACCTGCTCTTCAAGGGCACCCGCAAGCGCACCGCGCTGGAGATCTCGTCCGAGATCGAGGCGGTGGGCGGCGAGACCAACGCCTTCACCACGAAGGAATACACCTGCTACTACGCCCGCGTGCTGGACGAGGACCTGCCGCTGGCCATCGACGTGATGTGCGACGCGGTGGCCGACTCGGTGCTGGCCGAGCCGGACGTGGAGACCGAACGCGGGGTCATCCTCGAAGAGATCGCCATGCACGACGACGAGCCCGGCGACGAGGTGCACGACCTGTTCGCCCGCGCGATCTACGGCGATCACCCGCTCGGCCGGCTCATCTCCGGCACCGAGGAGACGGTCACCCCGATGACCCGCCGGCAGATCCAGGGCTTCTACCGCAAGCGGTACGTCCCGCCGCAGATCGTGATCGCCGCCGCCGGGAACCTCGACCACGCCGCCGTGGTCAAGCTGGTCCGGCAGGCGCTGCGCGACACGCCGCTGGACACCGACCCGGCCGCGCCGGCGACGCACCGGTCGACCTCCCCGGCGGTACGCACGAAGCCGGCCACCACGCTCGTCGAGCCGAAGGAGACCGAGCAGGCCCACGTCATCCTGGGCTGCCCCGCCATCGACCGCACCGACGACCGGCGGTTCGCGCTCGGCGTGCTCAACAACGTGCTCGGCGGCGGCATGTCCAGCCGGCTGTTCCAGGAGATCCGGGAGCAGCGCGGCCTCGCGTACTCGGTCTACTCCTACGCCAGCCAGTACGCCGACAGCGGCGTCTTCGCCGTCTACGCCGGCTGCGCGCCCGGCAAGGTGGACGAGGTGCTCGACCTGACCCGGGCCGAGCTGGCCCGGGTGGCCGCCGAGGGCATCACCGAGGCGGAACTGGCCCGGGGCAAGGGGATGAGCAAGGGCTCGTTCGTGCTCGGGCTGGAGGACACCGGCTCCCGGATGAGCCGGCTGGCCAAGGGCGAGCTGCTCTACGGCAACCTGATGCCGGTGGACGAACTGCTGGCCCGGGTGGACGCGGTCAGCCTGGCCGACGTGAACGAGCTCGCCGCCGAGCTGCTCGCCCGGCCGATGTCGCTGGCCGTGGTCGGCCCGTTCGACGAGGGCGCCTTCACGCGCTGACCGGCGTCCCGCTGGTCGGTCCGCGGCGTGGGCGGCGTCCCGATTGGGATAGGTTGTGCCCCGTGACTGACGTGCGGGAGAAGGGCCCGGCCGAGGCGGCCCGGGTCGGCGTGCTGGGTGCCCGGGGCCGGATGGGCATGGAGGTCTGCAAGGCGGTCGACTCCGCCCCCGACCTGGACCTGGTCGCGGCCGTCGACCAGGGTGACGACCTGATCGCGGTCGCGGACGCCGGGGCCGGGGTGGTCGTCGACTTCACCACCCCCGACGCGGTCATGGACAACCTGCGCTTCTGCGTCGAGCGCGGCATCCACGCCGTGGTCGGCACCACCGGCTTCACCGAGCAGCGCCTGGCGCAGGTGCGCGACTGGCTCGCCGACCGGCCCGGGGTGGGCGTGGTGATCGCCCCGAACTTCGGCATCGGCGCGGTCCTGATGATGCAGTTCGCGGCGCGCGCCGCCCGGCACTTCGAGTCGGTCGAGATCGTCGAGCAGCACCACCCGCGCAAGCTGGACGCGCCCAGCGGCACCGCCACCCACACCGCCCGGCTGATCGCGGCGGCCCGCGCCGAGGCCGGCCTCGGCCCGGCCCCGGACGCCACCCGCGACGAGGTGGCCGGGGCCCGCGGCGCCGACATCGACGGGGTACGCGTCCACGCGGTCCGCGCCACCGGCCTGGTCGCCCACCAGGAGGTGCTGTTCGGCACCACCGGGGAGACGCTGACCATCCGGCACGACTCGTACGACCGGGCCTCGTTCATGCCCGGCGTGCTGCTGGCCGTACGCGAGGTGGTCCGCCGGCCGGGCCTCACCGTCGGCCTGGACGCCCTGCTGGACTGAGCGCGCGCCGCGCCGGCGTCGGCCGCCGGCCCGCGGGTGCGCAACGGCGATCAAGCGGTGCCGCGCGCGGCGGGTGCAGGCTGAGCGCATGAACCGGAACGACGGACTCACCGGCCTCCTGGACGTCCTCCAGGCCGCGCTCGACGATCCGGCGGCGAGCCCGGGCGGCCTGGCCGCTCGGGCCCACCTGTCCCGGTTCCACTTCGACCGGCTGGTCGCCGCGGCCACCGGGGAACCGCCGGGCGCGCTGCGCCGCCGGCTGCTCCTGGAACGCGCGGCGCACCGACTCACCACCAGCGGCCGGACCGTCCTCGACATCGCCGTCGAGGCCGGGTACGGCTCGCACGAGGCGTTCACCCGCGCCTTCCAGCGGTCGTACGGCCTCGCCCCGACCGCCGTCCGGCGGCGCCCGCCGCTGACCTTCCGCGAGCTGGAGCTGCCCTGCCCCAGCGGCGTCCACTTCCAACCGCCCGGCGGCCTGCGGCTGCCGGCGGCACGTCAGGAGACCCCGATGAACGTTTTCCAACACCTGGTCGACCACCACGTCGAGACACTCGGCGCCATCATCGACCGCGCCGGCCGCCTGGACGACCGGGTGCTCGACCGCCCCGTCACCGTGTCCGTGGAGACCATCGACGAGCAGCCGACGCTCCGCTCGCTGATCAACGCGATGGTCACCCAGGAGGAGCACTGGCTCTCGGCGCTGCGCGGCGGCGAGTGGCCCGACGAGAGCGACACGTCGGTGAGCGGCCTGGCCGCCCGGCACGCGGTCGCCGGGCGGGACTGGCGGGACTTCGTTGCCCGGACACTGGCCGCCGGCACCCTGGCGGACACCTTCGTCGACACCACCTGCACGCCCCCGACCACCCACACGCTGGGCGGCACCATCGGCCACGTGATCACCTTCGCCGCGGTACGCCGCACCCTGGCCATCGGCGCCCTGCACAGCGCCGGCGTCACCGAACTCGGCGCCGGCGACCCGCGACCGTACCTCGACCGCGCCGCACTCGCCCCGACCGACTGACCGTCCCGACCCGGGGCCGGTGGGTCGACCGCCGCCGGTCCCCCGGCATGCCGGTCGGGGCGTGATATCGGCGAAACCGATGGCCGGCGGGTGGGACCGACCCTAGGCTGACCGCCATGATCGACTCTGGAGAGCACGACCGGCTCGGCCGCCGGGTGAGCCTGCGACCGGTGGACGACGACAACTGGCGGGCGGTGGCGGACGTGGCGCCCCGTGACGACCAGCGCGCCTTCGTCGCGGCGTTGGCCGCCCGCTACCTGCTGCTCACCATGCACTCGGACGTGTGGAACTCGCTCGCCGTGTGTGCCGACGACGTCGTGGTGGGACACGTCATGTGGGGCGTGGACGACGACGGCTCGCGGTGGATCGGCGGCATGGTGATCGACGCCGCCGAGCAGGGCCGGGGGCTGGGCCGCGCCACGGTGCGGACGCTCACGGCCTGGTTGGCCGAGGCCGGCCAGCCGATCCGCCTCAGTTACCACCCGGACAACGCCCCCGCCGCCGCCCTCTACACCTCCCTGGGCTTCCACCCCACCGGCGACATGGAGGACGACGAACTGGTAGCCGAACTCCCCACCCCCTGACCTCCCCGAACCCACCCCACCCCACACCGCCCGACGCAAACCCCTTGATCACCGCCCCTCCCTGCCGGGCGGGCGGGGCGAGCCGGTTGATCATGAAGTTGGCGGCGGTGAGGGAGATCGAAACTGCCGCCAACTTCATGATCAACGAAGTGAGGTGGGCGCGGCGCGGCGCGGTTGCTGGGGGATCAGGGGCGGGGGAGAGGGGTTTCGGCGGGTGGGCGGGGGGTGGGGATGTGCAGGGCGGCGGGGAGGTCGGTCAGGGTGGGGTGGCCGGTGTGGTCGACCGAGACTGTGACCGGGGAGCCGGCGATCCGCAGGCCGGCCGCGCTCAGCGCGCCCAGCTCGGGCCCGGCCAACGGGCGCAGGTCGACGCGGCCGTTCGGCACGTCCGGGTAGACGCCCAGGCCGGCTTGGAGCAGCAGCACGGCCGCCGCCGCCGACCAGGCCTGCGGACGGCAGGCCGCCGGGTACGGCACGGGCCGACCGAGGGCCGACCGGTCGTCCCCGCCGTACAGCTCGGGGAGGCGGTAGTCGAACGCCTCGGCGGCGGCGAGCAGACCGTCGGCGAGCCGCAGCGCGGCCGCGCGGTGCCCGGCGCGGGCCAGCCCGGCGAGCACGATCGCGGTGTCGTGGGCCCAGATCGACCCGCAGTGGTAGGACAGCGGGCTGAACCCGGCGTCGTCGGTGGACATGGTGCGCAGGCCGAAGCCGCCGGCCAGCGCCTCGGTGGAGAGCAGCGCCGCGACCTGCGTCGACTCGGCGTCCGACAGCAGGCCGGTGCCGAGCAGGTGCCCGATGTTGCTGGTCAGTGAGTCCACCGGGCGCTTGTCCCGGTCCAGCGCCAGCGCCGGCTGCGGACCGTGGCGACCGTCCACCCAGAACGCGGCGCGGAACCGCTCGGCGAGCCGGTCGGCGTAGGCGCGCCAGCGGTCCGCGCCCGGGCGGCCGAACGCGTCCAGCAGGTCGGCGCCGTTGGTCGCGGCCTGGTGCGCGTACCCCTGCACCTCGGCCAGCACGATCGGCGGCGCGGCGAGTCGGGCGTCCCGGAAGCGCACCGCGTCGCCGGAGTCCTTCCAGCCCTGGTTGGCCAGGCCGTGGCCGGTGGTGTCGATGTACTCGACGAAGCCGTCGCCGTCGGCGTCTGCGTGTTCGTCGAGCCAGCGCAGCGCCGCCTCCAGATGCGGCAGCAGCGGCTCGACCTGGTCGGCGGGCAGGCCCCAGCGCCAGGCGTCGTGCAGCAGCCCGACCCAGAGCATGGTCGCGTCGACGGTGCCGTAGTAGGCGGGCGGCAGCCGCATCCCGTTGTCGAAGGACAGCTCGTGGCGGCGCAGCTCGTGCAGGATCTTGCCGGGCTGCTCGCCGGTGGCCGGGTCGACCCGGGTGCCCTGCCGTCGGGCCAGCACCCGCAGCGTGCCGGCGGCCAGGTCGGTGCCGAGCGGCAGCATCATCCGGGCGGCCCAGAGGCTGTCCCGGCCGAACAGGGTGAGGAACCAGGGCACGCCGGCGCCGAGGAAGACGTCCTCCGGGTGTGCCGGCTCGGCCAGCCGCAGCCCGCGCAGGTCGGCCAGGGACCGGTCGAGCAGCCGCAGCAGGCGGCGGTCGTCGGCGTCGACCCGTGGCTCGGCCCAGCTCGCGGCGGCCGGCGCGGCGCTCACCACGGCCCGTGGGTCGGCGACGTCGAGCCGCCAGCGCAGCGTGACCGAGGCGCCCGGGTCGACGGTGACCGGCCAGCTCAGGCGCGGCGCGACGGCGCGTTCGCCGGCGGCGTCCACGGTGGCGTCCGCGCCGGTCACGGTCACGGTGAGGCCGTCGGCGGCCCACTGCACCCGGCCCGGCTCCCCGGCCTTGGCCTCCAGCGGCTGGCCGGCGTGGCCGGCCTTGACCTGCTCGACCGGGGCGAGGTCGCAGGCCAGGTCGACGGTGACCGTGGTGCGCACCGGCTCGGCGGCGGTGGACGTCACGACGATCTCCTCGGTCAGCCCGCGCGCGCCGGCCTGCCGGATGCGGTCGACACGGACGGTGGGGTCGGGGGTGGGGTCGCCGAGCCAGCGGGCCAGGCCGACGAAGCGGGCGCCGTGCGGGCCGACCGCGCCGCCGCCGATCGACTCCGGCTCGCGGTCGTCGAGGCGCAGCTCGGCGCGGGAGAGCACCCGGGCGTCGGCGTGGAAGACGCCCTGGACGCCGTGCGGCCGGAGCTGACCGGCCGCGTCGCCGAGCGCGCTCGTGGGGGCGTGCACCACGCCGACCAGGTCGTGCAGCAGCGGTTGGAGGTGGCGTTCGGTCACGAGGGGACTCCTGGTGCTGATCGGTGGCGACGGACGTCTTGACAGATGACCGCGGCCGGTGCAAAGTGCGAAACATTCCAGAAACTTTGAACGTTCTAATCCTGCCCCATCGGGATTGGATCGTTCAAGGCGGCGAGAGGGATTTCGTGGGAGAAAAGGTAACCATCGCGACGGTGGCCCGGCACGCCCAGGTCAGCCGGCAGACCGTCTCCAACGTGCTCAACGCGCCGCACATCGTCCGCGAGGACACCCGGCAGCGGGTACGGGAGGCGATCACGGCGCTCGGCTACCGGGCCAACCAGGCCGCCCGGCAGATGCGGACCGGCCGGTCCCGGCTCATCGCCGTCCGCATCGAACCCACCCGGGACGGCATCAACGGCTCGGTGCTCGACCGCTTCCTGCACGGCCTCACCGAGACCGCCGACGCCGGCGGCTACCGGGTCCTGCTCTACACCGCCCGCGACGACGACCAGGAGATCGCCACCTACGACGCCCTGCTCGGCGCGTACGACCTGGACGCGTTCGTGCTCACCGGCACCAAGCACGGTGACCCGCGCACCGCGTGGCTGGCCGAGCGCGAGGTGCCGTTCGTGACCTTCGGCCGGCCCTGGGACGCACCGGACGCCCACCCCTGGGTCGACGTGGACGGCGCCGCCGGCACCGCCCAGGCCACCCGGCACCTGCTCACCGCCGGTCACCGCCGGATCGCCTTCCTCGGCTGGCCCGCCGGCTCCGGCGTCGGCGACGACCGGCGCGCCGGCTGGCGTACCACGATGGCGGAGGTCGGCCTGGACGGCGCCGCGGCGGACCGCGCCACCGAGGACGGCATCGCCGAGGGGGCGCGCGAGTTGCGCGCGTTGCTCGCCCTCGACGCGCCGCCGACCGCCGTGGTCTGCGCCAGCGACTCGCTGGCGCTCGGCGCGTGGCAGGCCGCGCGCGAGACGGCGACCGACGTCGCCGTCGTCGGCTTCGACGACACCCCGGTGGCCGCCGCGGTCGGGCTGAGCAGCGTCAGCCAACCGCTCGGTGAGGCCGCCGCCCGCTGCGTCGAGCTGCTCACCGGGCTGCTCGACGGGCAGCAGCGCGACCCCCAGCTGCTGCTGAGTCCCTCGCTGGTGCTGCGGCACTCGGCGTGATCCCATCCCCCACCAGGAGAATCAGATGACACCTCGCACGATCACCCGGGCCGCGTTGGCGGGCGTCGCCGCCGTCGCGCTGCTCGGCTCCGCCGCCTGCGGCAGCGGCTTCGACGACTCGGCCGGCGACACCAAGCAGTCCAGCGGCCCGGCCAGCCTGCAGATCCTGATCGGCTCCTCCGGCGACGCCGAGACCAAGGCCGTGCAGGAGGCCGCCGCGAAGTGGGCCGGCTCCTCCGGCAACACCGCCACCGTCACCCCGGCCCAGGACCTCACCCAGCAGCTCGGCCAGGCGCTGGCCGGCGGCACCCCGCCGGACGTCTTCTACGTCGACGCGGCCCGGTTCGCGGACTTCGCCAGCGTCGGGGCGCTGGAGCCGTACGGCGACAAGGTGAGCAACACCGGTGACTTCTACGAGAGCCTGCGCACCGCGTTCACCTACGACGGCAAGCTCTACTGCGCGCCCAAGGACTTCTCCACCCTGGCGCTCCAGATCAACACCGACCTGTGGACCAAGGCCGGCCTGACCGACGCGGACGTGCCGACCACCTGGGACCAGCTCACCGCCGTCAGCCAGAAGATCAAGGCGAAGGGCCAGGTGGCGCTCGCGCTCGGCGACACCCGGGACCGCATCGGCGCGTTCCTGGTGCAGAACGGCGGCTGGCTGATGAGCGCCGACGGCAAGCAGCCGACCGCCGACACCCCGGAGAACCTCCAGGCCCTCCAGTACGTCAAGTCGCTGCTCACCAACGGCTACGCGAAGTTCCCCAAGCAGCTCGACTCCGGCTGGTCCGGTGAGGCGTTCGGCAAGGGCAAGGCCGTGATGACCATCGAGGGCAACTGGATCAAGGGCGCCCTGCAGAACGACTTCCCGAAGGTGAAGTACAAGGTCGTCCCGCTGCCGGCCGGTCCCAAGGGCCAGGGGACGCTCTCCTTCACCCAGTGCTGGGGCATCGCCGCCAAGTCCAAGTACAAGGAGCAGGCGATCAAGTTCGTCGAGGCGATGACCGCCGGCGAGCAGCAGATGGCGTTCGCCAAGGCGTTCGGCGTGATGCCGTCCCGCCAGTCCGTCAGCGGCCAGTACACCAGCGCCTTCCCGGCCGACAAGCCGTTCATCGACGGCGCCGCGTACGCCCAGGGTCCGGTGAACGCGCCGAAGATGGACAGCGTGCTGCGTGACCTGGAGGCCGGCCTCCAGGGCCTGGCCACCGGCGACCCGAAGACCATCCTGGCCAACTTCGACAAGAACGCCAAGGCGGCGCTCGGCGGCTGAGGTGTAAGGAGGGGCCCCTTGTTAACAGACGGGTGTTAAGAGGGGGCCCTTCCTTTCACCTCCCCCGGGAAGGGAGAGGGAGTGGCAACGGACACGCTCGCCGCGCCGGGCACCGCCTCGGCCGGCCCGCCGCGCCGCCGCCGCGGCGGTATCCGCGGCAACGAGAACCTCGCCGGCTGGCTCTTCGTCGCGCCGGTGATCGTGATCCTCGGGCTCTTCCTGCTGCTGCCGATCCTGATGGCGCTCTGGGTGAGCCTCACCGACTGGAACGGCCAGGGCAGCCCGTTCACCGGCGACGTGCCGTTCGTCGGCGGCGACAACTACTCGCGGCTGTTCACCGAGGACGGACTCGCCCGCCGCGACTTCATGACCGCCATCCGCAACAACATCTACTACGTCGGGATCGTCGTGCCGGTGCAGACCGTGCTCGCTCTCGGTCTCGCCCTGGTGGTGAACAACCGGCTGCTCAAGGGGAAGGGCTTCTTCCGCAGCGCCTTCTACTTCCCGTCGGTCACCAGCTCGGTGGCGATCAGCGTGGTGTTCCTCTTCCTGTTCGCCAACTCCGGCGCGGTCAACCGGCTGCTCGGCCTGCTCGGTCTCGACGGCCCCGAGTGGTTCGCCGACGGTCGGGGCGTGCTGCACCTGCTGTTCGGCGCGTTCGGGATGAACGAGCCGCCGGCCGCGCTCACCTCCGGCGGCCCGCTCGGGCTGACCTGGTGGGACTGGCTCTCCGGGCCGAGCGTCGCCATGACGTCGATCATCTGCCTGGTCATCTGGACCACCTCGGGCACGTTCATGCTGATGTACCTGGCCGCCCTGCAGAACGTGCCAGTGGCGCTGGACGAGGCCAGCACGCTCGACGGCGCCAGCCGCTGGCAGCGCTTCCGCTACGTCACCCTGCCGCTGATCAAGCCCACCACGTTCCTCGTGGTCACCCTGGGACTGATCGGCTCCTGGCAGGTCTTCGACCAGGTGTACGTGATGAGCCAGGGCGACCCGGCCAAGACCACGCTCACCCCGGCGTACCTTTCGTACCGGACCGCGTTCCGGGACTTCGACTACGGGTCCGGCGCGGCCATCTCGTTCGTGCTGTTCCTGATCATCATCCTGCTCACCCTGTTCCAGCGCCGGCTGATGGCCGACCGGGACGGTCCCCGGCGCGGCCGGTGGTGGCGTCGACGCGTACCGGAGGGGTCCTGACATGGCCGTGCTGACCGACCGGCCGGCGCCCGTCGCCCGCCGCGGCGACCGCGGGACGCGCGCCCGGGTCAATCGCGTCCTCGGGTACGCGGTTCTGATCTTCTTCGGGCTGGTCTTCCTCTACCCGTTCGTGATCCAGCTCGGCAACTCGCTCAAGACCGAGCCGGACGCGGCGGCCAACCCGCTGTCGCCGTTCCCCGACCCGCTCACGCTGGCCGGCTTCGAGCGGATCTTCTCCGGCACCAACTTCCCGCTCTGGCTCGGCAACTCGCTGCTGGTCACCGTGCTGGTCACGCTCGGCCGGGTGTTCTTCGACTCGCTCGCCGGCTACGCGCTGGCCCGGCTGCGGTTCCGGGGCCGGGCCGGGCTGTTCGCCGCCGTCATCGCGGTGATGGCGGTGCCGGGCGTGGTGCTGCTGATCCCGAAGTTCCTGGTGCTCAAGCAGATCGGCCTCTACGACAGTTACGCCGGCCTGATCGTGCCGCTGCTCGCCGACGCGGCGGGCGTGTTCATCATGAAGCAGTTCTTCGAGTCGATCCCGGTCAGCGTCGAGGAGGCGGCCCGGATCGACGGCGCCGGGGTCTTCCGCACGTTCTGGTCGGTGGTGCTGCCGATGGCCCGGCCGGCGCTGATCACGCTGACCATCCTGTCGTTCCAGGGATCCTGGAACGAGTTCCCGCACAGCCTCGTCTCGGTCCAGGACCCGGATCTGTTCACGCTGCCGCGCGGACTGGCCGACCTGGTCAGCGGCTCGCTCGGCAAGGGCACCCAGTATCCGCTGAAGCTCGGCGCGGCGCTGCTGGCCACCATCCCGGTGGCGGTGCTCTTCGTCATCTTCCAGCGCTACTTCGTGCGCGGCGCCAACGAGGGCGCGGACAAGGGCTGATCCGCGCTGGCGGTCCCGCCCCGTGCCGGGACCGCCAGCGCGCCGGCTCAGCTCTCCTCGATGACCGACATGACGTTGCCGGCGGGATCGGTGAACCAGGCGATGGTTGGCCCGTTGCCGCGCATGATCCCCTTGTCGTCCTGCGGCATGCCGTCGTACCGCTCCAGCCGTACGCCGCGCGCGACCAACCCGTCGACCGCCCGGTCGACGTCCGGGACGGGGAAGTTGAGCACGGTGTAGCTCGCCGGGCGGTGGTCGGGCTTCGGGTAGACGAGCACCGGCCGGTCGCCGGCCAGATGCAGCGTCAGGATCCCGCCCATGTCGTCGTCCCGGGAGACCCGCAGCCCCAGCACGTCGGCGTAGAAGCGCTGCGCCCGGTCCGGGTCGTCCACCGAGAACCCGCTGAACGCCTTCGTGTCGCCGAACATGATCCGCTCCTCACTCTGGCCTGTGTCGTGCCTACCAGGGTCGGACCGGTGCCGGGGCGGAAACTCATCGGTCGGCGGGAGACCCCTCCGGGTCCGTCGCCGCCTCGTCGGGAACGGCCACGTGCAGCCGGAGCTGGGGAACCAGCATGTCGTCCACGTCCAGCGCCCGGGTCGCGCCGTCCGGCTCCCAGCCGGTCGAGCCGAGGAACGCCCGGGTCGCCGCGTCGGCGTCGAACGCCCAGGCCACCGCCCGGGTGAAGCGGTCGGTACGCCAGTGCTCGACGGCGGCGGCGAGCAGCCGGCTGCCGTGCCCCCGCCGGCCCCATCGGGGCTCGACCAGCAGGTCGGTCACCGCCACCACGCCCGAGGCGAGGGCGTCGGCCGGCTCGCCCGGGGCGAGCGCCTCGGCGTCGGCCGGACCGGAGGCGGCGAACCCCACCAGATAGGATTGCGCGGCCTGTTCGACGGCGACCAGCACCCGGTGCGCGCCCGAGGGCGGCTCCTGCACCGCCGCGCTCCACCGCCGGGCCAGGTAGGCCTCGTCCAGGTTGTCGAGCACGTGCCGGGGCAGGATCCGGCGGTACGCGACCCGCCAGGTCGCGAGCTGGATGCGTGCGATCTCGGCGACGTCCTCGGGACGCGCGGGGCGGACGTAGCCTGCAGCCATGGCACGTGAGCCTACGCAGGGCGAGGAGGGTGACGGTGGCGCAGGGTGCCGGGCGGACGATCGCGCAGGTCGCCGCCGTGGCGGCGCTCGCCGCGGCGGTCACCGTGTTCCTCTCCGTGGCGGCGGTGCGGCACGGCTTCTTCGACCTCAACGTCTACTACGGGGCGTTGACCTTCTGGGTGCACGACGGCGGGGAGATCTACGACTTCCTCAAGGCCGGCACCCAGTACGGCTTCACCTACCCGCCGTTCGCCGCGCTGGTCATGCTGCCCATGGCGTACCTGCCGTGGAACGCCGCGATCGTGGTGAGCGTGACCGCGACGGTGCTGGTCAGCGCCGTGGTCATCTGGTGGCTGCTGGACCCGGTGGCCCGCCGGTCCGGCTGGACCCGCTGGTTCACCCTCGCGGTGGCGCTCTGCCTGGCCGCCGCGTACGAGCCGATGCGCGAGACGGTCAACTTCGGCCAGGTCAACATGCTGCTGCTCTTCCTGGTGGCGGTGGACCTGCTGTGGCTGTTGCCGGCGCGCAACCGCTGGGCCGGCGTGGGCATCGGACTGGCCACCGCGATCAAGCTGACGCCGGGCATCTTCATCGTCTACCTGCTGGTCACCGGCCGCTGGCGGGCCGCCGCGACCGCGGTGGGCACCGCCGCCGTGGCCACGCTGGTGGCCGCCGGTCTGTTCCCGGACGCCTCCCGGGAGTTCTGGACCGAGGCGCTGTGGAACACCGACCGGGTCGGTGAGCTGGCCTTCGTCTCCAACCAGTCGCTGCGTGGGGTGGTCGCCCGGCTGGACCCGCAGCACCCGAGCACGATCGCCTGGCTGCTGCTCGTACTCGTGACGCTGGTGATCTGGGGTTGGCGGTGCCGGCGGGCGGTGGCCGCCGGCGACGAGGCCACCGGGCTGGCCCTGACCGGCGCGGTGATGTGCCTGGTCAGCCCGGTGACCTGGGTGCACCACCTGGTCTGGCTGCTGCCGGGGCTGATCCTGCTGGTCGACAACGGCATGGCCGCGCGCGGCCGACGCCGCCGTCTGCTGCTGGCCGCCGCCCTGGTCGGCTACGCGCTGCTGTGCAGCCGGATCGTCTGGTCCTGGGAGAAGGACTTCACCGGGGTGGACGGCTTCCTGGGCAGCAACACGTACGTCTGGATCAGCCTGGCGCTGCTGCTCGGCCTGCCGATCCGGCGTTGGGCGACGCCGGTGCGTTCCGACGGGCCGGCGGGGTCAGTCGTCGAGCCGGGCGGTGTAGCGCAGCTCGCGGAGCAGGACCGGGGTGCGTCCGCCGGCCAGCGGCACCGGATAGGCGGACTCCTCGCCGTCCGGTGAGTGCCCGGCCCGCTCGTAGAAGCGGCGGGCCCGCGCGTTGTCGGCGAGCACCCAGAGCCGGTAGCCGGTCCAGCCCCGCTCGGCCAGGCCGGCGCGTGCCGCGGTGAGCAGCGTCCGACCGACGCCCGAACCCCAGTACGCCGGCTCCAGGTAGATCGCCAGCAGCTCGCCGTGCGCCGGGTCCAGGTCGCCGCGGTCCTGGTTGTTCCGGTACGGCCCGAACGTGGTGAACCCGGCGACCAGGCCGTCGTCCTCGGCGACCAGCGTGGTGAACGGGTGGTCCGGGTCGGCGGTGCCGAGGTCGCGACGCCGCTGCGCCCAGGCGCGCGGGTTGAGTCGGTTCAGCACCTCGTCGGGCATGATCCCGGCGTAGCCGGCCTGCCAGCCGTGGATGTGCACCCGGGCGATCGCCTCGGCGTCGTCCGGCTCCTCCCGGCGAATGGTGAGCACCTGTCCGTTCTATGCCCCGACGGGCGAACAGTCCAGCCGCCGCTCCCGGGTGATGTCGGAGGGCTGGATTAGGGTCGCCCACGATGGCCGTACCGGAATCGCTCTCCCTCGCCCAGGCCCGGCGGATCGCCCTGGCCGCCCAGGGCTTCGCCGACCCGGCGCCCGCCGGCGTGCCCACCCGACGACACCTGCGCCGGGTGCTCGACCGGGTCGGGTTGATCCAGATGGACTCGGTCAACGTGCTGCAACGCGCGCACTACCTGCCGCTCTACAGTCGCCTCGGCCCCTACCCGACCGCCCTGCTCGACACCGCGGCCTACCGCCGTCCGCGGGAGCTGTTCGAATACTGGGCGCACGAGGCGTCGCTGGTCCCGGTGCGGCTGCACCCGGCGCTGCGCTGGCGGATGGCCAAGGCGCGCGACGAGGCCTGGGGCGGCATGCGCCGGATCGCCGAGGAGCAGCCCGAGCTGGTGGCATGGGTGCGCGACGAGGTGGCCGCCCGAGGGCCGCTCACCGCCGCCGAGATCGAGCACGACGCGCCGCGTGAGACCGGCAACTGGGGCTGGAACTGGTCCGCCGTGAAACGGGCGTTGGAGTTTCTCTTCTGGGCCGGCGAGGTCACCGCGGCCGACCGCACCAACTCCTTCGCCCGCCGCTACGACCTGCCCGAGCGGGTGTTGCCGGCCGCCGTGCTGGACGCGCCCACCCCCGCCGACGCCGACGCGCACCGCACCCTGGTGTCGATCGCGGCCCGGTCGCTCGGCGTCGCCGCCGAGCCGGAGCTGCGCGACTACTTCCGGCTGCCGGTCGCCGGCGCCCGGCGCGCGGTCGCCGAGCTGGTCGAGGCGGGCGAGCTGACCCCGGTCACGGTCCAGGGCTGGCGGCAGCCGGCCTACCTGCACGCCGACGCCCGGCTGCCCCGCTGGGTGCGGGGCAACACGCTGGTCAGCCCGTTCGACCCGCTGGTCTGGGAGCGGGGCCGCACCGAGCGGCTGTTCGGCTTCACCTACCGGATCGAGATCTACGTGCCGGCGCCGCAGCGGGTCCACGGCTACTACGTGCTGCCGTTCCGCCAGGGTGAGCGCTTCACCGCACGGGTCGACCTCAAGGCCGACCGGAAGGCCGGCGCGCTGCTGGTGCCGGCCGCCTGGGTGGAGCCGGGCGCCGACCCGGGGGAGACGGCGGTGGCGCTCGCCGCCGAGCTCTACCGGCTCGCCGGCTGGCTCGGCCTGGACGCGGTCGCCCCGCCGGCCGCCGGTGACCTGGCCGCGCCGCTGGCCGCCGCGTTGGTGGGCGTGGCGGGTGTACGGTGAGCGCGTGACGAGCGTTGACCGGCCTGCCACCGTGACCGACCCGCACCCGGAGACGCACCCGCACCACCCCTATCCGCCGGTCGAGCCCGACCGGTTCACCCGGATGGTGCTGCGCCTGCACGCCCGCGCCCCGCGCTGGGCGGTGCCGCTGGCGGCGCTGGGCTGCGTCGGCCTCGGCATGGCATACGCGCTGATCAGTGACCCGACCCAGAGCGACCCGGACGCCCGGCCGACCTGCCTGCTCAAGCTCACCACCGGGCTGGACTGCCCGGGGTGCGGCGGCACCCGCGCCCTCTGGTACGTGCTGCACGGCGACCTGCCGGCCGCCGCCCGGCACCACTTCCTCTTCGTCTTCGCGCTGCCGTTCCTGGCCTGGCTCTTCGCCGCCTGGGCCGGCAACCGGGCGTTCGGGTGGCGGCTGCCCGAGCCGCGCTTCAGCCCCAAGGTGATCGGTGGTTTCCTGGCCGCCTGGGCGGTCTTCTCGGTGGTCCGCAACCTGCCGTGGGCGCCGTTCCCCTCGCTCTACGTCTGACGGGCTCGCCCGCGCGGCCGGCTCGCGCGGTGCCGCCGAGCCACCTGGGCCGCCGGGCGCGCACCCGGGGCGACGGCGGTGGCTGGGTTGGCGACGGCGGTGGCTGGGGTGACGGCGGTGCCGGGGTGACGGCGGTGCTGGGGGCGACGGCGGTGCTGTGGGGGACGGCGGTGCTGTGGGGGACGGCGGTGCTGGGATGACAGCGATGCTGGCTCCGGAGTGCCTTTCGAGCTGAGTCGTTGGTGATATCGCCGATGCCGATGCCGATGCCGATGCCGATGCCGATGCCGATGCCGCGCCGGGAGGTGCAACGTTGCAACGGGCCGTGCCTAACTTGCGCCGGACCCGTGCCGACGTTACGCCGGGCCTACGTTGCGCCGGGCCCTACGTTGCGCCGGGCCGTGCCGACGTCGCGCGTCGCGATGCCGATGTCGGGGTCGGCCATTCCCGAGGTCGCGCTCGGCGGTGCCGATGTCGTGGTCGGCCGTTCGTCCGTCGTGCTCCGCCGTACCGACGTCGGTGCTGTCGTCCGGTGCCCGACCTTCCGGAGGGAGCGGCGCCGGGCCCGGCGGAGCGGTGGAGACAACGGTCCGGACAGGCCGCCGCCGCGTAACGGGGGCGGGCCGGCGATATCACCGACGACTCAGCTCGAAAGGCACTCTGCCGAGGAGTCCGGCCCGGGCGGGACGCCGGGGCGAGAGCTTGGACACGCGTGGGCGGAGTGCCTCCTGGTCGACCGCGTGGCCGATTTCCCCCGCCGGGCCGGGGGCAACTACAGTCCTCGGCATGCCGGAGATGGTGCAGCCCCAGGTCAAGCTGATCGCGTGGACCCAGTTCCAGGCGCCGGACGACGTGCCGTGGTCGACCGACGCCGACGGCGGTCAGGCCCTCGCCGAGTTCGCCGGCCGGGCCTGCTACCAGAGCTGGAAGAAGCCAAACCCGGCGACCGCGACGAACGCCGGCTACCTGGCACACATCCTGGACGTCGGCCACCTGAGCGTGCTGGAGCACGGCTCGGTGAGCTTCTACTTCAGCGGCGTCTCCCGCTCGTTCACCCACGAGCTGATCCGGCACCGGCACTTCTCCTACTCGCAGCTCTCCCAGCGCTACGTCCCCGAGCGGGACGCGGCGATGGTCGAGCCGGCGGTGATCGCCGACGACCCCGAGCTGCACAAGAAGTTCGTCGAGGCGTCCGAGGCGGCGGTGCGGGCGTACACCGAGTTGCTGGAGGGGCTGGAGGCCCGCTTCACCGACGAGCCCAACCCGACGCTGCGCCGTAAGCAGGCCCGCCAGGCGGCCCGGGCCGTGCTGCCGAACGCGACCGAGACCCGGATCGTGGTGACCGGCAACTACCGGGCCTGGCGGCACTTCGTCAAGATGCGCGCCACCGAGCACGCCGACGTGGAGATCCGCGAGCTGGCGGTCGAGTGCCTGCGGCAGCTCCAGGGCGTCGCGCCGAACGTCTTCGCCGACTTCGTGATCTCCACGCTGCCGGACGGCACCGAGGTGGCGGCGTCGCCGCACGCCGAGTGACTCGTCGCCCTTCGCCGCCGGGCCACCGGTGGTCGTCCGCTAGGTTGTGAACATGACGCACGACCACCCTGCCGCCCCGGAGCGGGGCCCGTCGCGCCCGTTCGGGCGAGTGATCACGGCCATGGTGACCCCGTTCACCCCGGACGGGGCGCTCGACCTCGACGGCGCCGCCCGGCTGGCCCGCTATCTCGTCGACGAGCAGGGCAACGACGCGCTGGTGCTCAACGGCACCACGGGCGAGTCCCCGACCACGACCGACGCGGAGAAGGAGACGCTGATCCGCGCGGTCGTCGAGGCGGTCGGTGACCGGGCCCGCATCGTCGCCGGGGTGGGCACCAACGACACCCGGCACACCGTCGAGCTGGCCGCGCAGGCCGAGAAGGCCGGCGCGCACGGTCTGCTCGTGGTCACGCCCTACTACAACAAGCCGCCGCAGGCCGGGCTGCTGCGCCACTTCACCACCGTCGCGGACGCCATCGGGCTCCCGGTCATGCTCTACGACATCCCGCACCGCTCCGGTGTCGCGATCGCCACCGACACGCTGGTGAAGCTGTCCGAACACGGCCGGATCGTGGCGGTCAAGGACGCCAAGGGCGACCTCACCGCCACCTCCTGGGTGCTGGCCCGCAGCGACCTCGCGTTCTACAGCGGCGAGGACGCGCTCACCCTGCCGATGCTGTCGATCGGCGCGGTCGGCGTGGTCGGCACCTCCACCCACTTCACCGGGGTGGGGACGAAGCAGATGATCGAGGCGTTCGAGGCCGGCGACACGGCCGGGGCGCTCGCCCTGCACCGGCGGCTCCTGCCGCTCTACACCGGCATCTTCCGCACCCAGGGCACCATCCTGGTCAAGGCCGGACTGGCGACCCAGGGTCTGCCGTCCGGCCCGGTACGACCGCCGCTGGTCGAGGCCACCGGCGACGAACTGGCCCAGCTGCGCGCCGACTGCGCCGCGGCGGGCCTGCCCCTGCCCGAATGATTCAACGACACGACGGACGCCGCGCGACGGCGTCGCAGAATGAGGTGACGCGTGACCGAGGCGCACATCGAGGGTGAGCTGCCCCCGCCGCTGCCGGAGGGCGGCCTGCGGATCATCCCGCTCGGCGGACTCGGCGCCATCGGCCGGAACATGACCGTCTTCGAGTACGACGGCAAGCTGCTCATCGTCGACTGCGGGGTGCTCTTCCCCGACGTCGAGCAGCCCGGCGTGGACCTGATCCTGCCCGACTTCGGGCCGATCCTGGACCGGCTGGCCGACGTGCAGGCGATCGTGCTCACGCACGGCCACGAGGACCACATCGGCGCGGTGCCGTACCTGCTCGCCCACAAGCCGGACATCCCGCTGGTGGGTTCCCAGTTCACCCTCGCGCTGGTCGAGGCGAAGCTGGCCGAGCGGCGGATCCAGCCGTACACGCTGACCGTGCGGGAGGGCGGCCGGGAACGGCTGGGCCCGTTCGAGTGCGAGTTCTTCGCGGTGAACCACTCGATCCCGGACGCGCTGGCGGTGGCCATCCGCACCCCGGCCGGCCTGGTGCTGCACACCGGCGACTTCAAGATGGACCAGCTCCCGCTGGACGGGCGGATCACCGACCTGGCCGGTTTCGCCCGGCTCGGCGCCGAGGGCGTCGACCTGCTGCTCTCCGACTCGACGAACGCGGAGATCCCGGGGTTCGTCACGCCGGAGCGGGAGATCGGGCCGGTGCTCGACTCGATCTTCGCGAAGGCCAAGGGGCGGATCATCGTCGCCTCGTTCGCCTCGCACGTGCACCGGGTGCAGCAGGTCTTCGACTCGGCCATCGAGCACGGCCGCAAGGTCGCGCTGATCGGCCGGTCCATGGTCCGCAACATGGGCATCGCCCGCGACCTGGGCCTGCTCAACATCCCGCCCGGCCTGGTGGTCGGCATCGAGGAGGCCACCAACCTGCCGCCCGAGCAGATCGTGCTCATGTCCACCGGCTCGCAGGGCGAGCCGATGAGCGCGCTGGGCCGGATGGCCAGCGGCGACCACCGGCACATCACCATCGCGCCCGGCGACACCGTGGTGCTGGCCTCGTCGCTGGTGCCGGGCAACGAGACCTCGGTCTACCGGGTGATCAACCGGCTGGCCCGGGCCGGCGCCGTGGTGGTGCACAAGGACGTGGCCAAGGTGCACGTCTCCGGCCACGCCCCGGCGGGCGAGCTGCTCTACCTGCTCAACGTCGTCCGCCCGAGCAACCTGATGCCGGTGCACGGCGAGTGGCGGCACCTGCGCGCGCACGCCCGGCTCGGCATCGAGTCCGGCGTCGCGCCGGACCGGGTCGTGCTCTGCGAGGACGGCGACGTGGTCGACCTGGTCGAGGGTCGGGCCAGCCTGGTCGGGCGGGTGAAGAGCCGCTACGTCTACGTCGACGGCCTCGCCGTGGGCGACGTCAGCGAGTCGCTGCTGACCGAGCGGCGGATCCTCGGCGACGGCGGCTTCATCGCCACCACCGTGGTGGTCGACTCGGTCACCGGCAAGGTGGTCGCCGGGCCGACCGTCTCGGCGAAGGGCTTCTCCGAGGACCCGGCCGCGTTCAACCCGGTGATCCCGCTGGTCACCGAGGCGCTGAACCGGGCCGCCGCGGACGGCATCACCGACCCGCACCAGCTCCAGCAGATCGTCCGCCGCACGGTGGGCCGCTGGGTCAACGACGCGTACCGGCGCCGCCCGATGATCGTCCCGACCGTCGTCGAGGTCTGACCGACCGCGCCCGAGCGCCGGCCCACCGTCCGCGGTGGGCCGGCGTCGTCGCTTTCCGGGTACGCCCGGACACGCTGCGTCGAAACCGCTTGCCCCTGCTCAACCGATCGGCGTCCGTCTCCGTACTCCCGGTCGGCCGGCGTGCCCCTGCGCCGGTCGGGAGGAGCGTGGCGGATGGACCGCAGACGGATGACAGCCATCGGCGTACTGGTGGCGGCGGCCGGGTTGACGGCGGCGGTGACCCTGCCGTCGTTCGCCGGTGAGGGACCCCGGAGGGCCGCCCCGGCCGCCGACGGCGTGGCCCCGGAGGTCCTGGACGCGCTGGGCCGCGACCTCTCGCTCACCCGCGACCAGGCGGTACGCCGGCTGCGCACCGAACGCTGGGCGGCCGGCACGGTCACCCGGCTGCGCACCGAACTCGGCGCTGACTACGGCGGTAGCTGGCTCAGCGCCGACGGCGCCACGCTCACCGTGGCGGTGGCCGACCCGGCCGCCGAGGCCCGGGTGACGGCGGCCGGCGCGGTGCCGAAGCGGGTCGCGCGTGGCGTCGCCGAGCTGGACGCGGTGAAGACCCGCCTCGACGCGGCCGGCGCGGACGCCGGCCCGGACATCGCCGGCTGGTACGTCGACGTGGCCAGCAACTCCGTCGTGGTGGTCGCCCGACCGGGCGCGGAGGCGGCCGGCCGCCGGCTCGCCGCCGCCGGCGGGGCGGACGGCGGCACGGTCCGGGTGCGGACCGCCGACGAGGCCCCCCGGCCGTTGTTCGACGTGCGGGGCGGCGACGCGTTCTTCATCAACAACGCCGGCCGCTGCTCGGTCGGGTTCTCGGTGGTCGGCGGTTTCGTCACCGCCGGGCACTGCGGCCGGCCGGGGGACCGCACCACCGGGTCGAACCGGGTCGCCCAGGGCACGTTCGCGGCGTCCTCGTTCCCGGGTGACGACTGGGCGGTGGTCGAGGTCAACGGCGACTGGACGCCGCAGGGCGTGGTGAACGACTTCAACGGCGGCACGGTGGCGGTGAACGGCTCCACCGAGGCCCCGGTCGGCGCCTCGATCTGCCGGTCCGGCTCCACCACCGGCACCCGCTGCGGTGTGGTCCAGGCCAAGAACGCCACGGTCAACTACCCGGAGGGGACGGTCACCGGGCTGACCCGGACGAACGTCTGCGCCGAACCGGGCGACTCCGGGGGCGCGTGGCTCTCCGGAGACCAGGCGCAGGGCGTCACCTCCGGGGGGTCCGGCGACTGCACCCGGGGCGGGGTCACGTTCTTCCAGCCGGTCAACGAGATCCTCCAGCGCAACAACCTGACCCTGGTCACCGCCGGCGGCCAGCAGGCGCCCGCCGAGCCGCCGGCCGGTGGCGGGCAGACCGCGCCGCCGGTGAGCACGCCGCCCGCGCCGCCGGCCGCCGACACCGAGTGCACCGGCCAGGTGAGCCGGACCGGCCGGATCACCGCCGGGCGCGCCCAGGTGCAGCCGGACGGCCGCTTCTTCCGGGTGGCCGGTGGCGCGCAGGAGGCCTGCGTCGCCGCGCCGGACGGCGCCCGGGTGGTGTTGGAGCTGCAACGCTTCACCGGCGGCGCGTTCCGCACCGTGGCCCGCGCGGACGGCGCGGACGGGATCGCCCGGCTGACCGCCGACACCCCGGCCGGCGCCTACCGCTACCGGGTCGTCGGGTTGTCCGGCTCCGGCGCGTACACCCTGGCGTTCTCCGCCCGCTGACGCCGCCGTCGGCCCCGGGACCGCGACCCCCGACCACCACCGCCCGGTGGTCGGGGGTCGCGCCGCGTCAGGGGCGCAACGCGGCGACCGCGTCGGCGTACGCGGCGCCGGTGCGGATCGTGGCGGCCACCAGCACGGCGAGCTGGGCCGGGGCCACGCCGCAGGACAGGTCGGTGGAGACGCCGGCGGCCAGCACCAGCGTCCCGTCGCCGGGCTCGTGCACGTAGGCGGCGGGCAGCAGCCGGTCGTGGTTCCAGGCGTTGCAGAACGCGTACGCCTCGGCCCGACGGTCGGCCGGCAGCCGGCGGGCCGCCACCACCCGGGCGTGCAGCACGTCGCCGAGCCGGCGGAACTGGATCGTCGCCTCACCCCAGCGTCCGGCCAGGGCGCCGTCCGGTTCCACCGTGTACGGCTCGCCCCGCGCGTCGAGCGCGCCGGTCAGCAGCGCCGCGTCCAGCGGGGCCGGCTCCTCGGGCCCGGGCGGCCCCGGCTCGGCCGGGTCGGTCTCCGGGTCCTCGTCGAACTCGCTCTCGGCGGGCAGCGGCACCGGCGCGGCGAGCGGCCGCTCGGCCAGCCAGGAGGCGATCCGGCCGGACTGGTGCCCGGTGCCGTTGCGGGCGTCGAAGCTGCCGGCCAACGCGGTGGCCAACGCCTGGAGTTGCCCGCCCAACGTCGCCACGTCCACCTCGGCGGCCGGTCGGGAACCGTGCCCGGGGCGGTGGATCCGCCGCCCGCCGAGGCCGGCCTCGGCGGCCAGCCCGCAGAGCAACGCGCCGGCCGCCGCGAACTCCATCGCGGACAGGTCGTCCGCGGGCCGGTCCAGCCGGGGCAGCTGCTCGGCCAGCACCTCCAGTCCCCGGTGCAGGTGCCCGCCGAGCGCGCAGAACCGCAGGTGCGTGGCGAGCAGCGGGAACGCGGCCCGCTCCCGGCGGTGCCGACGGTAGGAGCGCACGTGCGCCCGGCCCGCCCGCACCTGCGCGCCGGTGCGCAGCCACGGCAACAGGCCCGCGACGAGACCCCGTTCGGGCTGGTCGGTGCAGTCCGGCGCGAAGGCCGGACCGAGCGCCGCGAGAGCCGCGTCCGGCTCGCCCCAACCGGCCAGCAGCTCGGCCCGCCGGGCCGGGGCGCAGCCGGGGCAGCCAGCCACCGGGTCCGCGCCGTCACCGGCCGACCAGCGTGCGTAGGCGCGTCGGGCGGCCGGCTCGTCGCCGAGGTGGTCGGCGAGCCGGCAGCGCAGCTCGGCGACCGCCTCCGCGTCCTCACCCACCTCGGCGGCGAGCGTGTCCAGCAGGGACCGGGCCTGGTCCAGGCCGACCCGGGGGGTGCCGAAGAGCGCCTCCACCGCCTGCCGCTGGTGCCGGCGCAACCGGGTCGCCTCGTCCGGGCGGGCGTCGAGCAGCCCGGGGTGCCGGGCCAGCGTGGCCCGCATGCGGCGCACCGGCTCCACCGTCCGCCACCGCTCGCCCAGGTGCAGGTACGCCTCGACCAGCGCGAACCGGGCCGACAGGGCGGTACGCGGGTCGCCGGTGGCGTCGGCCCGGGCGGCGATCCGCTCCAGCTCGGCGCAGCGTTCCGCACCGTCGGGCCGGTCCCGGGCGTCGGCGAGCGCGGCGGCCAGCCCCCGGTCGCGGGCGGTCGTCACCGGACCGACCCGCCGGGCAGCGCGGCGACCGCGTCGGCGAGCTGGCAGCCGGTGGTGACGCCGCACTCGACGAGCCGGTCGAGCTGGTGCGGGGTGACCCCGCGTTCCAGGTCGGTGGTGACCTCGCCGCAGACCTGGGCCGACCCGTCGTCGGCGACGTGCACGTACGCCTTCGGCCACAGCCGGTCGTGGTTCCAGGTGTTGCAGAACGCGTGCAGGTCGGGCACCCGCTCGATGCCGAACCGGTACGCGGCCACGGTGCGGACCTGGAGCAGCTCACCGGCCCCGCCCCGGCGGTGGAACCAGATCAGGGCCCGCTCCCAGCGACCGGCCAGCGCGCCGTCGGGCTCCTCGGCCACCGCGTACCCCCGGTGGGTCAGCACGGCGGCGATCAGTTCGCCGGTCAACGGCCGCAACGCCTGCGGGTGTCCGGCCAGGGGACCGTCCGGACCGTCCTCGATCTCCGGCGACGCCATCGGGCATCCCTTCTGAGGCGAATAACACAAACGACGGTCCGATCCGTGCTGCGACGCGCGGACACGACCCGGAAAAGCGGCGTTCCGCCGGGTACCGCCGTTACCGTGACTCTATGGCGGGCCGTACCTCTCAGGCGAGCCGGCGGCGCGGCGCGTCGCCGCGCGGCACCACGAACAACCGTGCGCGCCAACCGGCGAAGAAGACGGCGCGCAAGCCCGTGCGCCGGCGCCCGGCGTCCGGGCCGAGCCCGGCCGCGTTCGTCGGCCGCGCCGTCAACGCGATGTGGATGGGGCTGGCGCACACGGTCGGCTGGGGCTTCCGGGCGGCCGGCCGGCAGGCCGCGTCCACCCGGGACCTGGACCCGGAGCACCGCCGCGACGGCGGCGGCCTGCTCCTGTTCGGCCTGGCCATCCTCAGCGCGGTGGGGATCTGGGGCGGTGGCGCCGGGCCGGTCGGCCGGCACCTGGCCGACACCGTGCGTCTCTTCGTCGGGGCCATCTCCATCGTGCTGCCGGTGCTGTTCATGGTCGGCGCGTGGCGGCTGATGCGCACGCCCGCCGACCCGGAGCACCGCGGCCGTGGCCTGGTCGGCTGGGGTTCGATGCTGCTGGCCACCGCCGCGATGCTGCACATCGGCCAGAACCCGGTGGACGAGGTGCAGCGCGACTTCGCCGGCGGCCTGCTCGGCGCCGGCGTGGGCGACCTGCTGAAGTCGGCGGTGACCGCCTGGGTGGCCATGCCGCTGCTGCTCCTGCTGCTGGTGTTCGGCCTGCTGGTGGTCACCGCGACCCCGATCAACAAGATCCCGGAGCGGCTGGGGCTGCGCGCCGACCCGGACGCGCCCGTAGTCGAGGAGGAGGCCGAGGTCGAGGCGCCGGCGAAGCCGGCCCGCAGGCGGCCGGCGAAGCGGCTCCCGCCGCCGACGGACCCGCTGGACCCGGACGACGAGCTGGCCGGCGTGGACCTCCAGGACACCATCGTGCTGCCGCGCAAGATGAAGGTGCCGGCGAACCGCAAGCCGGTGGAGCCGCCGGAGCACTCCCCGCTGCCGACCCGCGCCGAGCAGCTCGCGCTCACCGGGCTGGCCGGCGACTACACGCTGCCGCCGGCCAACATGCTCGGCAGCGGCGCCGCGCCGAAGACCCGGAGCAAGGCCAACGACGAGGTGATCGCCGCGTTGACCGGCGTCTTCGAGCAGTTCGACGTGGACGCCGCGGTCACCGGCTTCACCCGCGGCCCGACCGTCACCCGCTACGAGGTGGAGCTGGGCCCGGGCGTCAAGGTCGAGCGGATCACCCAGCTGTCCCGCAACATCGCGTACGCGGTGAAATCGCCGGACGTGCGGATCCTCAGCCCGATCCCGGGCAAGAGCGCGGTCGGCGTGGAGATCCCGAACACCGACCCGGAGAACGTGTCGCTCGGCGACGTGCTGCGGTCGCGGGCCGCGACCAGCGACCACCACCCGATGGTGGTGGCGCTCGGCAAGGACATCGAGGGCGGCTACGTGGTGGCCAACCTGGCGAAGATGCCGCACATCCTGATCGCGGGCGCCACCGGCGCCGGGAAGTCGAGCTGCCTGAACAGTCTGCTTGTGTCCATCTTGACCAGAGCCACGCCCGACGAGGTGCGGCTGCTGCTGATCGACCCGAAGCGGGTCGAGATGACCGGCTACGAGGGCATCCCGCACCTGGTCACGCCGATCGTGACCAACCCGAAGAAGGCGGCCGACTCGCTGGAGTGGGTCGTGCGTGAGATGGACATGCGCTACGACGACCTCGCCGCCAACGGGGTCCGGCACATCGACGACTTCAACCGTAAGGTGCGCAACGGCGAGATCAAGGCGCCGCCGGGCAGCGAGCGGGAGATGCGGCCGTACCCGTACCTGCTGGTCATCGTGGACGAGTTGGCCGACCTGATGATGGTCGCGCCCCGCGACGTGGAGGATTCGGTCGTCCGGATCACCCAGCTGGCCCGGGCCGCCGGCATCCACCTGGTGCTGGCCACCCAGCGGCCCTCGGTGGACGTGGTCACCGGTCTGATCAAGGCGAACGTGCCGTCCCGGCTCGCGTTCGCCACGTCCTCGCTGGCCGACTCCCGGGTCATCCTCGACCAGCCGGGCGCGGAGAAGCTGCTCGGCCGGGGTGACGGCCTGTTCCTGCCGATGGGCGCGTCGAAGCCGGTGCGCATCCAGGGCGCCTGGGTGACCGAGCGCGAGATCGCCGACGTGGTCAAGTTCTGCAAGGACCAGCGGGAGCCGGAGTTCCGCCCGGACGTGCTGGCCCCGGCGCAGGACAGCAAGAAGAAGATCGACGAGGACATCGGCGACGACCTCGACCTGCTGGTGCAGGCGGTCGAGCTGGTGGTCACCTCGCAGTTCGGCTCGACCTCGATGCTCCAGCGCAAGCTGCGGGTCGGCTTCGCCAAGGCGGGCCGGCTGATGGACCTCATGGAGACCCGGGGCGTGGTCGGCCCGTCCGAGGGCTCCAAGGCCCGCGACGTGCTGGTCAAACCGGACGAGTTGGAGGAGGTCCTGGTCGGCCTGCGCGGCGGCGAGGAGTAGACGGGTCCACGACGAGGGCCCGCCGGATCACCGGCGGGCCCTCGTGGTGCTGACGGACGTGCTCAGGCGTTCAGGATGGCGGCGGCGAGGATGAAGCCGAGGACGGCGCCGGCGACGCTCGCCGCGGCGGCGTACCAGCCCAGCGGCTTGTCGCCGAGCACCGCGCCGACGATGCCGAGGATCAGACCGACCAGGCCGAGGAACGGCACGAAGATCGCGATGGCCGCGAAGACGAACGCGATGATGGTGCAGATCCGGGCGGCGTTGCTGCGCGGGCGGGCGGTGGCGTGGATGTCGGCCATGGTGTCCTCCGTGGGTGATCTCTGCCGGTGAGCTGGGGATCACCTACCCCGCCGCCACCGCCGTCCAAACCGGATCACCCATCGATCAGTGGAAGAGCTTCAGTCCGACCACGCCGGCCACCACGAGCAGCAGGCAGGCGATCCGGGGCAGGTTGGCCGGCTCGCCGAGCGCGAACATGCCGACGAGCGCGGTGCCCACCGCGCCGATGCCGACCCACACCGCGTAGCCGGTGCCGACCGGGATGTCGCGCAGCGCGTACGCCAGGCCGGCCATGCTGCCGACCAGCGTGACGGCGAAGACGGCGGAGGGGAGCGGGCGGGTGAAGCCGGCGCTGCGGTCCAGCGCGATCGCCCACGCGGTCTCCAGCAGTCCGGAGAGCACCAACACGATCCAGGCCATGACGATTCACCTCTGACGGGCGGGCCCGGCGCGGTCGGCCGGGCGGCGGTCGGTTCACGCGGGGCGTCTTGGCCTGACCGGGTACGCCCACCACTCGTCCGGGACGGCCCACGGGCCGTCGTGGCCGACGCTAGCACCGCCCGGGGCGAACCGGAGGCGGGGTGAGAAAGCCCACCATCGCTGGAGTTCACGCGAACTTCAGGTTGCAGGATGGCTGCCATGACCGTGCTCTTCTCCGACGAGGACGTCGCGGCGGCCGTGGACGCCCCGCTCACCGTGGCCGCCATGCGCGACGCGCTGCTGGCCGCGTACGCCGGGCGGCTGATCGCCCCGCCCCGGGCGTCCGCGCCGCTGGGCGGGGGCCGGATGGTGCTCACCGCCGGCCACCTCACCGGCGAGTGGTACGGCTTCCGCTCCTACGACACGTTCGGGCACCCGGAGAGCGGGCAGCTCGTCGTGCTGCACGACGCCACCACCGGCGCGGTGCGCGCCATCGCCGTCGGCGAGGAGCTGGGCTCCCGGCGTACCGGCGGGCTGGGCGGCGTGGCCGTGGACGCACTCGCCCGCGCGGACGCCGCCACGCTCGGCGTGGTGGGTTCCGGCCGCCAGGCGTGGACCCAGGTGTGGGCCGCCGCGGCGGTCCGGCCACTGCGCGAGGTGACCGTGCACAGCCGCTCGGCCGCCCGGCGGGAGGCGTTCGCCGCCCGGGTCCGGGCCGAGCTGGGCGTGCCGGCCCGGGCCGTCGGATCGGCCGCCGCCGCGGTCCGTGACCGGGATCTAGTGGTGCTCGCCACCACCAGCACCACCCCGGTGCTGGCCGCCGCCGACCTGGCCCCGGGCACGCACGTCAACACCGTCGGCTTCAAGCAGGTCGACCGGCACGAGTTCGGCCCGGACCTGCTCGACGCCGCCGACCTGCTGGTCACCGACTCGCCCGGGCAGGCCGCCGCGTACGCGCCGCCGATGCTCGCCGCGGTCGAGCCGTACGCCGGCCGGCTGCGCGACCTGGGCGCGGTGCTGGCCGGCGCGGTCCCCGGCCGGACCGGCGCGGACCAGATCTCGGTGTTCTGCTCCACCGGCCTGGCCGGCACCGAGGTGTTCCTGCTGGACCGCCTGGCCCGGGTGGCCGTCCCGACCCGTTGACCGCCCGGGCGGGTGGCGTGGCGGTCCGGAACCGGCCCGGTACCCTCGGATGGTGTCTGCCACCTCCTCCTCCCCGCAATCCGACGGGCGCCGGGTCGCCCTGCTGACCCTGGGCTGCGCCCGCAACGAGGTCGACTCGGAGGAGTTGGCCGCCCGGCTGCATGCCGACGGATGGCAGGTGACCACCGACGGCGAGGGTGCCGACGTGGTGGTGGTGAACACCTGCGGCTTCGTGGAGAAGGCCAAGCAGGACTCGATCCAGACGCTGCTGGCCGCCGCCGACACCGGCGCCAAGGTGGTCGCCGCCGGCTGCATGGCCGAGCGCTACGGCCGTGAGCTTGCCGACAGCCTGCCCGAGGCGCAGGCGGTGCTGAGCTTCGACGACTACCCGGACATCGCGGCCCGGCTCGACGCGGTGGTGGCCGGGCAGGCGATCGACGCGCACACCCCGCGCGACCGGCGCGAGCTGCTCCCGCTCACCCCGGTCAAGCGCCGCGAGGCGGCGGTGTCGCTGCCCGGGCACGGCACCCCGACCCGGGTCGCCCCGGAGACCGACGCGCACACCCCGGCGCACCTGCGCCAGGTGCTGCGGCACCGGCTCGACACCGGCCCGGTGGCCTCGCTGAAGCTGGCCAGCGGCTGCGACCGCCGGTGCGCGTTCTGTGCCATCCCGGCGTTCCGTGGGGCGTTCGTCTCGCGTACCCCGGACGAGCTGCTCGCCGAGGCCGAGTGGCTGGCCAAGACCGGCGTCCGCGAGCTGGTGCTGGTGAGCGAGAACTCGACCTCCTACGGCAAGGACCTGGGCGACCCGCGCGCGCTGGAGAAGCTGCTGCCGCAGCTCGCCGCGATCGACGGGATCGTCCGGGTCCGGGCCAGCTACCTCCAGCCCGCCGAGACCCGGCCCGGGCTGGTCGAGGTGATCGCCACCACGCCCGGCGTGGCCGCCTACTTCGACCTGTCGTTCCAGCACTCCAGCGAGCCGGTGCTGCGCCGGATGCGCCGGTTCGGCTCCACCGACCGGTTCCTGGAGCTGCTGGCGTCGGCCCGCGCGCTGGCCCCGGAGGCGGGCGCGCGGAGCAACTTCATCGTCGGCTTCCCCGGCGAGACGAAGCAGGACGTGGCCGAGCTGGTCCGGTTCCTGACCGAGGCCCGACTGGACGCGATCGGCATGTTCGACTACAGCGACGAGGACGGCACCGAGGCCGCCGGCCTGCCCGGCAAGGTCTCCGCGGCCACGGTCAAGCGGCGGTACGACCGGCTCAGCGCGCTCGCCGACGAGCTGTGCTCGCAGCGGGCCGAGGAGCGGCTCGGCTCGACGGTGGAGGTGCTGGTGGACTCGGTCGCCGACGGCGTGGTGGAGGGACGGGCCGCGCACCAGGCGCCCGAGGTCGACGGCTCGACCACCCTGGTCGCGCCGGACGCCGGCGGGGTCGACCTGACCGCGCTGCGCCCGGGCGACCTGGTCCGGGCCACGGTGACCGCGACCGAGGGCGTCGATCTCGTCGCCGTGCCGGATGAGATGATCTCGGCGGCGCCCGGCGCGGCACGGTGACGGCGGGCCCGGACGGAGCGGGGAAGCCACGGGGGGCGGTGCCGGACATGACCGGGGCGGAGTCGACGGTGGCGGCACCCGTACCGCTGCTCAACGCGGCGAACCTGCTGACCGGCGCGCGGCTGGTGCTGGTGCCGGTCTTCGCGGCCACCGTGGTGGCGTCCGGGATGACCCACGCCGGCTGGCGGACGGTGGCCTGTCTGATCTTCGTGGTGGCCTCCGCGACCGACCTGGTCGACGGGTGGATCGCCCGCCGGTTCCAGCTGGTCACCTCGCTGGGCAAGGTCGCCGACCCGATCGCCGACAAGGCGCTCACCGGCGCCGCGCTGGTGCTGCTCTCCTGGTACGACCGGCTGCCCTGGTGGGTGACGGTGGTGATCCTGGCCCGGGAGCTGGGCATCACCGCGCTGCGCTTCTGGGTGATCCGGCACGGGGTGATCGCGGCAAGCCGGGGCGGGAAGATCAAGACGGCGCTGCAGATCCTCGCGATCACCTGGTACCTCTGGCCGATGCCGGACGCGCTGGCCCCGGTCGGCCCGTGGATCATGGGTGCCGCCGTCGTCGTCACCGTGGTCACCGGGTTCGACTACATCGCCCAGGCGTTGCGGCTGCGGCGTCCCACCCGTTGATCCGGACGGCCGACGAGTAAGCCGGCGCCGGGCGGGAAGAAGGGGCGGTCATGGACACCGACGCGAGACACCAGCGACCCGCCGGCAGCCCGGCGGCCGCCGTCGTGCACCGCCTGCACGAGTGCGGCGAGACGCTGGCCACCGTCGAGTCGCTGACCGGCGGCCTGCTCGCCGCCGCGATCGTGGAGATCGCCGGCGTCAGTTCGATCTACCGGGGCGGTCTGGTGGTCTACGCCACCGAGCTCAAGGCGACGCTGGCCGGCGTACCCGAGGATCTGCTGGCCGCGCGCGGGCCGGTCGACCCGGACGTGGCCGCCGCCCTCGCCGAGGGCGGGCGGCGGCGCTGCGGCGCGGTCTGGGGGCTGGCCACCACCGGCGTCGCCGGGCCGGAACCCCAGGACGGCAAGCCGGTCGGGCTGGTCTACGTGGCGGTCGCCGGCCCCGCCGGCACCGAGGTCCGCCGGCTCGACCTCGACGGTGGCCGCGACCACATCCGCTCGGCCGCGGTGATCGAGGCGCTGCGCCTGCTCGCCGAGCGGATCCAGGTCGCCACCGACGTCGACCCGGCCGGCGCCGGCCGGCGATGACCGCCCCGCCCGGATGCGCCGGCCCGTCGCCGGACGGGATTGGACAGGCGGGGTGGGATGTCGTCGTGGCGGTCAACGGGTACGGTTGCGGGAAGGCTCCGGCGGACGACGTCGGCGCCCCGGGTGGTCCGCCGCCCCGGGCGCGGCAGGGTCGGTCGGGGAAGGTGGTTCCCGTTCAGGGGGAGGTGCGATGGTCCTGCTACGCCGGGTGATCGGTGACGCGCTGCGGGCACGCCGGCAGGGGCAGCACCGCACCCTCCGCGAGGTGTCGTCCGCCGCCAACGTCAGCCTCGGTTACCTCTCCGAGATCGAGCGCGGCCAGAAGGAGCCCTCCAGCGAGCTGCTGGCCGCCATCTGCGACGCGCTCGGCGCCCGCCTGTCGGAGCTGCTGCGCGAGGTCAGCGACACGGTCGCACTGGCCGAGCAGATGCCCGGCGTGCTGGTGCCGGTGGTCGACGAGCCGGTCGAGCCGACGCCGGTGGCCGCGGCCGCGGTGCGCAAGGCGACCAACCGGGGGGTCCGTCAGGTCACCTCCGACGGCTCGGTGGCCGTCCAGGTCCGCCAGGACTCGCCGCTCAAGGCGACGCTGCGCAGCACCCGGGTCCGCCCCGCCGAGCGGGACGTGGTCTGCGCCGCCTGACCCCGCCGTCGCGCCGTGGGCACCGGTGGCGCCCGCGTCGTAATGTTGATCAGGAGCGTACGGGTGCCGGAGTGGCGTCCGGCTGGGACGATGTAGGCGCGACGCTACTGAGGGGACGAGGCGGAGATGGCTAACCCGTTCGTCAAGGGTTGGAAATACCTGATGGCGCTCTTCGGCGCGAAGATCGACGAGCACGCCGATCCGAAGGTGCAGATCCAGCAGGCCGTCGAGGAGGCCCAGCGGCAGCACCAGGCGCTGGTCCAGCAGGCGGCGGCGGTGATCGGCAACCAGCGCCAGCTGGAGATGAAGCTGTCCCGGCAGATGACCGAGGTGGAACAGCTCCAGGGCAACGCCCGGCAGGCGCTCGCGCTGGCCGACCAGGCCCGGGGCCGGGGCGACGAGACCGAGGCCGGGCGCTACGAACAGTCCGCCCAGCTGCTCGCCACCCAGCTCGTCTCCGGCGAGCAGGCGCTGGAGGACCTCAAGACGCTGCACGACCAGGCGCTCGGCGCGGCCGCGCAGGCACGCAAGGCGGTCGAGAACAACTCGATGATCCTCCAGCAGAAGCTGGCCGAGCGCACCAAGCTGCTCAGCCAGCTGGAGCAGGCGAAGATGCAGGAGAGCGTCGCCAAGTCGCTGGAGTCGATGTCGTCGCTCACCGCGCCCGCCAGCACCCCGTCGCTGGACGAGGTGCGCGATCGGATCGAGCGCCGCTACGCCACCGCCATGGGCCGGGCCGAGCTGGCCGGCAACTCGGTCGAGGGCCGGATGCTGGAGATCCAGAAGGCGACGCTCGACTCGGCCGGATCGGCGAGACTGGAGCAGATCCGGTCGAGCATGGCCGGTGAGCAGCTCGGCGGTCGGCAGGAGCGCCCCGCCGTGGGGCAGCCGACCGACCCGGCGGCCGCCGCCCGGCTGGACGAGATCCGGGCCAGCATGAGCCGGGAGCGGAGCACCGGGGAGAGCACCACCGGCTGACGGACGGGGAGGGACCCATGGTGGACGAGCGGGCGCGACACTTCCGCCGACTGCGCAGACTGCGAGGCTCGGCGCGCCGGTGGAGCGTCCTGGCCGGAGGGCTCGGCGGTGCCGCCGCGGTGCTCACCCCGTACGCCGGGCTGGGCCTGGCGGACGCGGCCTGGGCCGGCGCCGCGGGCAGCGCGATCGCGGTGGCCGCCTGGCGCTGGGTCGACCACCGGGCCCTCGCCGCCGTGCCGCCACCACCCGCCCTCGACCCGGCCGAGGCCGCCGCCCGCTCCCGCGCCCGGCTGGTCGCCGCCGTGGAGCGGCTGCCCGTCGGGCCGGGCGTCCTGGCCGAGGTACGCCGCGTCCGCTCCCGCCTCGCGCTGCGCGGCACCGCCGCGGCCGAGCCGTGGGCCCGCCTCGATCGGGCCGCGCTCACCCTGGCCGGGCTGACCGGCCGGATGACCGGGCTGGCCGAGCCGGCGGTCCGGGAGGCGGCCGAGGCCGACCGGTCCCTGCGGGAGCTGGCGACCCGGGTGGCCGGGGTGGAACGCGCGCTGAACATGGCTCCGCGCGGCCCGCTCGCCGAGGTGCACGCCACGCTGGTCACCCAGTTGACGGACGGGGTGGCCGCCTACGAGCGGCTGGTGGTGGCCGCCGCCGGTTACGTGGCCGAGGACGCCCGACCGAACACCGAGCACCCGGCCGCCGCCCGCCTCACCGAGGCCACCGACCTCCTGCACGGCGTGGCCTCCGCCCTCGCCGAACTCCGCACCCCCCTGCGCACCCCCTGACGGGCCCGCCCCGGGCCGACCATTCCTCGTTGACCATGAAGTTGGCGGCGGTGTTGATCTCGGATTCCGCCGCTAACCTCATGATCGACCGATGCTGACTTCATCAGCGGGGGGGGGTCAGGTGGGGGTGGTGATCTGGATCGGGGGGGTCCAGGGGGAGGTGCCGACGACGTTCGTCGCGCGTACCCGGTAGTGGTAGGTGACGCCTCGGGCCAGGCCGGTGTTGGTGAAGCCGCGACCGGTCACGCTGAACGTGGCCGGCTCCCGGGTGAAGGCGGGGTCGGTCGCGCGCTGCACCACGAACCCGGCCCCCGGTCCGGCCATGCTCTCCGCCGACCAGGTCAGGGTGACCGTGGCGGTGTCCGGGGCGGGCGCGCCGGCGGTGGCGGACACCGTGGTGGGCGTGGCGGGCCGGGGTGGCGTGGTCACCGCCGCCACCGTGGACCAGGGTGACGCCGCGCCCAGGTAGGTGGTGCGGACCCGGTAGTAGTACGTGGTGTCCGGCGCGACCGCCGGGTCCAGGTGGGCCTCGCCGACGGCGATGGCGGTGGTGCCCGGCCCGCTGGTGAACGTCGGGTTGGTGGCCCGCTGCACGTCCACCCCGGTGGCGAACGAGCGGTTCGTCCAGCGCAGCGACACCCGCAGCGGCGCGGCCGGCGGCACCACCGCGGCCAGCCGCTCCGGGGCGGCCAGCCGGACCGTGGCCGGCACGCTGTTCGACCAGGCCGAGCAGCTCACCGCGTTCTCGGCGCGGATGCGGTAGTGGTAGGAGACGCCGGGGGTGACGGTGGCGTCGGTGTAGCGGGTCGCGGTGGCGGCCACGGTGATCTCGGTCAGCCCGGCCGTGAAGGCGCTGTCGGTGGCGCGTTGCAACCGGTGTCTGGTGGCCGGCGGGCGACTGCCGTTGCCGGTCCAGGCCAGCGCGATGGCGGGCAGCGCGGTGGCCGAGCCGGGCGCCGGGGTCGCGGTCAGCCCGGTCGGTGCCGTCGGCGCCACGCGCAGCACCAGGGGACGGCTCATGCCCTGGTCGCGCAGCCCCGCCGAGCGGGTCTGCCAGCGATACTCCCAACCCAGGTTGACCAGCTGGTTGACCACCACCGCGGGTCGGCCGTCGACCGGGCTGACCGGGCTGGCGTCGAGCCGCGCGCCGGCCGGCCGGGTCGGGTCGAGCAGCCGTACGCTGTCGCCGATCGTGAACGGCAGGGCGGGCACGACGGGGCGCAGCGCCACCACCACGTCCTCGTGCGGGTCGACCCGGACGGTGTCCTTCCAGCCCAGCTCGCCCGGGTCCGGTGGGCGGACGGTGCCGTCCCAGCCGACCCGGTTGACCAGCTGCATGTCGCAGCCCTCGACGTGCACCGGGTGGGTGCGCTCGGCGTCGCCGACGATCCGCCACAGCTGGGTGCCGTCGGCCGCCGCGCCGATCGGCACGGCCGGGTCGGTCACGTGCAGCACCTCGGTGGCCGGGTCGACCGGGCCGAGCGGCAGTGTGGCCGGGGTGAGCGGCCCGGCGACCGGGTGGCCGACCCCGAGCCGCCCGACCGCCCGACCGTGCCGGGGCTCGAACACCTGCCCCACCGACTTGACCGCCAGCGGCAGCGTGACCGGCGCGGACGCGCCGGTCGGGGTGAACGTGACCGTGTCGGCCCGCGCCGGGACCAGCGTCGGCCGGGCGGTCCGGGTGCCCGTCGCCGCGTCGTACGCCGGTTGCGGCACGATCGGCGGCGGCTGGCTCTGCGCGTACGCGCCGGGCAGCCGCGCGGCGAGTCGGCGCACGTCGTACCGCTCGGCCGGGTCGCCGGTCACCCGGATCTGGAGCAGGGTACGGGTGTTCGGGCCGTAGCCGGGGCGGGCCGGGGGCAGGCCGCCGGCGGCGGCGTGGTCCGGCGCGCCGGTGTGGTGGTCGTAGCGGGGGTCGAACCGGGGCAGCGGCGCCGGGCAGTCGTTGTAGAGGATCAGCGTGCTGCCCGGTGGCACGGTGGAGAAGTCGACCACCACGTCGGCGCGCTCCCCGGGGGCGAGCAGGAGCGTGTGCCCGTCCACGTTGAGCACGGTGGGGTCCTGCCGGTCGTAGCGGTAGCCGACCGGGCGGTTGGGCCGCACCACGGGGGCCGGGAGCAGGCCGCCCTCGTTGCCGATCTGGATCATCTCCGGCCCGGCCGCCGCCGGGTCGGGCACGCCGCCGTCGCGTCCGTCCACCGGCCAGTACGCGGGGCGGCCGGGCGCCCGGACCGCCTCGACCATCGGCACCTCCCCGGACCGGGGGTCGGCCGGCGTGCCGTCGTCGGTCCACATCGGCCCGTCCGAGGCGGCCCGGTAGAGCTGGAGGTTGAGCGTCCGGTCCGCGCAGGCGTTGAGGATCCGGAACCGGTAGGCCCGCGGGGCCACCTCCAGGTACGGGTAGGCCACGCCGTTGACCAGCGGGGTGTCCCCGTACGCCTCCGGCACGGCCGACGGGTGCGGCACGCCCGGGACCAGCGGCGGCTCGTCCGGGTCGGTGACCGGGTCGTGGTGCGGGTTCGGCACCGGGGCGACCCACGGGCTGGCCCCGCCGTCCGGGTCGTGGGTCCACGGTCCGTAGTCCCAGCGGCCGGTGGGGTTGCCGCCGCCGAGCCGGTACGGGTTCTGTCGTGGTTGGTAGACGTGCGGGTGCCACAGGCTGCCCTTGGCGCCCCAGCGCTCCCGGTCCCAGGTCGGGTCCTGGGCGGCGAGCTGGGCGTCGTCGGGCACGAACGTCTTGTCCTCGATCACCAGCGGGAGCTGGTCGGCGGGGAGCACGCCGTCGTCGACGAGCCGTTCCTCGGCCGGGTCGGTGAGCAGGTAGAGCGCGAGCTGCCCGGAGTAGACGGTGAGCCGGGACAGGCCGAGCGTGTTGTCGTGCAGCCACATCAGCCGGCCGCTCTGCTCGTTCGGGAAGTAGAGCGTGGTGGCGCCGGCGCCCGGGGGTGGCATGTCCGGCACCGGGACGACGCCCACCCCGACCGGGTACGGGGTGATCTCGCCGGCCGGGGTGACCCACTGCCACGGGTTGCCGGCGCTGATCCAGGCGGTCTGCGCGCCGGCCAGGTGCGGCACCGCCCGGTTCTGCGGGTAGGGCGCGGGACCGTCCAGCGGGCCGGGGCCGGCCCCGTCGACGGTCTCGTCGACCGGCAGGAACAGTTCGCCGGCCCGCCCGGTGGGGAGCTGGTTGATGAACTTGATCCGTACCGGCCGGCCCCGTCGGGCCACGATCATCGGGCCGAGGTGCCACGGCCGGTCCGGCGGGCTCACCGTGTTGTGGCCGGTGGCGTCGGTGCCGAGGTTGAGCTGGCGGTAGCCGCGTAGCCGGGTGGCGGGCAGGTCCCGGTGCAGGCGTTGCGCGTACTCCTGGAGGCCGATCTCGTAGTAGTCGCAGCCCGGCCAGGTGATGGTGTCGGGCACCGCGACCGGCAGCCGGGCGCCGAGCCCGGCGGTGGCCGGCCGGCCGGGGACCGGCAGCGGGTCGACGAACTTGCGGATGCCGGTGCCGGGCACCGGTCGGCCGTCGGCGTCGAGCGTGGGCAGCGGGCTGCCGGCGGTGTTCGGCACCGGGCCGAACAGGCGCGGCACGGCGGCCGGGTCCAGGCTGGCCGGCGCCGGTCCGGCCGGTTCCGGCTCGGCGCCGCGGGCGGTCGGGACGGTGGGCGCGGTCTCCTCGGCTACCGTGGCGGCCCGGTCCGGCCGGCCGGGCCGGAGTCTGCGGAACAGCACCATGGCTCTCCCCGGGATCGGGGCGCGCCGGCCGTCACCCCGGCGTGGCGGGCGTACGCGCTGCTGACGATCGGTGAGCGGTCCACCGCAGCATGCGATGCCGAAGGTGCGGGAGGGAAGTACCCAATCGTCCGTATCTCGGGGGATCTTCGACGGTTCGTGGAAGTTCCACGTCACTCGCGTTCAGGTTGGCAGGCCGGACACCAGTAGGTGACCCGGTCGCCCAGCTCCTCCTTGCGGATCGCGGTCCCGCAGCGCCGGCACGGCTGGGCCCGCCGGCCGTAGACGTAACTGGTCCCGCCCCGGCGCAGCACGCCGGTGGTGCTCTGCGTCCAGCGCCCCCGGTTGGCGGCCAGCAGTCGCTGGGCCAGCGTGACCGCGCCGGCCAGGTCCGGCACCGCGCGCACCGGCGTCCACGGGGACACGCCGCGCAGGAACAGCACCTCGCACTTGTAGAGGTTGCCCACCCCGGCCAGGTTGCGCTGGTCGAGCAGCGCCTCGCCGATGCTGAGGTCCGGGTGCGCGGACAGCCGGCGGACCGCCTCGTCCGGGTCCCAGTCCGCCCCGAGCAGGTCCGGCCCGAGGTGACCGACCAGCGACTCCTCCTCGCCGGTCGGCACGAGCGCCAGCTCGTGCAGGTGGTAGCCGACCGCCACCGCGCCGGGGGAGCGGAGCACCACCCGGATCAGGTGGGCCGGCCGGGCCGCCCAGCGTTCGCCCGGCGCGTACGCCCGCCACGCGCCGTCCATCCGCAGGTGCGAGTGCAGCGTCCAGGGCGTGGCGTCGGTGTCGTCGAGACGCAGCAGCAGGTGCTTGCCGCGGCTCGCCGACTCGCGCACGGTCCAGCCGGTCAGGTCGGTGGCGGCCAGCTGCGGCACGCGGAAGTCGGACCCGGTGAGCCGGGCCCCGGCCAGCGCGCGTTGCAGGACGCGCGCGGTGTTCCAGACGGTGTCGCCTTCGGGCACCCGCCCATTGTCCCCCGGCCGAGTGGAATTCGCATGTGTCGCTATTTGTACTGAGGTTCCACTTGATCTGCGGAAACGCAACGATCAGGAGGTTCTGAGGAGAATGACATGGCCTGTGCCCGACGACGTACCCTCGTCGCCCTGACCACCCTGCTCACCGTCACCGCCGGACTGCCCGGCGCCCCCGCGACGGCCGCGCCGCCACCCGCCGCCGCCCCGGACCGCCCCGCCGCCGAGCGCTGGACCGTCGACCTCGCCGTGCGCGGCGGCGACGACGTCAACGTCGCCTGGCGGTCCGGCCGCCTGCGGCTGGCCGACCCCCGGCCCGGCGCCCGCACCCGACCCGCCGCGGCGGGCGGCCCGGTCGCCGAGGGCATCCTGCTCGTCGCGCCGCGCGCGCTGGACCGGCCCGCCACCCGGGTCCGCGCCCGGCTCGCCGCCCGCACCGCCGACGGCGGCGGCGCGACGGCCCAGGTACGCGGCTGGCGCGCCCGGGGCTGGACCGAGTGGCGCGACGCCACCGAGGCGGTCTTCGACCAGCCGGTCACCCGGGTGCAGGCACGCGTGGTGCTGACCACCCGCGACGCCGCCTCCGAGGCCGCCGTGACCGGCCTGACCCTCACCGCCGACCAGGTCGCGGCCACCGCGGCCCAGCCGGCCGCCGCGCGCACCTACCGGGTGTACGCGACCCGGATCGGTCTCGTCGGCGGCGTCACCGCCAACGGGCACACCGTCGCCACCCGGGACCACTTCGCGGCACTGCCCACCCGGCGGGGTCTCTCCCCCCGGGACACCGGCGACTACACGGTCAAGGTCTGCACCACCACCGGCAGCCGCTGCGAGTACGCCCCGGTCTGGGACGTCGGCCCGTGGAACACCCGGGACGACTGGTGGAACCCGGCGGCGGTCCGGGAGAACTGGAAGGACCTGCCGCAGGGGCTGCCCGAGGCGCAGGCCGCCTACCAGAACGGCTACAACGGCGGACGCGACCAGTTCGGGCGGACCGTGCGCAACCCCGCCGGGCTGGACCTGGCCGACGGCACGTTCTGGGACGGGCTGCGGCTGCGCGACAACGCGTGGGTGGACGTGACGCTGCTGTGGACCGGCGGCGGCGCGCGGGCGGTGGTCGGCTCCGGGCCGCTGAACCTGCGCACCGGCGCGAGCACCACGTACGCCAGCCGGGGCCTGGCCGCCACCCACGCCCACGTGCCGGTCCAGTGCTACGTGACCGGCCAGCGGATCGCCGGCACCTACCGCACCACGACGAGGTGGTACCGCCTGGTCGGCGGCACCTACGTCAGCCACGCGTACCTGTCCTCGGTCTACGGCGGCACCGTCCCCCGCTGCTGACCCTCCGACCCCCCGTCGATCTTGCAGTTACGGCCCTCTCTCCGGGGCTTTCGTCCCTTGTGTCGGGGCGTCAACCGCACGATCGCCGGGGCGGGGGGTGGTGATGGTGAGCACGTCGCCCGGGGTGGCGCGGAGGGCGTCGGCGGCTCGGCCGGTGTTCACCGCGACGGCCACCCGGGCGGCCGAGTCGACGTGGACCACCAGGGCGCCGGGCGGGGCGTCGCCGAACGTGCGGCCGTGCACGGCCTCGTGCCCGTTCACCAGCACCCGGGACGGCAGGCCGTCGAGCAGCGCGCCGGGCGCAGCGAGCTGCACGTTGCCGAAGTGGTCGACGGTCAGCACCTCGGCGCTGAGGCCGCCGGGCTCGGCGCGGACCACCGGTTCCGGCAGCCGGACCAGGGTGCCCGGATCCACGGCCGGCCCGGCCTCGGCGAGCGGCGCGCCGAGCGCCAGCCGGGCGGCCACCGGCGCGAACACGTCCCGCCCGTGGAACGTGCGGAAGACGACCGGGCCCAACCAGTCGGGGTTGGTCAGCTCCACCGCGTCGGTCACCCCGCCGAGCGCCTCCGCCGCCGGAACCAGCAGCCCGTTGTCCGGCCCGACCAGCAACCCGCCGGGCGTGGCCAGCGCGATCCCACGCCGCTCGGTGCCGACCCCCGGGTCGACCACCGCGACGTGCACCCCCCACGGCAGGTACGGCACGGTCTGCGCGAGCACCGCCGCGCCCCGGCGTACGTCGGCCGGCGGCACCAGGTGCGTCACGTCGATCACCCGGGCGGTGGGCGCGAGCCGGGCCAGCACGCCGTGGCAGGCCGCCACGAACCCGTCGGCGAGCCCGTAGTCGGTGGTCAGCGAGACGCAGGGCAGGGTGCCGACGCCGTCCGCGTCAGGGCCACCCGGTGTGGTGGGCCGGATCATCGCCGGCCCGCCGGTGCGGGGCACCGGGAGCGGTGTCGTCGGGTGTACGACGTGATGTCGTCGGGTTGGGCGGGAGTCGCCATCTGCCCTCCTCGTGATCTCCGAACGGGTCTCGACGGGTTCCACCTTTAGAACGGGGGCGGACAGGGCAGGTCAGCCGCGCAGGCGCAGGCCGCGGGGGGTGGCCCGGAAACCGGCGGCGGTGAGCGCGTCGCGCAGCGGGGAGGTGTGCACCGCCTCGCCGTCCGCGCGCTCCACCGAGATCGCGCCGAGCGCGCCGGAGTGCACCGCGTCGGCGAGTGCCTTGCCCGCCGCGCCGAGCGTGTCGGTGTCGTCGGTGAACGACAGGATCGTGCGCCCGCCCCGCTCGACGTAGAGCACCAGGTCGCCGCCGACCAGCACGACCAGCGCACCCGCCTTGCGGCCGGCCCGGTGGCCGGTGGCCGGGGCCGTCCCGTCGCCGGAGTCGACCACGCGTTCCGGCCAGGGCAGCGCCGCGCCGTACGGGTTCGCCGGGTCGGTGGCGGCCAGCACCACGGCCGGGCCGCCCCGGTCCCGGGTGTCGTCGGTCAGCGCGCGGATGCGGTCGACCGCGCCGGGGACCGCGAACTGGGCCGCGCCCAGGCCCTCGACGAAGTAGCCGCGCCGGGCGGCCCCGCGCTCCTCCAGCGCGGACAGCACCGGGTAGACCGCGGCGAAACCGCCGGTCACCTGCTCCGCCACGACCGCGCCCCGGGTCACCACGCCGTGCCGTTCGAGCAGCAGGTCGGCCAGGGCGGCGGCCCGCCGGGTCGGGTCGAGGTCGCGTTCGGGCAGTCGGGACCAGCGGCCGGCCATGGTGGGCGGGCCGCCGCGGCTGGGCAGCGCGACCCGGCCGGGGCGGCGGTAGCGGGTGCGCGGCGCCGACGGCCGGGACCGGTGCGCCCCGCCGGCGCCCAGGGCGGCCCGCAGCGGGGCGAGCGTGTCGTTGGTGAGGTGACCGGCCCAGACCAGGTCCCACACCGCGCCCGACAGCGCGGCGTCGTCGGTGGAGCCGACCCGGTCGGCGAGCGAGCGGAAGAAGAGCGCCTGCCCGTCGCCGAGCGCGTCCAGCACGGACTCGTGCAGCGGGGTGAGCGTCAGCGCCTCGTCCGGCGGCGGCAGCAGCAGCGGCGCGACGTCGGCGTACGCGAGCGCCACCCACCCGTCGCCGCCGGAGATGGCACCCGCGCCGGCCCACACCACCTCGCCGCTCGCGCACAGCTCGTCGAGCTGGGCGGGGGAGTAGTCGGCCACCCGGGCGGGCAGCACCAGACGCTCCAGCGCGGACGCCGGCACCGTCGCGCCCTGCAACTGCTCGACGGTCGCGGCGAGCGCCTCGACCCCTCGGGCCGACGAGCCGACCTGCTGCCAGCGGGGCAGGAACGCGGCCAGTGCCCGGGGCGGCACCGGCTCGATCTCCCGCCGCAGCGCCGCGAGGGAGCGGCGGCGCAGCAGCCGCAGCACCTCGGCGTCGCACCACTGCGTGCCGACGCTGTCCGGCGCGAACTCGCCGGAGACCACCCGGCCGTTGCCGGCGAGCCGGCGCAGCGCCTGCTCGACCACGAACACGCCGAGGCCGAACCGGGCCGCGCAGGTGGCCGCCGCGAACGGGCCGTGGGTGCGGGCGTACCGGGCGACCAGGTCGCCGAGCGGGTCGGCCACCGGGGTCAGGTAGGCCTCGGCCACGCCGACGGGCAGCGCCACACCCAACGCGTCGCGAAGCCGGGCCGCGTCCTCGACGACCACCCAGCGGTCCTCGCCGGCGATCCGGACGCGCAGCACGCGGCGGGCCGCGGCCAGCTCCTCGGGCCAGGCGTCCGGCACCCCCCGCTCGGCCAGCTCGGCGGTGCTCAGGTCACCGACCACGCGGAGCAGTTCGACCACGTCCTCGGCGTCGCGGGGCCGGCGCTGCTCGGTGCGCCACCGCAGCTGGCGTTCGGTCTCGGCGAGCACCGCCGGGTCGAGCAGCTCCCGCAGGTCGACGCGGCCGAGCAGCTCCCCGAGCAGCCCGGAGTCGAGGGCCAGCGCGGCGGCACGCCGCTCGGCCAGGGGCGCGTCGCCCTCGTAGAGGAACGCCCCGACGTAGCCGAAGAGCAGCGACCGCGCGAAGGGGGACGGGCGCTCGGACTCCACCTCGACCAGGCGCACCTTGCGGGCGGCCAGGTCACGCATCAGCTCGGCCAGCGCCGGCTGGTCGAAGACGTCCTGGAGGCACTCCCGGGCCGCCTCCAGGGTGACCGGGAAGTCGGCGTACTCGCGGGCCACGTCGAGCAGTTGCGCGGCGCGCTGACGCTGCTGCCAGAGCGGCTGACGGCGACGCGGGTCGCGGCGGGGCAGCAGCAGCGACCGGGCCGCGCACTCGCGGAACCGGGAGGCGAACAGCGCCGAGGTGCCGACGGACTCCTCGACCAGCTGGGCGATCTCGTCCGGCTCGAAGACCACCACGTCGGCGCCGGGCGGCTCGTCGGCGGTGTCCGGCAGCCGGACCACGATGCCGTCGTCGGAGGGCATGACCTGGGCGTCCACGCCGTAGCGCTCGGCCAGGCGGCGGCCGATGGCCAGCGCCCACGGGCCGTTGACCCGGGCGCCGAGCACCGAGTGCACGGCGAACCGCCAGTCGCCCAGCTCGTCGCGGAAGCGCTCGACCACCACCGTCCGGTCGTCGGGCAGCGAGCGGGTGGCCGCCTTCTGCTCGCGCAGGTAGGTCATCAGGTTGCCGGCGGCCCAGTCGTCCAGCCCGCCGGCGCGCAGCGCCGCCATCGCGTCGGTGTCGGACTGCCGCAGCAGCGCGCGGACCCGGGCGCCGATCGCCCGCCCCAGCTCCACCGGGCGGCCGAGCTGGTCGCCCTTCCAGAACGGCATCCGGGCGGCCTGGCCGGGCGCGGGGGAGACCAGCACCCGGTCGGGGGTGATCTCCTCGATCCGCCAGGACGACGAGCCGAGCAGGAACACATCGCCGACCCGGGACTCGTAGACCATCTCCTCGTCCAGCTCGCCCACCCGGGCCGCCCGTTCGGCGCCGGCCAGGAAGACGCCGAACAGACCCCGGTCGGGGATGGTGCCGCCGCTGGTCACGGCGAGCCGCTGGGCGCCGGGCCGGCCGGTCAGCACGTCGGTGGCCCGGTCCCAGACCAGGCGGGGTCGCAGCTCGGCGAACGCGGTCGACGGGTAGCGCCCGGAGAGCATGTCGAGCACCGCGTGCAGCGCCGAGTCGGGCAGCTCGGCGAAGGGCGCCGCGCGGCGCACCAGCACGGCCAGGTCACCGAGCTGCCACGGCTCCAGCGCCACCATGGCGACGATCTGCTGGGCCAGCACGTCGAGCGGGTTGCGCGGGTAGTGCAACTCCTCGATCGCGCCCTCGCCCATCCGCTCGGCCACGACGGTGCAGGAGAGCAGGTCGCCGCGGTGCTTGGGGAAGACCACGCCGCGCGACACCGCGCCGACCTGGTGCCCGGCCCGGCCCACCCGTTGCAGGCCGGCGGCGACGCTCGGCGGCGCCTCGATCTGCACCACCAGGTCGACCGCGCCCATGTCGATGCCCAGCTCCAGGCTGGAGGTGGCGACCACGGCGGGGAGCTGGCCGGACTTGAGCGCCTCCTCGATGTGCTTGCGCTCCTCCCGGGAGACGCTGCCGTGGTGCGCCCGAGCGATCACCGGGGGCGCGCCGGCCGCCGCGCCGGACTGCGCCATCACCTCCGGCGGCTGCCGCGGCGCGCGCACCGGCCCGACCGGCCCGCCGAACGCCTCGGCCCCGCTCCGGCCGCCGGCCCTGTCGGCCGCGTCCCGGCCACCGGCCGCGGCGGCCCCGTCCCGGCCGCCTGCCGCGTCCGCCGGACCGTCGCCGTCCGCCGGCCCGCCGGCACCGGCCGGCGGGCCGTCGCCGGTCGGCAACAGATCGGATACGCGCACCGGCTCACCGCCCCGGGCCACGCGGCTGCCCCCGGGCGGGGTCGACGCCTCCAACTCCTCGGCGGCCAGCTCGTTGAGGCGGGCGCAGAGCCGCTCGGCGCTGCGCCGGGAGTTGGTGAAGACGATGGTGGACCGGTGCGCCCGGATCAGCCCGAGCACGCGCTCCTCCACGGCCGGCCAGATCGAGGGCCGGCGCGGGCCGAGGCCGCCGAGCTCGTCCTCCGGGGGCTCCTGCTCGTCGAGGCGGGTCATGTCCTCCACCGGAACCTGGACACTGACCTCGATGGTCTTGTCGGCCGGCGGCTGCACCACGTCGACCGGGCGGGCGCCGCCGAGGAACCGGGCGCACACGTCGATCGGGCGGACCGTGGCGGACAACCCGATCCGCTGGGCCGGGCGTTCCAGCAGCGCGTCGAGGCGCTCCAGGGAGAGCGCCAGGTGCGCGCCGCGCTTGGTGCCGGCCACCGCGTGCACCTCGTCGACGATCACCGTGTCCACCCCGCGCAGCGAGTCGCGGGCGGCAGAGGTGAGCAGTAGGAACAGTGACTCGGGGTGGTGATGAGGATGTCCGGCGGGGTGCGGGCGAAGGCCCGCCGTTCGTCGGCCGGGGTGTCGCCGGTGCGCATGCCGACGGTGATGTCGGGCGGGACGAGGTCGAGCCGGGTGGCGGCCTGGCGGATGCCGGTGAGCGGGGCGCGCAGGTTGCGCTCCACGTCGACGGCGAGCGCCTTGAGCGGGCTGACGTAGAGCACCCGGCAGCGCCGCCTCGGGTCGGCGGGTGGTGGTTCCTTGGCCAGCCGGTCGAGCGACCAGAGGAACGCCGCCAGGGTCTTGCCGGAACCGGTGGGCGCGACGACCAGGGCGTTGCGCCCGGCGGCCACCGAGTGCCAGGCGCCCCGCTGGGCGGGCGTGGGCGCGGCGAAGGCCGCGGCGAACCAGTCCCGCGTCGCCGCGCCGAATTCCGCCAGCACCCCGTCGGCCGGGGCCACGTCGTCCGCCACGCCCACCATCCTGCCGCGCCGGTGTGACATCCGGCCGGACGTGGGACCGGTTCTGTCCCGGGCACACATTCCACGCGAGTAATGGGCGGTTAATCCGTTAAGTCTTACTTAACTGCTTGCTTGCAGGGTGCAACATAAAGTAACTTCACTCGCAACGCGGCGTGGCTGGAGGCGTGGATGACCGTCGAGGAACGAGGCTCCAGGCCCGGCACCGACGTGCTCATCCGCAAGGTCGACAGCCGGCTCGCCGCGCTCCGCGCCAACCTGCGCGGCTCCGACCTGGAGCTGGCCGAGGAACTGGCCCGGCGCCTGCGCGAGCTGGTCGTCGCCACCGCCTTCTCCAGCGCAGCCGACCGGGCCCTGGTCCGGGCCGCGGTGCACTACTTCGTCCTGCGTCGGGAGACCCGCGACGCCCGGCTGCCGGTCCGCTCCCTCGCGGCCGCGCAACGCGTCGTCGACAAGGCGGCCCGCCAGCTCGGCCACCCGGCTGCCTCGGCGGACCTCCGCCCCACCCCCACCCCGGCCCCCCTCCCCTGAACCCGGTTCCACAGCACCCCTCGGGGGTGGGTGGGTTTTCGGAAAACGGCGCGGGTGGGTGCGGAAGTGGCGTCTGATCGGTCGTACCCGCAGCGTGCCCCCGCGCGCTGTCGCCTCGACCGGGAGTGCGTGTGCTCGTCCTGCTGATCCTGCACCTGGTGGCGGCGCTGCTCGCCCCGCTGCTGGTTCGCACCTGGGGGCCGCGCGCCTGCCTGCTGCTCGCGCTCGCCCCGGCCGCCACGGCCGGCTGGGCGGTGGCCCACACCGGGGCGGTACGCGACGGCGGCGCGGTGGTCGAGACCTACCCCTGGATCGCGCAACTCAACCTCGACCTGGCGCTGCGGGTGACCACGCTGTCCTGGGTGATGCTGCTGCTGGTCGGCGGCGTCGGCGCGCTGGTGCTGGTCTACTCCGCCCGCTACTTCGAGGCCGGCTCCGTCGGGCTGGCCCGGTTCGCCGCCGTCATGGTCGCCTTCGCCGGGGCGATGGTCGGTCTGGTCGTCTCCGACGACCTGCTGCTGCTCTACGTGTTCTGGGAGCTGACCACGGTCTTCTCCTACCTGCTGATCGGGCACAGCACCGAGCGCCGGTCCAGCCGGTGGGCCGCCGCCCAGGCGCTCACCGTCACCACGCTCGGCGGGCTGGCCATGCTGGTCGGGTTCCTGCTGCTCGGCCACCACGCCGGGGGCTACCGCTGGTCGGTGGTGGCCGCCGCGCCGCTGCCCGGCGGCGGCTACCTGGTCACGGCGGTGCTGCTCGTCCTCGCCGGCGCGCTGGCCAAGTCCGCGATCTTCCCGTTCAACGCCTGGCTGCCGGTGGCGATGGCCGCGCCCACGCCGGTGAGCGCGTACCTGCACGCCGCCGCGATGGTGAAGGCCGGCGTCTTCCTCCTGGGGCTGCTCGGCCCGGCGCTCGCGCCGGCCGGGCCGTGGCGGCCGGTCACCGTGGTCGCCGGGCTGGTCACGCTGGCGATCGGCGGGTGGGCGGCGTTGCGGCAGACCGACCTCAAGCTGCTGCTGGCGTACGGGACGGTCAGCCAGCTCGGCCTGCTCGCGGTGATGTTCGGGGCGGGTACCCCGAAGGCGGCGCTGGCCGGCGTGGCGATGCTGGCGGCGCACGCGTTGTTCAAGGCTGCGCTCTTCCTCGTCGTGGGCATCCTCGACCACGAGGCCGGCACCCGGGACCTGCGGGACCTGTCCGGGGTGGGCAGGGCCGCCCCGGTGCTGGCCACGGTCGCCGGGCTGGCCGCCGCCTCGATGGCCGGGCTGCCGCCGCTGCTCGGGTTCGTGGGCAAGGAGGCGGTGCTCGCCGCGTTCACCGGAGACCCGCTGGTGCTGGCCGTGCTGGTGGCCGGCAGCGCGCTGACCGTCGCCTACAGCATCCGCTTCCTGTGGGGCGCGTTCGGCACCCGGCCGGGCGTGCCGGACACCGAGATGGCGCGGCCCCCGGCCGCGATGCTCGTGCCGCCCGCGGTGCTCGCCGTGGCCGGGTTCGTCGCCGGCCCGGCCGCCGGCTGGTTGAGCGACCTGTTCGAGCCGTACGCGGAGCTGTTCGGCCCGGTCGAGGAGCACCTGGCGCTGTGGCACGGGCCCACCGCGGCGCTCGGCCTCTCCGCCCTGGTGCTGGCCGGCGGCGTGGTGCTGCAACTGGTCCGCGGCCCGCTCACCCCGGTGCTGGCCCGGCTGCGGTCGCCGGTCGGCGGCAACCAGGGGTACGAGTGGGTGACGCACCGGTTCGACCTGCTCGCCATCGAGGTCACCGGCGCCACCCAGCGCGGCTCGCTGCCGCAGTACCTCGGCACCGTGCTGGTCGCCCTGGTGCTCGTGCCGGGCACGGCGATGCTGGCCACCGCGCCCTGGCGGGTCCACCTGGCGCCCTGGGACAACCCCGCCCAGTTGGTGGTCTGCGTGGTGATCGCGGTCGCCGCGGTGCTCGCGGTGGGCGCGCGTCGCCGGCTCACCGCGATGCTGCTGGTCGGCGTGACCGGCTACGGCACCGCGATGATGTTCGTCCTCTACGGCGCGCCGGACCTGGCCCTCACCCAGTTCCTGGTGGAGACCGCCACCATCGCCGTGTTCGTGCTGGTGCTGCGCCGGCTGCCGGAACGCTTCTCGGCCCGGCCGCTGCGCCGCAGCCGCTGGGTACGCCGGTGCGTCGGGCTCGCCGCCGGCCTGGTGATGGCCGGCCTGGCGCTGGCCGCGTCCGGCGCGCGGCGGGCGCCGTCTATCTCCGCGGCGTTCCCGGACCTCAGCGTCGCCGAGGGGTACGGCCGCAACGTGGTCAACGTGACCCTGGTCGACATCCGGGCCTGGGACACGATGGGGGAGCTGGCGGTGCTCGTGGTGACCGCGACCGGGGTGGCCAGCCTGATCTTCGAGCGCTCCCGCACCGGGCCCCGGCCACGCCGGCCCCAGCCGGCCGGGCTGCGCCCCGGTGACCGGCGCACGGTCTGGTTGCGCGGCGGGCAGACGCTGCGCGAGCGGCGACGCTCGATCGTGTTCGAGGTGGTCACCCGGCTGATCTTCCACACCATGCTGCTCTTCTCGCTGTTCCTGCTCTTCTCCGGGCACAACGCGCCGGGCGGCGGGTTCTCCGGCGGGCTCGTCGCCGGCCTCGCGCTGGCCCTGCGTTACCTGGCCGGCGGGCGGTACGAGCTGGCCGAGGCCGCGCCGGTCGGCGCCGGGATGGTGCTCGGCGCCGGGCTGGCCGTCTCGGTCGGCAGCGGGGTGGTCGGCCTGGCGCTGACCGGCGACGTGCTGCAGAGCGTGAAGGTGGACCTGTGGCTGCCCCTGGTCGGCCACTTCTACCTGGTCACGTCGCTCTTCTTCGACATCGGCGTCTACCTGGTGGTGGTGGGGCTGGTACTGGACATCCTGCGCAGCCTGGGCGCCGAGGTGGACCGGCACGTGGAGGCCGCCGGCGAACCGGGTCGCGGCCTGACCGTCCAGCGCGAGGGCGGGACCCCGTGAGCGCGAGGAGTGAGCCGGGGTTGCGAGCCCCGCAGTCGCGATCATGGGAGGTTCCGTGACGCGGGGGGCGGCCGGGCCGACGTTGGTGCTGGTGCTGGCGGTCGGGGTGCTCGTGGCCACCGGCGTCACGCTGCTGCTGGAGCGCAGCCTGACCCGGATCCTGCTCGGCGTGATCCTGCTCGGCAACGGGGTGAACCTGCTCATCCTGCTGGGCGGGCGGTCCGGCGAGGCGCCGCTGGTCGGCAGCGCGCCGGCCGGTGCGATGAGCGACGCGCTGCCGCAGGCGATGGTGTTGACCGCCGTGGTGATCACGTTCGGGTTGACCGCGTTCCTGCTCGCGGTCGCGTACCGCAGCTGGTACACCAGCGGCGACGACGAGGTGCAGGACGACCTGGAGGACCGGCAGATCGTCCGGCTCGCCGAGCGCAACGAGGTGTCCACCGCCGACCTGGGGGGCGAGGGCCCGGACGACGACCCGGAGCAGGTCGACCCGGAGCCCGCCCGCCGCCGCCTGCGCCGGGACGGCACATGAGCGCGCTGGTGCCGCTGCCGGTGGTGGTGCCGCTGCTCGGCGCCGCGCTCACCCTGATCCTGGCCGGACGGCCCCGGTTGCAGCGGTCGATCAGCGTGCTGTGCCTGAGCAGCGTGCTGGTGGTCGCGGCGGTGCTGCTCGTGCAGGCGTACCGGCAGGGGCCGGTGGTGGTGCGGGTGGGCGGCTGGCCGCCGCCGGTCGGCATCGTGCTGGTGGCCGACCAGTTGGCGGCGCTGATGCTGGTGGTCTCCTCGGCGGTCACGCTCTGCGTGCTGCTCTACTCGATCGGCCAGGGGCGGGGGGAGACCAGCGAGACGGCGCCGGTGAGCATCTTCCACCCCACCTATCTGGTGCTCACCGCGGGCGTGACGAACGCCTTCCTGGCCGGCGACCTGTTCAACCTGTTCGTCGGCTTCGAGATCCTGCTCGCCGCGAGCTTCGTGCTGATCACGCTCGGCGGCACCGAGGCCCGACTGCGCACCGGCTCCACGTACGTGGTGGTCAGCATCCTGTCGTCGATGCTGTTCCTGTCCGCCGTGGGGCTGGTCTACGCGGCCACCGGCACCCTGAACATGGCGCAGCTCGCCGGCCGGCTGGACGCGCTGCCCTCCGGCGTACGCCTGACTTTGCAGCTCATGCTGCTGCTCGCGTTCGGCATCAAGGCGGCGGTCTTCCCGGTCTCCGCCTGGCTGCCGGACAGCTACCCGACCGCGCCCGCGCCGGTCACCGCCGTCTTCGCCGGCCTGCTCACCAAGGTCGGCGTGTACGCGATCATCCGCACCGAGACGCTGCTGTTCCCGGGCGGCCAGGTGGACGGCCTGCTGATGGTGGTGGCCGGCCTGACCATGGTGGTCGGCATCCTCGGCGCGGTCGCCCAGTCGGACATGAAGCGGCTCTTCTCCTTCACCCTGGTCAGCCACATCGGCTACATGATCTTCGGGGTGGCGCTGAGCAGCGTCGCCGGCCTGTCCGGGGCGATCTTCTACGTGGTGCACCACATCACCATCCAGACCACGCTCTTCCTGGTCGCCGGCCTGGTCGAGGAGCGGGCCGGCAGCACCGACCTGCGCCGGCTGGGCGGGCTGGCCCGGATCACCCCGCTGCTCGCCGTGCTCTTCTTCGTGCCGGCGATGAACCTCGCCGGCATCCCGCCGTTCTCCGGCTTCCTGGGCAAGCTGGGCCTGCTCCAGGCCGGCGTGTCGGCCGGCGGTCCGCTGCCCTTCGTGCTGGTCGTGGCCGGGACGGCGACCAGCCTGCTCACCCTCTACGCCGCGTCCCGGGTGTGGAACATCGCGTTCTGGCGGGCGCCCCGGCTGGCCACCGACACGCCGATCGTGCGGCTGCCCGGCCTGATGGTCGGGGCCACCACCGCGCTGGTCGCGATCGGCGTGCTGCTCACCCTGGCGGCCGGGCCGCTGTTCCAGGTCACCGCCGACGCCGCCACCGACCTGCGCCAGCGCACCCCGTACGTGCGGGCCGTGCTGCCCCGGGACGTGCCGTGACCGACGACCTGCCCCCGGGTCGGGGCCCCGTGGGGGAGCCGACCGGCGACGTACCCCAGGCCACGCCGCGGCCGGACCCGCCCGCGCCGGCGGTGGGCCGGGGCGGGCGGCGGCGCGACCAGGCGCTGGCGCTCGGCTGGCTGGTCGTCGCCTGGCTGCTGCTCTGGGGCGACGTGTCCTGGGGCAACCTGCTCGCCGGCCTGGTGCTCGGCACGGCCGTGCTGGTCTTCTTCCCGCTGCCGCCGGTCACGTTCGGCGGCCGGCTGCGCCCGGGCGCGCTGCTGGTGCTGGCCGGCACGTTCGTGGCGGAGCTGGTCAGCGCCAGCCTGCACGTCGCCGCCGTCGCGGTACGCCCCGGCTACCGCCCGCGCGGTGGGATCATCGCGGTGCCGCTGCGGGTCCGCACCGACCTCAACCTGGCGCTCACCGCCGAGGTGATCTCGCTGGTGCCGGGCACCCTGATCCTCGACATCGACCGCGCGCGGGGCGTGCTCTACGTGCACGTGCTCGACGTCCGCGGCCCCGAAGACCTGGCCGGCAGCCGCGAGCGCGTGCTCTCCGTCGAACGGCGCATCGTCCGCGCCGTCGGCTCTCCCACCGAGGTACGGCAGCTCGACCTCGAACCCGTCGAACGGAGGAACCACCCGTGACCGTTCTGCTCGCCGTCGCGCTGACCGTGCTGCTCTCGGCCACCGCGCTGCTCGCCCTGGCCCGGATCTACCGCGGCCCGTCCCTGCTCGACCGGGTCGTCGGCGCCGACCTGCTGCTGGCGGCCATGCTCGGCGCGGTGGGGGCGGAGGCGGCGGTCAACCGGCACGCCAGCACGCTGCCGATCCTGGTGGTGCTCTCCCTGCTCGGGTTCGTCGGGTCGGTGTCGCTGGTCCGCTTCGCCGTCCGGGCCGAATCGTGAGCGCGAGGAGTGAGCCGGGCCTGCGAGCCCCGCAGTCGCGAACAGACGGGGGGTCAGCGTGAGCGTGAGCGGGGTCGCGGACTGGGCCGGGGGGATCCTGCTGCTGGCCGGGGCGCTGCTCAGCCTGGTCGCCGGGATCGGGCTGGTGCGCTTCCCGGACACGCTGGACCGGATGCACGCGGCCACCAAGCCGCAGGTGCTCGGCGTGCTGCTGCTCCTGGCCGGCCTGGCGCTGCGCCTGCGTACGCCGTCGGACCTGGGCATGCTGGCGCTGGTGGCGATCTTCCAGCTCTCCACCGCGCCGGTCGCCGCGCAGATGATCGGCCGGGCCGCCTACCGGTCAGGGCGGGTCGACCGGACGCTGCTGGACGTCGACGAGCTGGCCGAACGGTGAGGAACCGGACGTGGGGGAGGCTTTTCGGCACCTTCAGCGGGCGTCCAGCGAGCACCGATAAAATGGCGGCATGATCGACTCTCCTGCCCCGGAGGGCAGCAGTAGCCGGCCGGGTCGTACCCGGCATCTTCCCGACCCGACGACCCCGGGAGCCCTGAACCTCCCGTGCTGATCCTCGTCGGCCTTCTTCTCATCATCGTGCTCACCGCCGCCACCGGTTACTTCGTGGCCCAGGAGTTCGGTTACGTCGCCGTGGACCGGGGCAAGCTCAAGCAGCTCGCCGACGGTGGCGACCGTGCCGCGGCCCGGGCCCTGGAGGTCACCGGGCGGCTCTCCTTCATGCTCTCCGGCGCCCAGCTCGGCATCACCGTGACCGCCCTGCTGGTCGGTTACGTCGCCGAGCCGTTCCTGGGCGCCGGGCTGGCCGAGCTGCTCGGCCTCACCGGCGTGTCCAGCGCCGTGGCGCTGCCGCTGTCGGTGGTGCTCGCCCTGGTCATCGCCACCGTGGTGCAGATGGTCCTGGGCGAGCTGGCCCCGAAGAACCTGGCCATCGCCCGGGCCGAGCCGCTGGCCCGGGCGCTGTCCCGCTCCACCCTGATGTACCTGCGGATCGCCGGACCGCTGATCACGCTCTTCGACCGGGCCGCCGTACGGCTGCTCCGGCGGGTCGGCATCGAGCCGATCGAGGAGCTGCCCAGCGGCGCGACCCCGGAGGACCTGGAACAGATCATCGCCGAGTCCCGGGAGGAGGGGCACCTCGACGCGACCATGTCCGACCTGCTCGACCGGGGCCTCGACTTCCGGGAGCTGACCGCGGGTGAGGCCATGGTGCCCCGGGTGGACGTGCACACCGTCCGCGCCGACGAGCCGGTCAGCCGGATCGTGGAGATGCTCGACACCGGCCACTCCCGGTTCCCGGTGCGCGGCGCCGAGGGCGTCGACGACCTGGTCGGCATCGTCGGCATCGCCGACGTGCTGGGGGTGCCCCCGGCCGAGCGCGCGACCACCCGGGTCGACGCGGTGGCCGTACCCCCGTTGTTGGTGCCCGAGACGCTGCCCCTGCCGACGGTGCTGGACCGGCTCCGGTCCGGGCACCGGCAGCTCGCCTGCGTGGTCGACGAGTACGGCGGCTTCGCCGGCGTGATCACGCTGGAGGACCTGGCGGAGGAGCTGGTCGGGCCGATCCGGGACGAGGACGACCCGCCGGAGCGCGCTCCGGCGAGGCAGGAGGACGGCTCGTGGGTGGTGCCGGCGCGTTGGCGGATCGACGAGGTCGCCGACAGCACCGGCATCGAGCTGCCCGAGGCGCCGGAGTACGACACGCTCTCCGGGCTGGTCATGCGGGAGCTGGGCCGGGTGCCCGAGGTCGGTGACCGGTTGGAGATCGCGCAGGTGGTCGACGGCGACGAGTCGGCGTCCGGGCCCCGGGTGCTGGTCGAGGTGCTGGCCGTGGACCGGCACGTGGCCGACTCGGTGCGGCTGCGCCCGACCGCCGACGTGCCCGGGGAGGGAGCGGCATGACCCCCGGTTTCGCGCTCATCTTCTCCGGAGTGCTGCTGGCGCTCAACGGGTTCTTCGTGGCGGCCGAGTTCGCGCTGGTCGCCTCCAAGCGGTACCGGCTGGAACAGTCGGCGGCCGGTGGTGGCCGGGCGGCCCGCGCGGCGCTGGACGGCGTCCGCGAGCTGAGCCTGATGCTGGCCGGCGCCCAGCTCGGCATCACGCTGTGCACGCTGGGCCTCGGTGCGCTGGCCGAGCCGGCCATCGAGCACCTGCTCAGTCCGCTGCTGCACGCGGTCGGCCTGCCGGACGCGGCCAGCCACGTGGTGGCCCTGGTGTTCGCGCTGGGGCTCGTCACGTTCCTGCACCTGGTGGTCGGCGAGATGGCCCCGAAGTCCTGGGCGATCACCGACGCGGAGCGCTCGGCGATGCTGCTGGCGCTGCCGTTCCGGGCCTTCGCCCGGATCGCCCGCCCGGTCCTCTCCCTGCTCAACGGGCTGGCCAACGCGATGCTGCGACTGGTCGGCGTGCAGCAGCAGGACCAGCTCGCCCAGGTGCACGGCCCGGACGAGCTGCGCATCCTGCTGGAGCAGTCCCGGGAGCACGGCCTGCTCGGCGCCGAGCAGCACCAGCTGCTGACCAGCATGCTGGAGTTGCAGGGCACCACCGTGGCCCAGGTGATGGAACCGTTCGACCGGATCGTCACGGTCCGCCGGGACGACACCGCCGAGCGGATCGAGCACGTCTCCCGGGACAGCGGCCGGTCCCGCCTGGCCGTGGTCGACGCCGGCGGCGAGGTGTGCGGCCTGGTCCACGTGCGGGAGGCGGTGCGCGCGGTCACCACCGGGCGCCCGGCGACCGCCGAGGAGCTGATGACGAACGCGTTCACGCTGCCCGCCGAGGCATCGGTTACCGAGGCGGTGGCCGCGATGCGCGGCCGGCAGGCCCAGCTCGCGCTGGTGCGCAACGGCGGCGGGCCGACCCGGCCGATCGGCTTCGTCGCGCTGGAGGACCTGCTGGAGGAGGTCATCGGCGAGTTCGACGACGAGACCGACCCGGTGCCGCGGGGCCGACGGATGCGCTGATCCCCACCCTCGTGTCGAGGTGGCGGTGTCCGGGTCGCCCGGATGCCGCCACCTCGCCGATCCGGCCCCGGCGGAGGGCGCATGCGGGGGCGGGCAGCGGGAATGCCACCGCATGCGGCTGACCGGGGTGTCGCGGGGGTCGGCCTGGACCGGGCTCTCGGTGAGCACCACGCTGCCGAACCCGAGCACCCGGCCGGGACTGCGCCTGCCGGGGCGGGTGATCCTGCGCGCCGACGGCGAGGACGTCCCGGTCCGGCACATCCGGCTGGGGCTGGTCACATCCGTCGAACCGGAGGACCCGGGGTCGCCGCGCCGGCTCGTGCAGTACCACCGGTGGCCGATCGCCGGGCGGTTCGTGGTGCCGGCCGGCAGACGGCGGGCGGTCGACTTCGCGGTGCCGCTGCCGTGGGAGACGCCGGTCACCATGTTCGGCGGGGTGCCGCTGCTGAGTCTGCGTACCGGGCTGCGCACCGAGGTGTCCGTCGACCCGGACCTGGACCAGGGCGAGATGGTGCCGGTGCTGATCCATCCGCTGCCCACCCAGCAGCACCTGCTCGCCGCGCTGGACACGCTCGGCTTCGTGATGCGCCAGGCCGGGTTCCAGCAGGGCCGGCTGCCCGGGGTGGAGCAGACGTTGCCGTTCCAGCAGCGGCTGGGCTTCTGGGCCGCTCCGCTCTACGCCGGCCCGATGACCGAACTCGAAGTGATCATGGTGACCACCTCGGTCGGCATGGAGGTGTTGTTCTGGCTGGACCGGCGGCTCTCCCTGGCCGGCGTCACCCACCAGAGCATCAGCCGGTTCCGGGTCTGGCACGCCGGCGCCGACCAGCGGGACTGGGTGGCGACAGTGGACGGCTGGCTGCGGCAGGCCATCGACCGGCACGCGGCGGCCGCCTCGCACGCCGACTGGTCGGCCACGATCCGCGAGTCGGCGCACGTCAGCCGCCACCCCGACCAGCCCGTCGCCCCCGGCTACGGCCTGGGCGGCACGGCCGGCGGCGCCGGCGTCGGTGGCGGCGGGAGCGGCGGCGACGGCACCTGAGCGCCGTCCCCGCCCCGCGCGCGGGTGTTAAGAAGGGGCCCTTCCTCTACCGATCGCGTTAAGAGGGGGCCCTTCCTTTCAACCCGCCGCGAGCTTGAGGCTGAACCCGAGGAACAGCATCGCCACGGCGGTGGTGCCGGTCGCGGCGAGTCGCCGACGCCGCTGGAACTGGGCGGCCAGGAACGTGCCGGTGAAGATCAACGCGGTCAGGTAGAGCACGCTGGTCACCTGCGCGATCAACCCGAGCAGCAGGAACGACAGCGCCGGCCACGCGTAGCCGGGGTCGACGAACTGGATGAAGAACGACACGAAGAAGAGGATCGCCTTCGGGTTGAGCAGGCTGATCGTCAGTGCCCGCCGGAACGGGTCGTGCCGCCGGCTCGACCTCGTCGATCAGGCGCGGCGTGGCCGGGTCGTTGCGGTCGCGCCAGCGCCGCCACGCGCCGCGCAGCATGGCCAGCCCCAACCACCCGAGGTACGCCGCGCCGGCGTACTTGATCACGAGGAACAGCGGCGGGTACGCCCGGAGCAGCGAGGCCACCCCGGCGGCGGAGAGGACCATCAGCGCGGCGTCGCCGACGAGGACCCCGGCCGCGGCCCGGTAGCCGGTGGCCACGCCGCGGCGGGCGGCGGTGGCGAGCACGAAGAGCGAGTTCGGGCCGGGCAGCAGCACGATCGCCACCGTGCCCAGCACGTACGTCCCGATGTCGGTGATCCCCAGCACGCCGGACATCATGACCCGGCCGGCACCGCCGGGCGAAGCCGTTCCCGCAGCCTGAGCTGTGCGTTCGGCCACTCCTGCGCGAGCATCGAGTACTGCACGGTGTCCCGCCAGGAGCCGTCGGGCCGCTGCTTGTGCTGCCGCAGCACACCCTCGCGCGCAGCGCCGAGCCGTTCGATCGCGCGCTGCGAGCGCTCGTTGCGGATGTCGGTGTGCCAGACCACGCGGACCGCGTCCAGCTCCTCGAACGCCCGGGTGAGCAGCAGCAGCTTCGCCTCGGTGTTGACGCCGGTCCGCCACCAGGGCCGGCCCAGCCAGGTGTAGCCGATCGCCAGCGACCGGCGGGCCGGGTCGATCTCGTACCAGGAGGTGGTGCCGACCACGGCGCCCGTCGGGGCGCACCGCTGCACCCAGCACACCTGCTCGCCGCGCTGCTGCGCGTCCAGGTAGGCGGCGAGCACCCGACGCATCTCGGCGACGTCGGCCGGCTGCGGACCGCCGAGGTGCCGCCACACCTCGGGATCCTCGGTGGCGGCGTGCAGCTCCTCGGCGTGGGAGAGGTCCAGCGGCTCCAGCACCACGTGCTCGCCGCGCAGCACCACCGGGTCCCGCCACGGCGACCCCGCCGGTCGCAGGTAGGCCGGAACCGGCGCGGTGACGCCCGGGGCCGGCTCGGGCCGCCCGGGCGTGAGGCGCAGCGGCAGCACGCCGGCCCAGTACGGCAGGCTCTCGTCCGCCGGCTCGTCGTTGACCCCACCGGTGCGGGTGCGCACCGACACCTCGCGCAGCGGCAGCGCGAGCACCGCCGTCTCGGCCAGCTCGCGCCGGTTCGGCGGCCGGCTCTCGGCGGACCGGCCGGTCGCCACCTTCTCCACCAGCGCGGTCAGCACGGCGGCCTTCTCGGCGGCGTCATCGACCAGCCGGGCGGTGCCGTGCACGACCACGGACCGGTAGTTGGCGCTGTGGTGGAACTGGGAGCGGGCGTAGACCAGCCCGTCGAGGTGGGTGACCGCGACGCAGACCGGCAGCCCGGCGTCGCCCCGGGCGGCCAGCAGCGGCCGGCTGCCGGTCGAGCCGTGCAGGTAGAGGGTGTCGTCGACGCGGACGTGCAGGGTCGGCAGGACCCGCGGCTCACCGTCCACGGTGAACGCCAGCGCGCAGTGGTACGCCTCGTCCAGCAGCGCGTGGGCGGTGTTCCGGTCGTAGCGCATCCGGTCCCGCGTGCGGGTGGCGGTGGTGCGTGCGGTCGGGGGGTACATGCGGCATCCCACCTTTTGTTCTAGTACAATGCTCGAACTGTGGCAGCACGTTATCAGATCAGCGGTTCCACGTCGGCGGCCATTTCGGCGAGCGTGGAATCCGGCATCCGCGCCGGCGCGCTCGCCCCGGGCGACGCCCTGCCGGCGGTCCGCACGCTCGCCGGCGAGCTGGGCGTCAGCCCGGCCACGGTCGCGAAGGCCTACCAGGACCTGCGGCAGCGCGGCCTGGTCGCCACCGCAGGCCGGCACGGCACGACGGTCCGGCCCCGCCCGCCGGTGGCCACCCGCCGGGCCGCGCTGGCACCGCCTCCGCGACCCGGCACCCGGAACCTCTCCGCCGGGCACCCCGACCCCCGGCTGCTGCCCCCGCTCGGGCCGCACCTGGCCGCGCTCGCCGCCGAGGCCGGGACCCCGACCGGGTACGCGGACGCCGCCGTCCTGCCCGAACTGGCCGCCGTCGCCCGGGACCGGTTCGCGGCCGACGGGGTGCCGGCCGCCGACCTGACCGTCACCGGGGGCGCGCTGGACGGCATCGAACGGCTGCTCGCCGCGCACCTGCGCCCCGGCGACGCGGTGGCGGTGGAGGACCCGGGCTGGGCCAACCTGCTCGACCTGGTCGCCGCGCTCGGGCTGCGCACCGTCGGGGTGCCGGTGGACGACGAGGGCCCGACCGAGCCCGGGGTGCGGGCCGCGCTGGCCGCCGGGGTGCGCGCGCTGGTCGTCACCAGCCGGGCCCAGAACCCGACCGGTGCGGCGGTCTCCGCCGACCGGGCGGCGGCCCTGCGGACGCTGCTCGCCGGCCGGGTCGACCTGCTGCTGATCGAGGACGACCACGCGGCCGAGCTGGCCCGCGTACCCCTGCACCCGCTCGCCGGGGCGACAGCGACGTGGGCCTTCGTCCGGTCGGTGAGCAAGCCCTACGGACCCGACCTGCGGCTCGCCGTGCTGGCCGGGGACGAGGCCACCGTCGCCCGGGTGGCCGGCCGGACGCGGGTCGGCGCCGGCTGGGTCTCCACCGTGCTGCAACGCCTGGTCCTGTCGCTCTGGCGCGACCCGGCCACCGCCGACCTGGTGCGACGCGCGGCGGACAGCTACGACCGCCGGCGCGACGGGCTGGTGGCCGCGCTCGCCGCGCGTGGGGTGGCCGCGCACGGACGCACCGGGATCAACGTCTGGGTGACGGTGCCCGACGAGACGGTCGCGGTCACCGCCCTGCGCGACGCCGGCTGGTCGGTCGCCCCCGGCAGCCCCTACCGGATCGCCGCCGCCCCCGCCGTCCGCGTCACCGTCAGCTCCCTCGACGAGGGTGAGCTCTCCGTGCTGGCCGACGCGCTCGTCGGCGCGTTGCGTCCCGGCCCCACCTTCACCACCTGACCGGCGGGGGCCCCGCTCGGCGACCTCGCGGCAGGGCGGTCGCGTGGGGCGCGGCGGACGGGGTAGAACGGTCGGCATGGCCGAGACCGACAGCGCGCCCGGAGCGCAGGAGTTCATCCCGCCACGGGCGGACACCATCGACGAGCTGCGCGCCGCGGCGGCCGGCTGCCGGGGCTGCGAGCTGTACCGGGACGCGTCGCAGACCGTCTTCGGGCGCGGTGACGAGCACGCCCGGGTGGTCTTCGTCGGCGAGCAGCCCGGCGACGTCGAGGACCAGAAGGGACTGCCGTTCGTCGGCCCCGCCGGCCGCCTGCTGCGCCGGGCCGTCGACGACGCCGGCCTCGACCCCGGCCAGATCTACCTGACCAACGCGGTGAAGCACTTCCGCTTCGAGCGGCGCGGCACGCGACGCGTCCACCAGACGCCGGACCGGGTGCACATCACCGCCTGCCGGCCCTGGCTGGTCGCCGAGTTCGCCCGGCTGCACCCGGACGTCGTGGTGGTGCTCGGCGCCACCGCCGCCAAGGCGCTGCTCGGCCCCACGTTCCGGGTGACCCGGCAACGCGGCGAGCTGCTGCCGTGGCCGGCGGCCGCCCAGCACCCGGAGGACTTCGCCCGGGTGCCGGTGGACCGGACCGGAGCGGTCGCCGACGCGCCGGCGACCCGGCTGCTGGCGACCATCCACCCCTCCGCCGTGCTGCGCGCCGACAACCAGGACGTCGCGTACGAAGGGCTGGTCGCCGACCTGAGGGTGGCCGCCGGGGCGCTCAAGAAGTGATCTTGCCGAACACGTCCTTGGCGACGATCCGCCCGTCGCGGACCCGGTAGACGTCCAGCCCACGCAGCACCGTGCCGTCCTCGGCCGGAGGCCACGCCCACTCGCAGACCGCACGGTCGTCGGTGGCCCAGACCGCGCCGAGCGCCGGACCCTCGCCCGAACCCGACTGCCCGGCGAGGACGGCGACGACGGCGGCCCGCCCGCGTACCGTGCCGGCCGGCCCGTCCCAGGCGTTCGGGCAGTAGCTCACGTCCTCGGCCAGGCAGCCGGACATCGCCGCCAGGTCACCCCGCGACCAGGCGGCGTTGAACTCCTCGATCAGCGCGCGTGCGTCCACACCGGCACGCTAGCGTCGCCTCGCCCGGCCGTCGCCCCGGTTTCTCAGTCGCGTCCCTGCCAGGTGCAGAGACAGACCCGGTTGCCGTCCGGGTCCGCCAGCACCCAGAAGTGCGGGGCCTCCGCGTCGCTGACCAGCGTGCCGCCCGCCGCCAGCGCGGCCTCCATCCGCGGCCGGACCTCGGCCGGGTCGACCCAGACGTCCGGGTGCCAGCGCTGCCGGGGCTCGTCGCGCCCGGAGGACTGGAACCAGACGGTGGGCAGCGCGCCGGCCGGGTCGCGCACCTCGTCGTCGGCAGGACCGCTTGGGCGCTCCCCGGCCAGGACCGCCCGCCAGAACGGCAGCACGGCCGCGTACTCCGGGCTGTCCAGCGCGAGTTCCAGCCGGGACAGCCCGGCGTACGACACCGACAGGCCGGCGTCCGCGGCGAGCGCCGAGATCGTCCGGGCCAGCCGCAGGTCACGGCCCGTCACCCCGCCCGCGTCGTGCGACCACAGCCGCACGTCGACGTGGGTGTAGCGCAGGTCCAGGTCGGGATGGTGGTCGACCCGCTCGGCCTCCGCGCCGACGGCGGCCACCAGCGCCAGGCCGGCGGCGAAGTCCGGGGTACGGATGCGGGTGTGCAGCGCGCCCAGCAGGAAGGTCCACCCGTCCAGCCCCGCGTCGGCGACCTGCTTCCCGGTCAGTGTGCTCATCCGGGCATCCTAGGCACGTCGGACCCGCCGCCGGATGTCCACAAGGGATTGCCGGATGCCGCGCGCGGGTAGGGCCCCGTCATGTCCGTCACCCCCCGCCGTGGGTCACCGGTCCGGCTCGGCCCGCCCGGCTCGTACGTGATGTTCATGCTGATCGCCGGGCTGTGCTGGCTGCCGCTGCGACTCTGGGACGAGCGTGACGGCTCCGCGCTGGTCGCCGTGGTCCGAGCCGGCCTGGGCGGGGTGATCTGGGGTTTCCTGTTCCTCTTCATCCTCGGTCGCTGGGGGGAGCCGCGCACCCCCGCCGAGGCGGAGCGGAACGCCGGCTGGCGGCTGACCATGGCCGCGCTGCGCCGGGGCGAGCCGCCGACCGACGAGGCGGATCTCGCGGCGGTCACCGACAACCTGCCCGCCGTGCGCCGGGGCGCGCTGCTCGGCGCCGTCGGGGGCACCGTGCTGCTCGGCGTGCTGATCGTGATCGCGCTGCACGTGGGGTGGACGGGCAGCGCGATCGGGTTCGGGGTGGTGCTGGTCGCGGTGCTGGCCCAGGCCGCCCGGACCAGGCACCGGGAACGCCGGCTGCGAGCGCGGCTCGCCTCTGTCCAGGGCGGGTGAGCGGTGCCAGACTGGCCGCCATGGAGCAGCATCTCTACGAGCCCGTCCACGAGGAGTTCCGGGACCTGTGCCGCCGGTTCCTGACCCGGGAGGCGGTGCCGCACCACGAGCGCTGGGAGGCCGACGGGATCGTCGACCGGGAGGTGTGGCGGGCCGCCGGCGCGGCCGGGCTGCTCGGCCCCGACGTCGACCCCGAGTACGGCGGCGGCGGGCAGCGCGACTTCCGGTTCAACGCGGTGCTGGACGAGGAGATCGTCGCGTCCGGGTGCTCGGGCCTCGGGTTCGGGTTGCACAACGACGTGGTCGCGCCGTACCTGACCGAGCTGACCACCGACGACCAGCGCAAGCGCTGGCTGCCCGGCTTCTGCTCCGGCGACCTGGTCACCGCGATCGCGATGAGCGAGCCGGGCGCGGGCAGCGACCTGGCCGGCATCCGCACCAGCGCGGTGCGCGACGGCGACAGCCTGGTCCTCAACGGGCAGAAGACGTTCATCACCAACGGCGAGCTGGCCGACCTGGTGGTCGTGGTGGTCAAGACCGCGCCGGAGCAGGGCGCGCACGGGGTCAGCCTGGTCGTGGTGGAGAGCGGCACGCCGGGCTTCGGTCGGGGCCGGCGGCTGGCCAAGGTCGGCCTGAAGGCCAACGACACCGCCGAGTTGTTCTTCGACGACTGCCGGGTGCCGGCGGAGAACCTGATCGGCACCGAGAACCACGGCTTCTACCACCTGATGGCCAACCTGCCCCGGGAGCGGCTGAGCATCGCCGTCGCCGCGGTGGCCGCCTGCGAGAAGCTGCTCGCGCTCACGCTGGAACACGCCCGGTCCCGGGAGGCGTTCGGTCGCCCGATCGGCCGGTTCCAGCACAACCGGTTCCTCCTGGCCGAGCTGGACACCGAGATCACCATCGCGCGCACCTTCGTGAACCACTGCGTCGCCGAGTTCAACGCGGGCCGGCTCTCGGTGACCGACGCGGCCAAGGCCAAGTGGTGGACCACCGAGCTGCAGACGAAGGTCGCCGACCGGTGCGTGCAGCTGCACGGCGGCTACGGCTTCATGCTGGAGTACCCGGTGGCGAAGGCCTGGCTGGACAGCCGGGTGCAGACGATCTACGGCGGCACCACCGAGATCATGAAGGAGATCATCGGCCGCGGCCTCGGTCTCTAGGGCCGGGCCAAACCGGGTGCCGGTCGGCCGGTCCGGTGCGGGAGGATGGGGGCCCGTCACCTCCAGGAGCGTCCGCCATGGCCACCGACCTGACCGCGCCGGCCCCACCCCGGACCGACGTCGCCGGCATTCAGCGACGTACCCTCCGCCTGCTCTTCCTCACCCAGATCATCGGCGGCACCGGCGTCGCCATCGGCATCTCGGTCGGCGCGCTGCTCGCCGCCCGGGTCGCCGGCACCGCCCTGGCCGGGGTGGCGCAGAGCGCCGGGGTGGTCGGGGCCGCGCTGCTCGCCGTACCGGTCACCCGGCTCATGACCGCCCGTGGACGCCGGCCCGGCCTGGTCGCCGCGTACCTGGTCGGCGCGGTCGGTGGTGTGCTGGTGGTGGTCGCGACCGCGACCCGGGTGGTGCCGTTGCTCTTCGTCGGCATGCTGCTGTTCGGCGGCGGCACGGCGGCCAACCTCCAGGCCCGCTACACGGCGGTCGACCTGGCCGAGCCGCAGCGCCGGGGTCGCCAGCTCTCGCTGGTCGTCTGGGCCACCACCATCGGCTCGGTGGCCGCGCCGAACTTCGCCGCGCTCGCCGACGACACCACCCAGGGCTGGGGGCTGCCGACACTGGCCGGCCCGTTCGCCTTCAGCGCCGTCGCGTTCACGCTGGCCGCCGCCGTGCTCCTGGTCCTGCTCCGGCCGGACCCGCTGCTCACCGCGCGCCGGCTGGCGGCGCCCGAGGCCGGCGCCGCCCCGCCGGTCGCCCGTCGCGGTGGCATGGTCGCCGCGTGGCGCACGGTACGCCGACGGCCGGCCGCCCGCCTCGGCATCGCCGCGGTCGCGGTGGGGCACCTGGTGATGGTCGCGGTGATGTCGATGACCCCGGTGCACCTCGGTGAGTGGCACTCCGACGCGGACGTGCTGTCGGTGGTCGGCATCGTGCTCAGCCTGCACATCGCCGGGATGTACGCGCTCTCGCCGGTGACGGGCTGGCTCACCGACCGGCTGGGTCGGCGGCCGGTGATCCTCGGCGGGGTCGCGCTGCTGCTGGCGGCGTGCGCGGTCGCCGGCACCGCCGGGCACCACACGCCGCCGCTCGCGGTGGGGCTGGCGCTGCTCGGGCTGGGCTGGTCGGGCACCATGGTGGCGGGCTCGACGCTGCTGTCGGAGTCGGTGCCCACCGCCGACCGGCCCGGCGTGCAGGGCCTGTCCGACCTGCTCATGGGGCTGGCCGGGGCGGGCGCGGCGGCGGTCAGCGGGTTCGTCATGCAGGCGGTGGGGTACCCGACGCTCACCGTGCTGGCAGCCATCGCGGTGGTGCCGCTGGCGGCGCTGGCGCTGCGGGGCACCGGCGGGGACGACACACTCGACGAGGGGGACTGAACAGGTGCGGCTGACCGACTTCTGGGCGCGGCTGGAGGAGGCGTTCGGGCCGGGGTACGCGGCCAGCCTCGCCAGCGACCAGGTGCTGTCCCAGCTCGGCGGGCGGACCGTCGAGCAGGCCCTCGCCGCCGGTGAGGAAACGCACGTGGTGTGGCGCGCCGTGGTGGCCGCCTATCCCGACCGGGTGCCCGCGCGACTACGCTGAGCAGCCTTTTCGTCGGTTCCGCGTGTCGCTTGCCCAGTCGTACACCTGTTCGGCTATTGTCCACAGCGGGGTGCTCGTCCACAGCTCACGGCCCGTCGGCTGGTTTTCTGTCGGACCCAGCGCCTAGCGTGTCCCGCGTGACGCGAAGCTCAGGAAAGACGCCGGCGAAGGCAGGGGTGGCAACCATGGCAGCAGGGCCTGACCGGGAGAAGGCGCTCGACCTTGCTCTCGCTCAGATCGACAAGCAGTTCGGCAAGGGTTCGGTGATGCGGCTGGGGGAGCGGCCCGTCGTGCAGACGGCCGTCATCCCGACCGGCTCCATCGCGCTCGACGTGGCGCTCGGCGTGGGCGGTCTACCGCGCGGCCGGGTCGTCGAGATCTACGGTCCGGAGTCCAGCGGTAAGACCACGGTCGCGCTGCACGCGGTGGCCAACGCCCAGCGGGCCGGCGGCATCGCCGCGTTCATCGACGCCGAGCACGCGCTCGACCCGGAGTACGCACGCGCCCTCGGCGTCGACACCGACGCCCTGCTGGTCTCCCAGCCGGACACCGGCGAGCAGGCGCTGGAGATCGCCGACATGCTGGTCCGCTCCGGCGCGATCGACATCATCGTGATCGACTCGGTCGCCGCCCTGGTGCCGCGCGCCGAGATCGAGGGCGAGATGGGCGACAGCCACGTCGGCCTCCAGGCCCGGCTGATGAGCCAGGCGCTGCGGAAGATCACCGGTGTGCTCAACAACACCGGCACCACCGCGATCTTCATCAACCAGCTCCGCGAGAAGATCGGCGTGATGTTCGGCAGCCCGGAGACCACCACCGGTGGTCGGGCGCTGAAGTTCTACGCCTCGGTCCGGCTCGACGTGCGCCGCATCGAGAGCCTCAAGGACGGCACCGACGTGGTCGGCAACCGCACCCGCGTCAAGGTCGTGAAGAACAAGGTCGCGGCGCCGTTCAAGCAGGCCGAGTTCGACATCATGTACGGCAAGGGCATCTCCCGCGAGGGCTCGCTGATCGACGTCGGCGTGGAGCAGGCGATCATCCGCAAGTCCGGCGCCTGGTACACCTACGACGGTGACCAGCTGGGCCAGGGCAAGGAGAAGGCTCGCGAGTTCCTCCGCGAGAACCCGGACGTGGCGGCCGAGATCGAGAAGAAGATCCTGGAGAAGCTCGGCGTCGGCACCGGTGGTGCGGGCGACGCCGCCGGCGGCCCGGAGCTGCCGCCGGTCGACTTCTGATCCGCTGACCCGTGGCAGGACGACGCGCCCGCACGGGGCGGGGCTGGGATGCCAGCCCACCCCGTGCGGGTGACGACACCGGCACGCCCCGGCCGCGCCGTGGGCGCCGTGGTCGCACGGCGGAGCCCGAATCCGGGGAGGCTCCGGCTCCGCCGCGCGACGAGGCGGAGCTGGCCCGCGAGATCTGCCTGCGGCAGCTCGCGGTGCGGCCCCGCACCCGGGCCGAGCTGGCCGGCGCGCTGGCCCGCAAGGGCATCTCCGAGGAGACCGCCGAGCAGGTGCTCGACCGCTACGACGAGGTCGGCATCGTGGACGACGCCGCCTTCGCCCGGGCCTGGGTGAGCAGTCGGCACGCCGGGCGGGGGCTGGCCCGCCGGGCGCTCGCCAACGAGCTGCGGCAGCGAGGCGTCGACGGCGAGGTGGCCGGCGAGGCGCTCGACGGGATCGACGAGGAGACCGAGGCGGACACCGCCCGTGCCCTCGTCGATCGGAAGCTGCGTACCGCCCGGGGCGAGCCCGACGCGGTGTTCCGGCGCCTGGTCGGGATGCTGGCCCGCAAGGGTTACCCGGCGGGGGTGGCGATCCGGGCGGTGAAGGACGCGCTCGCCGCGCAGAGCGCCGAGGCGGCCGAGTTCGCCGAGCACATCGACGCCGACGCGCTGGCCGACGCCGAGAACGACCTCGACACCCGCCGGCCCGACTGAGGGCACTGCGGCCCTCGGGGGAAGGGAGCGTGCGCCGTGCTGAAGGCGTGTCTGAACGGCGGACGGCGGCGGGACGAGCACCCGGCGGTGCCGCTCACCCCCACCGAGCTGGCGGACGACGCCGTCCGCTGCGCGAGCGCGGGGGTGGCGGCGGTGCACATCCATCCTCGGGACGACGCCGGTGCCGAGTCGCTCGATCCGGCCGTGATCGGCGCGGCGGTCAGCGCCGTCCGGGCGGCCCGGCCCGGCCTGCCGGTCGGGGTGAGCACCGGCGCGTGGATCGTTCCCGACCCGGTGGAACGGGTGGCCGCCGTCCGGGCCTGGACGGTTCTGCCCGACTTCGCCTCGGTCAACGCCCACGAGCCCGGCGCGGCGGAGGTCGCGGCGGCCCTGCACGAGCGCGGCGTGATGGTCGAGGCCGGGATCTGGACGCAGGAGGCGGTCGACGCCTGGCGCCGCTGGCCGACGCCGACCGGGCGGATCCTGGTCGAGTGCATGGCCGAACGGGTGGAGAGGGCACTCGCCGACGCGGCCGCGATCCTCGCCGCCCTGCCCGGCGAGGGTCCGCCGGTGCTGCTGCACGGCGAGGGGCCGGCGACCTGGCCGGTGTTCGGCGAGGCCGTGCGCCGGGGTCTGCACACCCGGATCGGCCTGGAGGACACGCTCCTGCTGCCCGACGGCAGCCCCGCCCCGGACAACGCGGCCCTGGTCGCCACCGCCCGGTCGCTCACCCGCTGACCTCTGCGCTACCCCCGACCCCTCCCGGCCCGCTCCTCCCGCCGGGCCGGCTCGCCCCGTCCCCTCCCGTCCCGGGCCGGAACCTGTCGTTTCTGATCAAGGAGTTGGCGTCGCCGGGGCAGACGCCAACTCCTTGGTCACCGAAGTGGAGCGTGGGCTCGGGAGGCGGCCGGCCGGATGCGGGTTGAGCAGGACGGGAAGGTCACGGTGAGGTGACGGGGGGCGGGTTTTGTCCGCGCGTGTCCGGCATCTGATCGACGCCGCGTGACCAGGCAACTTCTCTCCGTCCGGGTGGTTTGATCATGACTTCTTGACCGGAGGGCCCCTCGCGACCTAGCCTCGCCATACAGGCTCACTTTGCCCGACCAGCGCAGGCTAAGCGCACAACATAGATCGCGTAACAGAACAGCATCACTTTGGCCAGCTTCACCGGCCCCTTGACGGCCGCTCCGGACCCGGTCCGGAGCGTCCGACAACTGCAACCGGCCGCCGGCGGTTCCCGTGAGGGGCACCGCCGACGGAAAGCTACCCACAGCCAGCCGCTCCGGTCGGGCGTCCAGAGCCGCAGGTGCGTGCCCCTTCGCGCGCGTCCTGCGGCGCCGACGTTCAGGGGAGGCGGCCATGGCGGGGCGGCACAGGTTCACCGGCGGTCTGCCACACGGTCCCGGCCGTTCCTCGCCGGGCGACCGCGCACGACAGGCTGGTGAGCCACCCCAGGCTGGTGAGCCACCCCAGGCCGGTGAGCCACGACAGGCCGGTGAGCCACGACGCGCCGGTGAACCACGGCCTGTGGGCGAGGCGCGGCGGGTCGGCGGCGGGGCGACGTACCGGTGCGGAGCGACGGCATGAGCGCCTTCGACGTCGTCCTGCTCGTGGTGGTCCTGCTGCTCGTCGTGGTGGTGGTCGGCGCCGTGCTGTTCGGCGTGCGTACGCTCCAGCGGCTCAGCCTGGCCCCGGCGCCGGAGGACCCGGCGTTCATCGCGGAGAAGGACCGGCAGGAGCAGTCCCTGGCGGCGTTGCGCAGCGCGGCCGACGAGGCGAACAGCACCATCGACGTGGCGAAGTCCGCCGCCGCGGCGGCGCGTACCGAGGCGGCGGCGGCGAACGCCGAGGCGAAGGCGGCGCGGGCCGAGGCGCGGCGGGTGCTCGACGACGCCCGGGCCGAGGCCGACACCGTGCTGGAGCGGGCCCACAAGCAGGCCGAGGCGGACGCCGAGCAGTTGCGCGCCACGGCGCGACGCAGCGGTGAGCGCGAGGTGGCGGTGCTCGCCGCCACCACCCGGGAGCAGGCGGCCGAGGTCGAGCGGCGGGCCGCCCGGATGGACGAGCGGGAGCGGCTGCACACCGAGGAGGTGGAGCGGCTGGCCGAGCGGGAGCGGCAGCTCACCGCGGCCACCGCGGCGCTCGCCGCCCGGGAGGCGGCGCTGGCGGAGCGCGAGCGGGCGCTGACCGAGGTGGAGGAGCAGCGTCGCCGCGAGCTGGAGCGGGTGGCCGGGCTGACCGCGGAGTCGGCCCGCGCCGAGCTGGTCGAGTCGATCGAGGGGCAGGCGAAGCGGGAGGCGGCGCTGCTGGTCCGGGAGATCGAGTCGGACGCCCGGGGCACCGCCGAGCAGCGCGCGCGGCACATCGTCGTGGACGCCATCCAGCGGGTCGCCAGCGAGCAGACCGCGGAGAGCGTGGTCAGTGTCCTGCACCTGCCCGGGGACGAGATGAAGGGGCGCATCATCGGCCGGGAGGGGCGCAACATCCGCGCCTTCGAGTCGGTCACGGGCGTCAACCTGATCATCGACGACACGCCCGAGGCGGTGCTGCTCTCCTGCTTCGACCCGGTCCGCCGGGAGGTCGGCCGGCTCACCCTGGAGAAGCTGGTGCTGGACGGGCGCATCCACCCGCACCGGATCGAGGAGGTCTACGACCTGGCCCGGCAGGAGGTGGAGGAGCTGTGCCACCGGGCCGCCGAGGACGCGCTGGTCGAGGTCGGGATCACCGAGATCCACCCGGAGCTGGTCACCCTCCTGGGCCGGTTGCGCTACCGGACCTCGTACGGGCAGAACGTGCTCAAGCACCTGGTCGAGACCGCGCACATCGCCGGCATCATGGCCGCCGAGCTGCGGCTGGACGTCCCGACGATCAAGCGCTGCGCGTTCCTGCACGACATCGGCAAGGCGCTCACCCACGAGGTGGAGGGCAGCCACGCCATCATCGGCGCGGACCTGGCCCGCAAGTACGGCGAGACCGAGGACGTGGTGCACGCCATCGAGGCGCACCACAACGAGGTGCCGCCGCAGACCATCGAGGCGGTCCTCACCCAGGCCTCCGACGCCTGCTCGGGCGGGCGGCCCGGGGCGCGGCGGGAGAGCCTGGAGGCGTACGTCAAGCGCCTGGAGCGGATCGAGGAGATCGCGGCCGGCAAGCTCGGCGTGGAGAAGGTCTTCGCCATGCAGGCGGGCCGGGAGATCCGGGTGATGGTCAAGCCGGACGACGTGGACGACATCGGCGCGGCGGTGCTGGCCCGGGACGTGGCCAAGCAGATCGAGGAGGAGCTGACCTACCCGGGTCAGATCCGGGTGACGGTGGTGCGCGAGTCCCGGGTCACCGAGATCGCCCGCTGAGCGGCAGGGCAACGGAGAGCGGGCGGGTGGGGGAGTCCCCCACCCGCCCGCTTCGGGTCCGCCGGTCTCAGACCAGCTGGGTGGCGCCGGTGCCGCCGTCGGTCTGCGTCGACGGGAGCGGCTTGGCCGCGCTGCGCGGCAGCCGGGTCAGCCGCTTCTGCAGCCACCAGGCCAGGACCGACAGCAGGCCACAGATGCTGATGTAGATGGCCGCGACGATCAGGTACGTCGGGACGTACGGCAGGCCGAACGCCAGCCGGCCGCCGATCTGCTTGCCCGCGAAGAGCAGCTCCGGGTACGTGATGATGAAGCCGAGCGCGGTGTCCTTGAGCAGCACGACGAGCTGGCTCACGATCGCCGGCAGCATCGCGCGGAACGCCTGCGGCAGCAGGATCAGCCGCAGCACCTGGTTCTTGCGCAGGCCCACCGCGTACGCGCCCTCGGTCTGCCCGTACGGCACGGCGTTGATGCCGGCGCGGAAGATCTCCGCGAGCACCGAGCCGTTGTAGAGCGTCAGGCCGATGACCAGCGCCCAGAACTTGTCGATCGGCCAGCCGTACTGCAACGGCACGTAGTAGCCGAAGAAGATCAGGATCAGCAGCGGGATGGCCCGGAACAGCTCCACCACGAAGGTGGCCGGCGCCCGGAACGCCCACTTGTCACTGAGCCGGGCGCTGGCGAAGAACGCACCGAACAGCAGTGCCAGCACGGTGGCGACGGCGGCGGCCTTCAGCGTGGCCAACAGGCCGTTGAGCAGTTCCCGCTGCACCGCGGCGTACTGGAACTGCTCCCACCTGCGGGCCTCGAACTGGCCGGTCTGGTCGAACTTGTAGATCACGAACGCGATCAGGGCGAGGATCGCGGCGATCGAGACGACGCCGAGGATCCGGTTGCGCAGCCGGGCCTTCGGGCCGGGAAGGTCGTAGAGGACGCTGCTGCTGCTCATCGGGCCACCGCCCACTTACGCTCGAGGAACCGCTGGAGCACCACCAGCGGGATGATCAGGATGAGGAAGCCGATCACGATCCAGGTGAGCACGGCGAACTGCGGCTCACCCCGTTCGGCCATGTACGCCGGGATGGCGCCGGCCTCCAGCACGGAGAAACCGGCGGCGATCGTGGTGTTCTTCAACATGGCGATGAGCACGCTCATCAGCGGCGGGACCATGGCCCGCAGCGCCTGCGGCAGCACGATCAGCGTGAGCACCTGCCCGAACGTCATGCCCAGCGCCCGGGCGGCCTCGGCCTGGCCGGTCGCGACCGTGTTGACGCCCGAGCGGACCACCTCGCAGATGAACGCCGAGGTGTAGGCGATCAGCGCGATGCAGGCGCTCGGGAAGTAGTCGATGTTGACGTCCAGCTTCGGCACCGCGAAGACGAGGAACGCGAACACCAGCGTCAGCGGGGTGTTGCGGATCAGGTTGACGTAGGTGGCGCCGAAGGCCCGTAGGGCGGGGACCGGCGACACCCGCATCGCGCCGAGCAGCGTGCCGAGGACGAGGCTGCCGACGGCGGCGATCAGGAACAGCTCGACGGTGGTGAGGAACCCGTCGCGGAACAGGCTCGCGTTGTCCGTGAGGACGCGGAAGAACTCGCCCATGCCTCGCTCTCAGACTGTCAGACGGGGCCGGGCGGGGAGGAGGACCTCCCCGCCCGGCGCGACGTCGGGTGGCGGACCGTCAGTACCGCTCGAGCTGCGGCGGGGTGGCCGGCGAGCCGGACTTGCCCAGCGTGCCGTCGTAGATCTTCTTCCAGGTGCCGTCGGTGAACGCCGCCTCGATCTGGTCGTTCACGTAGTCGCGCATCGCCTTGTCGTCCTTGGGCAGGCCGATGCCGTACTTCTCGGTGCTGAACGGCTGGCCGACGACCTTGAGCTCGTCCGGGTTCTGCGCGGCGTAGCCCTTGAGGATGGCGTCGTCGGTGGTGACCGCGTCGACCTTCTTGTCGAGCAGCTGGGAGACGCACTCGGAGTAGGTCTTGAACTCGACGATGTTCTCCGGCTCGGTCATGCCCTCGTCCCGGACCTTCTGGATCGGGGTGGAGCCGGTGGCCGAGCAGACCTTCTTGCCCTTGAGCGCGTCCTTGCCGGTGATCGAGGAGTCGTCCTTGCGGACCAGCAGGTCCTGGCCGGCGACGAAGTACGGGCCGGCGAAGGAGACGTCGTTCTTGCGCTTGTCGGTGATCGAGTAGGTGCCGACGTAGTAGTCGATCTCGCCGCCCTTGATCGCGGTCTCCCGGTTGGCGGAGGCGATCTCCTTGTACTCGATCTTCGCCGGGTCGACGCCGAGCGTGCTGGCGACGTACTGGGCGATCTCGATGTCGAAGCCGCAGCGCTTGCCCTGGGCGTCCTTGTAGCCGAGGTTCGGCTGGTCGAACTTGACGCCGACGACGACCTTGCCGGCCGTCTTGATCTTCTGGAAGGCCGGGCTGCCGGCGACGTTGGCGTCCGTCTTGGGGGTGAAGGTGGCGCCCGAGGTGGTGCAGTTGTCGGACTGCGCACCGCCGCTGGCGTTGCCGCCGCCGCTCGGGGTGGGGTTCCCCTCCTTGCCGCAGGCGGCCGCGGACAGGGCGAGCGAGGCCATCATGGCCACCGCCGCCACGCGCTTGTAACGCATACTCATCTCCTTCTTCGACGGAGCCGCCCGGGGACGACTCCACTACGGACGCTCAGTGCGTGAGGATCTTGGAGAGGAAGTCCTTGGCCCGCTCGCTGCGCGGGTTCGCGAAGAACTCGGCCGGCGGGGCGTCCTCGACCAGCTTGCCGTCGGCCATGAAGATGACCCGGTTCGCCGCGTGCCGGGCGAAGCCCATCTCGTGGGTGACCACGACCATGGTCATGCCGTCGCGGGCCAACGACGTCATCACGTCGAGAACCTCGCCGACCATCTCCGGGTCCAGCGCGCTGGTCGGCTCGTCGAAGAGCATCGCCTTGGGCTGCATGGCCAGCGCGCGGGCGATGGCCGCCCGCTGCTGCTGGCCGCCGGAGAGCTGGGCCGGGTACTTGTCCGCCTGGTTGGCGATGCCGACGCGGTCGAGCAGGGCCAGCCCGCGCTCGCGGGCGGCGGCCGGCTTCTCCTTGCGCACCTTGACCGGTCCGAGCGTGACGTTCTCCAGGATGGTCTTGTGCGCGAAGAGGTTGAACGACTGGAACACCATGCCGACCTCGCTGCGCAGCTTGGCCAGGGGCTTGCCCTCGGCCGGCAGCGGCTGCCCGTCGAACGTGATGGTGCCCTCGTTGATCGGCTCCAGCCGGTTGATGGCGCGGCACAGCGTCGACTTGCCGGAGCCGGACGGGCCGATCACGACGACCACCTCGCCCCGGCCGACGGAGAGGGACACGTCGTCGAGCACGTGCAGCGGCCCGAACCACTTGTTGACCCCGTCGAGCACGATCAGCGGGTCGCCCGTCGTCACGTCGTCCACCGTCCCTGTCGTCCGTGCCGGAACGGGGGGTCGGTCGACCCCCCGGTTGGGCAACTGTAGGCGGCCTGATGTGGCAGAACGCAACCCAGATGGTCACGGAGCGGTAACACCGGTCACCGGCGTGCCGGCGCGTCCGAATTCCGTCACCGACCGGTGCGTCCGAGTGGCGGCGGTGCCGTGTCGCGGAGATCATGAGGCGATGACCGATGCGATCCGGCTGACCGACTACGCCCGCGGCGGCGGCTGCGCCTGCAAGATCCCGCCGGGGGAGCTGGAGGCGATGGTCGCCGGGCTCGGCGCCACCGGCGGCTCGACCGACCTGCTGGTCGGCCTGGAGAACGGCGACGACGCCGCGGTGGTCCGGCTGGACGAGCGGACCGGCCTGGTCAGCACCGCCGACTTCTTCACCCCGGTGGTCGACGACGCGTACGACTGGGGGCGGATCGCCGCGGCCAACGCGCTCTCCGACGTGTACGCGATGGGCGGCACCCCGCTCGTCGCGCTCAACCTGCTCTGCTGGCCGCGTGGCGTGCTCCCGCCGGAGCTGGCGCGCGAGGTGCTGCGTGGCGGCCTGGACGTGGCCCGGGAGGCGAACTGCCACCTGGCCGGCGGGCACAGCGTGGACGACGACGGCCCGAAGTACGGCCTGGCGGTCACCGGTGTGGTCCGGCCGGAGCAGCTGATCACGCTGGACGCGGGCCGGGCCGGCCTGCCGCTGTCGTTGACCAAGCCGCTCGGCGTCGGCGTGCTCAACACCCGGCACAAGCAGACCGGCGAACGGTTCGCTGAGGCGGTGGCGTCGATGGCCCGGCTGAACCGGGACGCGGCCCGGGCGGCGGTGGACGCCGGCATCCGCTGCGGCACCGACGTGACCGGCTTCGGCCTGCTCGGGCACGCCTCGAAGCTGGCCCGCGCCAGTCGGCTCACGGTGGCGATCGACATGGCGGCCGTGCCGTACCTGGCGGGCGCGCGGGAGGCGCTGCGGGACGGTTACGTCAGCGGCGGCACCCGGCGCAACCTGGACTGGGTCACCCCGTGGACCGATTTCGGCGCCGCCGGCGAGTCCGAGCGGCTGCTGCTGGCCGACGCGCAGACCTCCGGCGGCCTGCTGGTCGCGGGGGAGGTGCCGGGCGGCACGGTGATCGGCGAGCTGCTGCCGGCCTCGGACCACCTGGTCCGGCTCCGCTGAGCGTCGCCGCCTCGGCGCGGCAGGACGCGAACGCGGCACGATACCCGATAAACTGTCATCTTCCCGCTACTCAGGGCAACGTCGCCCGGGGAAATTTTGCCCGGAATGGTCACAGACCGGTAACTTGCCCCCGGCTGAGGTCAAATGCACCCCACCATCGATACAGAGGCCCGATCCGGAGGCCGGTGGAACGAGCGCAGCGAGGAGGCGGCATGACCGAGCTGTGGAACTGGAGAATCGACGGCGGTACGCCGGTGGAGGTCTACCCGGCGTTGGCCGAGGCACTCGGCCGGGTGGTGATGCCCCTGGCCGTCGCCGACCCGGTCCGGCTCCCCGCGTACGCGGTGGTCTGCGACGTGTGGGAGGCGCCCGGGGTGTACGGCACCGTGGTCGACTGTTACGGCGTGCCCGAGCGCCTGCCCGAGCTGCCCGCCCTCGCGGCGCTGGCCCGGGTGCTGGGCCGCAACTGCCTGATGCGCGACGACACGCTCGACGCCGGCCGGCACCTGCTCGTCGCCCCGGACGGCACGATTCGCCCGGTGCACTTCGACGTGGCCGACACCGACGACGGGGAGGTGCTCAGCCACCACCGGCTCTGCACGGTCGCCGACGCGCGCTGCCGGGGCTGGTCGCAGTGCCACCGCTCCCGCTGGGCCCCCGACTCGATTGCCCCGGCGCTCGCCGCCGCCTGAACCCGGCCGCTCGCCGCCGCGTGGACCGGCGGCGAGCGACACCCCCATCCGGGCTCAGCCCCGGGCCGCCGGCTGCTGGCCGCGGACCACGAGCTGGTCGAGCAGGGTGGCGGTCGCGGCGGCCACGGCGTCCACCGCGGCGTCGAACGCGGCCGCGTTGTGGGCCGCCGGGGTGCGGAAACCGGAGATCTTCCGGACGTACTGCAACGCGGCCGCCCGCACGTCCTCCTCGGTCACCACCGGGACGTACGGCTCACGCAGGGTCTTGATGCTCCGGCACACGGCTCCTCCTCGTTCGATCCGACCAGCTCCACCCGGATAGTCTGTCCGGGTCATGACTACCGCAGCCGCGGGCAGCCCGCGCACCTACCAGGTGCGCACGTACGGCTGCCAGATGAACGTGCACGACTCCGAGCGCATCTCCGGCCTCCTCGAGGATGCCGGCTACGTGCGTGCCGCCGAGGCCGACGAGCAGCCCGACGTGGTGGTGTTCAACACCTGCGCGGTCCGGGAGAACGCCGACAACCGGCTCTACGGCAACCTGGGTCATCTGCGCCCCGTGAAGGCGAAGCACCCCGGGATGCAGATCGCCGTCGGCGGCTGCCTGGCCCAGAAGGACCGCGGCGAGATCGTCCGCAGGGCGCCCTGGGTGGACGTGGTCTTCGGCACGCACAACATCGGCTCGCTGCCGGTGCTGTTGGACCGGGCCCGGCACAACACCACCGCCGAGGTGGAGATCCTGGAGTCGCTGGAGGTCTTCCCCTCCACGCTGCCGACCCGGCGCGAGTCGACGTACGCCGGGTGGGTCTCCATCTCCGTCGGCTGCAACAACACCTGCACGTTCTGCATCGTGCCCTCCCTGCGCGGCAAGGAGAAGGACCGCCGCCCCGGCGACGTGCTCTCCGAGGTGCGCGCGCTGGTCGACGAGGGCGTGCTGGAGGTGACCCTGCTCGGGCAGAACGTCAACTCCTACGGCGTCGAGTTCGGCGACCGGTACGCCTTCGGCAAGCTGCTGCGCGCCTGCGGCGACATCGACGGGCTGGAGCGGGTCCGGTTCACCAGCCCGCACCCGAAGGACTTCACCGACGACGTGATCGCCGCGATGGCCGAGACGCCGAACGTCTGCCACTCGCTGCACATGCCGTTGCAGTCCGGCTCCGACGACGTGCTGCGGGCCATGCGCCGCTCGTACCGGTCGGAGCGCTACCTGGGGATCATCGAGAAGGTCCGGGCGGCGATGCCGGACGCGGCGATCACCACCGACATCATCGTCGGCTTCCCCGGCGAGACCGAGGCCGACTTCGCGCGCACGCTCGACGTGGTCCGCGAGGCGCGGTTCTCCTCGGCGTTCACGTTCCAGTACTCCAAGCGCCCCGGCACCCCGGCCGCGACCATGGACGACCAACTGCCCAAGCAGGTCGTGCAGGAGCGGTACGAGCGGTTGATCGCCTGCGTCGAGGAGATCACCTGGGCGGAGAACAGGAAGCTGGTCGGGGAGACCGTCGAGGTGCTGGTCGCCGTCGGCGAGGGGCGCAAGGACGAGCGCACCGGCCGGATGTCCGGCCGGGCCCGCGACGGCCGGCTGGTGCACTTCGCCACCGGTGAGCTGGCCGGGCAGATCCGCCCCGGCGACATCGTGCACACCACCGTCACGTACGCGGCCCCGCACCACCTCAACGCCGACGGGGCGCCGCTGGCGCACCGGCGTACCCGGGCCGGCGACGCGGCCGAGGCGGGACGTGCCCCGCGTACGCCGGGGGTGCTGCTCGGGCTGCCGACGATCGGCGCGCCGGCCGCGGCGCCCGCCCCCACCGGCGGCTGCGCCGCAACCTGACCCCCGCCTGTGTAAGGAAGGGCCCCCTTTTAACACTTGGTGTTAAGAGGGGGCCCTTCCTCTACCTGAGGCGTTAAGAAGGGGCCCTTCCTTACACCCTCAGCAGGCGGTGCCGTTGAGCTTCACGGTGGCGGGGGTGGCGGCGGTGCCGTTGGCGGTGAAGCCGACGGTCACCGAGGCCCCCGGCGCCAGCGACGACGCCCACGCGGGCGCGGCGGCCGTGACCGTGGTGCCGGACTGCGTGACGGTCGCGTTCCAGCCGCTGGCGAGAGTCACCCCGGACGGCCAGGTCCAGGTGGCCGACCACGGGTTCACCGCGGCGGTGCCGGTGTTCTTCACGGTCAGCTCGCCCTGGAAGCCGCCCGCCCAGGCGTTGACCTGCTTGTAGCTGGCCGTGCAGCCACCGCTGGGCGCCGGCGTGGTCGGCGTCGGGGTGGGCGTGCCGGTGGGCGTCGGCGTGGGGGAGCCGGTGCCGGTCGGCGTCGGGGTCGGGTTGCCGCCCCCACCGGTCGGTGGGATCAGGTAGGGCTGGAGGATGTCCTGCTTCGGCTGGTTGATGGTGGTCCAGTCGTCGTTGGCGATGCCGCCGGTGTCACCCGAGTTCGGGTTCCACGACCAGTACGTGAACGACATGCCGTTCACGCCGGTGCCGGTGTACGCCATCAGGTTCTGCAGCCAGATCTTGTCCTTGGGGTCCTGGAGCGTGGTGCCGAACTCGCCCATCATGATCGGCGCGATGTTCTGCTTGTAGAGGTAGCCCCAGTACTTGTCCCAGATGGCCGGCATGTTCGCCGGGTAGGTCGGGTCGTCGAACCAGGCCTGGCGGTAGACCGAGGTGGCGTACTCGTGCGGCGAGTAGACCAGCCGGTTCGCCACGTTCAGCCGCACCGGGAACTGCCCGGCCTTGGACAGGTTGCCGCCCCACCAGCCGCAGTCCTCGTCGTTGCTGGGGTCGTTGTCCCAGACGTTCGACAGGCCGCCGCTGGGGCAGCTCACCCCCTCCACGAAGATCAGCCAGTTCGGCTGCACCCCGAGGATCGCGTTGCCGGCCCGCTCGGCGGCGAGCCGCCAGTCCCGGGCGGTGTCGCCGCAGCCCCAGCAGGCGCCGGTGGCGGCCGGGTTGGTCCCCTCGGCGTGCGGCTCGTTGTGCAGGTCCGCGCCGATCACCGTGGGGTTGTTCGCGTACCGCTGGGCCAGCGTCTTCCAGTCGTTGATCCAGGTCGCCTCGGAGACCGTCGAGGTGTACCAGAGCGGCGACTGCCCGGCCGAGGTCGGCCGGTGCCGGTCCAGGATGACCCGCATCCCCTTGCTGCCCGCGTAGTCGATGACCTTGTCCAGGATCTGCAACGGGGAGAGCCCGACCAGGTCCGGGTTGACGAAGTCGTTGATCCCGGTCGCCGTCGCACCGGGCTTGAGCGCGTCGTTCGAGTACGGGATGCGCAGCGTGTTGTAGCCCAGCCGGGCCATGGTGTCGAGCTGGGACCGCCACGGGTTGCTCGACCACAGGCCGTGGAAGGTCTTGTTGTCGGTCTCCATGCCGAACCAGTTGATACCGGTCAGCCGGACGGTCGTACCCGTACTGTCGACGATCTTGTTGCCGCTGGTGTGCAGGTAACCGGTGCCGGTGCCACCGGCCGCCGCGGCGGCCGGGGTGGTGGCGACGGCGGCGGCGACGAGAACGCCGGCCGCGGCGGTGGCGAGCGCCGTCAGGGCGCCGCCGAGGGCGGTGCGTCGGTGCATGGAAGCTCCACTTCGGATGCCCGCGCCGCGCAGGCGCCGCGGGCGGCAGGACCAGGAGGCACGTCCCGCTCGTCATCGAGTACGCGCGCAGCGCGCGCCGGGCCGTGTCGTGTGGACGGCCACCCGCGAGATGTCACACCGGCGATCGTCGACGGCGAGATCAGCCGTCGGTGCCCTCGTGCCGGTGCCTGAACCTGGCTCCGCCGCTCATTCTGATCAGCCCGCCTCGATGCGTCAACCCGGCCCGGACGCAGGTGAGCCCCCGGCCGACCCGGCCGGGGGCTCACCTGATGTGTCTGTCCGCCGGCCTGCCGGGCCGGGTGCTTGCGTCAGCCGGCCTGCTCGGCCAGCTGGAGGAACTGCCGCTTCGAGGCGAGCGCCTGCTCGGCCTCCTTGACCCGGCGGGCGTCGCCGGCGGCCTGGGCCCGGGCCAGCCGGTCCTCGGCCTCGGCGACCTGCGCGCGCATCTGGGCGAGCAGCGGGTTGTCCTCCTTGGAGGTACGCCGCCACGCCGAGTCCATGACCTCGCGGACCTTGTCGTCCACCGCCCGCAGCCGGCGCTCCAGCCCGGCGGCGGCCTCGCGGGGCACCCGGCCGGCCTCGTGCCACTGCGCCTGGATCTCCCGCAGCTTCGCCTGGGCGCCCTTCGGGTCACCGTCGACGTCGAGCGCCTCGGCCTCGGCCAGCAGCGCCTGCTTGCGCTCCAGGTTGGCGCGCTGCTCGTTGTCCCGCGCGGAGAAGACCTCGCTGCGCCGGGTGAAGAACTCGTCCTGCGCGGCCCGGAACCGCTCCCAGAGCTTCTGCTCGGCCTCCTTGGCGGCGCGCGGCGCGGCCTTCCACTGGGCCATCAGGTCCTTGAGCTGGCCGGCGGTGGCGCCCCAGTCGGTCGACTCCTTGAGCTTCTCGGCCTCGGCGACCAGCTCCTCCTTGACCGTCTGAGCCTGCTTGCGCTGCTGGTCGAGGGAGGCGAAGTGGGCGCCCCGGCGGCGGGTGAAGCCGTCCCGCGCCGCGGCGAACCGCTTCCACAGCTCACCGTCGGCCTTCTTGTCGACGCCGCGGATGGTCTTCCACTCGTCGAGGATCTCCTTGAGCCGGTCGCCGGCGGTCTTCCAGCCGGTCGACTCGGCGGCCAGCTTCTCGGCCTCCTCGACCAGGGCGGTCTTGCGCGCCAGGGCCTCGCCCCGGGCCGCCTCGCGAGCGGCCTTGGCCTCGCCGGCCTTCTCCTCGGCGACCGCGGCCAGCTTGTCTAGGCGGGCGGCCAGGGCGTCGATGTCCCCGACCACGTGCGCCTCGGCCAGCGACCCACGGATCCGCCGGATCGTGGTCAGCGAGTGGCCGGCGTCCGCCGCGCCCGAGTTGAGCCGGGCCTCGGTCAGGTCCACCTCGGTCACCAGGTCGGCGAAGCGGCGGGCGAAGTGGGCGAGCCCTTCCTCCGGGGCTCCCGCCTGCCAGGATCCGACCACCCGCTCGCCCTCGGCGGTCTTGACGTAGACGGTGCCGTCCTCGTCCACCCGTCCGAAGGCAGTCCAGTCGCTCATGTGCCCATCCTCGTTCTCCCGGCGTCGAGGGACCGGCCCCCGGTCGCCGCCACGGCGCAGCAAACTTTCTCCCGGCATTGTCACAGGTCCGCCCCCGTCCGTGTCGAGCGCCTGTCGTCGACCGTGACCATACGGTGTCGTACGCCCTCGATGACCGGATCGGCGCGGGGACGCACCGGGGGATCCCGATAGGTTTGGGGGCGTGCCCCTGGTCGCCGCCGCCGTCTGCCCCCACCCGCCGCTGATCGTGCCCGAGCTGGCCGGCGCCGCCGCGCCCGAGCTGGACGACCTGCGCGCCGCCGCCGACGCCGCGGTCGCCCGGCTGCTCGCCTCTGGAGCGCGCACCGTCGTGGTGGTCGGTGGTGGGAACCGGACCGCCGAGCTGTCCTACCCGTATCGCGGGAGCTTCGCGCCCTGGGGAGCGCCGTTGGAGGTGCGACTGGGACGGCACCCCGACGGGATCGTCGGCACCGACGGACTGCCGCTGAGCCTCCTCGTCGGTGCCTGGCTGCTGAACCGGGTGCGGCCGCAGGCCCCGACGACCTGGCGGATGATCTCCGTGTCGGCCGACGAGCCGGTCGAGCGGTGCGCCGCCGGTGGCGGCCGGCTGGGTTCCCGGGCGCAGCCGTGGGCGCTGCTGGCGATGGGGGACGGGTCGGCGTGCCACGGCGTCGGGGCGCCCGGCTACGACGACCCGCGCGCCGAGGCGTACGACGAGGGGGTCGCCTCGGCCCTGGCCTGCGCGGACGCCGACGCCCTGCTCGGCCTGGACCCGGGGCTGTCGGCGGAGCTGAGGGTCGCGGGGCGGGCGCCGTGGCAGGTGCTGGCCGGTGCGGCCCGGGCGGCGGGCGGCGACTGGCGCGGCGAGGTCAGCTACCAGGAGGCCCCGTACGGCGTTGCCTACTTCGTGGCGAACTGGGAGCGGTCATGACCGTGGTGGCGGTGGTGGGGCCGACCGCGGCCGGCAAGTCGGCGTTGAGCATCGCGTTGGCGCACGCGCTGGGCGGCGAGGTGGTCAACGCCGACTCGATGCAGCTCTACCGGGGGATGGACGTCGGCACCGCCAAGCTGACCCCGGCCGAGCGGGAGGGCGTGCCGCACCACCTGCTCGACATCTGGCCGGTGACCGAGCCGGCCAGCGTCGCGGAATACCAGAAGCTGGCCCGCGCGGCGGTCGACGACATCCTGGCCCGGGGGCGGGTGCCGCTGCTGGTGGGCGGCTCCGGGCTCTACGTGCGGGCGGTGCTGGAGCAGTTCGAGTTCCCCGGCACCGATCCGGCGCTGCGGGAACGGCTGGAGGCCGAGTTGGCCGAGCGCGGGCCGGCCCCGCTGCACGCCCGGCTGGCCGAGGCCGACCCGCAGGCCGCGGCCGGCATCCTGCCCACCAACGGCCGGCGGATCGTCCGGGCGCTGGAGGTGGTCGAGCTGACCGGCGCGCCGTTCACCGCGTCGCTGCCGGCGCCCACGCCCTACTACCCGTCGGTGCAGCTCGGGGTGGACCTGGACACCGCGCTCCTGGACGAGCGGATCGCGCTGCGGGTGGACCGGATGTGGGCCGACGGCCTGGTCGACGAGGTGCGCACGCTCGTCGACGCGGGGCTGCCCGGGGGGCGTACGGCCAGCCGGGCGCTCGGCTACCAGCAGGTGCTGCGCTTCCTGGCCGGCGAGCTGACCGAGACGCAGGCGTACGAGGAGACGATCCGGGCGACCCGCCGCTTCGTCCGCCGGCAACGTTCGTGGTTCCGGCGCGACCCGCGCGTCCACTGGCTGGACTCGGCCTCGCCCGCGTTTCTCGACACTGCCCTTCGGGTGGTCGCCGAGCATCGGCGATGATGGGACCGTGGAGTTCACCAAAGGCCACGGCACCGGCAACGACTTCGTCATCCTGCCCGACCCGGACGGCGCGCTCGACCTGACACCCGGTCTGGTCGCCGCGCTCTGCGACCGGCGGCGCGGGCTCGGCGGCGACGGCGTGCTGCGCGTGGTACGCGCCGCCAAGCACCCGGAGGGTGTCGCGCTGGCCGGCGAGGCCGAGTGGTTCATGGACTACTGGAACTCCGACGGCTCGTTCGCCGAGATGTGCGGCAACGGCGCCCGGGTGTTCGTGCGCTATCTGCTGGAGCGGTCGCTTGCCGTCGCCCCGTCGGGCGGGACGCTGCCGATCGCGACCCGCGCCGGTCTGGTGCGGGCCCGGGTCGAGGGCGCCGACGTGGCGGTCGAGATGCGCCGCCCCCGCCTGTACGACACCGCCACCGCCACCCTCGGCGGGTTGACCCTGCCCGGCGCGGCAGTGGACGTCGGCAACCCGCACCTGGTGTGCGCGCTGCCCGCCGCGCTGGACCTCACCGGCCTCGACCTGACCCGCGCGCCCGAGGTCGACGCCGCGGTCTTCCCGTCCGGGGTGAACGTCGAGTTCACCACGCCCGGTGAGCCGGTCGACGGCGCCGACGGGCACGTGCTGATGCGGGTCTACGAGCGAGGTTCGGCCGAGACGCTCTCCTGCGGCACCGGCGCCTGCGCGGTGGCGGCGGTGGCGCTGCGGGACGGCGACCGGGAGACCGGCACGGTGGCGGTGGACGTGCCGGGTGGCCGGCTCACCGTCACGGTCACCGCCGACTCGTGCTGGCTGGCCGGCCCAGCCGTTCTGGTCGCCACCGGCACGCTGGCCTCCGCAGCCCTGCTTCCCTGAGCTTCGACGCCCCGCTTCCCCGGACGCCCGCCGCCCTGCTTGCCGGCTCGGGGCTCGCCGGGCTCGCGGCGCGGGCTCGGGCTTGCCTGGCTCGAGGCTCGCCGGGCCGCGGCTTGCCGGGCCGCGGCTTGCCGGGCTCGCGGCGTGCCGGGCCCGCGGCTTGCCGGGCTCGCGGCTTGCCGGGCCCGCGGCTTGCCGGGCTCGGGCTCGCCGGGCCCGCGGCTTGCCTGGCCGTGGCGCTCCTGGACTCACCTTCCGGGCCTCGGGGAGCTGCCACCTTTCCTACCTGCCCCTCGGCCCGGCACGGCTCGTCCCGGGCGTCGCCGCTTCGGGCGCGGTGGTGACGTCGTGTAACGGCCGGCGGGGGAGGGATGACTGAGAAGCGATATACCGCCTGGTCATATTCATGACTCAGCGGTATATCGCTCCTCGGTCTTCACCTCTCTCGACCGCGACACGCCGGGTGGGGTGCGCCGGGCGAGGGCGAGGGCGAGGTGCGGGCCGACCCGCCGGGCAGGGGCAGGGTGCGGCCGACACGCCGGGTGGGGTGCGCCGGGCGGGGGCGGGGTGCGGACCGACCCGCCGGGCGGGGGCGGGGTGCGGCCGACACGCCCGGGCGGGGAGGGCGGAGCGGGTGCGGCGGGGGGCGGGGGCGACTCCGTCAGGGGGTGGCGCTGGCGTTGGCGGCGATCTCGGGGAGGTCGGCCGGACCGGGGTCGGCCGCCGGCGGCGGCGTCACGGCCGGGTTCTGCGCGGCGGCGCGTACCGCTGCGGCCACGGCCGGGGCGACCCGCGAGTCGAAGACGCTGGGCACGATCACGGTGGGGTTGATCTTGTCCTCGCCGACCACGTCGGCGATGGCCCGGGCGGCCGCGATCGCCATCTCCTCGGTGAACTCCTCGGCGTGCGCGTCGAGCATGCCGCGGAACACGCCGGGGAAGGCGAGCACGTTGTTGATCTGGTTCGGCTGGTCGGAGCGGCCGGTGGCGACCACGGCGGCGTGCTTGCGCGCCTCCCGCGGGTCGACCTCCGGGTCCGGGTTGGCCAGCGCGAACACGATCGCGTCCTTCGCCATCGCGGCGACGTCGTCGCCGGTGAGCAGGTTCGGCGCGCTCACCCCGATGAACACGTCCGCGCCGCGCACCGCCCCGGCCAGGTCGCCGGAGTAGTTCTCCTTGTTGGTGTTCTCGGCCAGCCACTGCCAGGCCGGGTTGAGGTCGGGCAGCCCGCGGTGCAGGGCGCCCTGCCGGTCGTACGCGATGATGTCGCCCACGCCCTGGCGCAGCAGCAGCTTCATGATCGCGGTGCCGGCCGCGCCGGCGCCGGAGACCACGACCCGCACGTCCGCGAGCTGCTTGCCCACGACGCGCAGCGCGTTGGTGAGCGCGGCCAGCACGCAGATCGCGGTGCCGTGCTGGTCGTCGTGGAAGACCGGGATGTCCAGGGCCTCGCGCAGCCGGGCCTCGATCTCGAAGCAGCGCGGCGCGGCGATGTCCTCCAGGTTGATCCCGCCGTACGCCGGCGCGATGGCCTTGACGATGGCCACGATCTCGTCGGTGTCCTGGGTGTCCAGCACCACCGGCCAGGCGTCCACCCCGCCGAAGCGCTTGAACAGCGCGGCCTTGCCCTCCATCACCGGCAGCGAGGCGGCCGGGCCGAGGTTGCCCAGGCCGAGCACCGCGGAGCCGTCGCTGACCACGGCGACCGTGTTGCGCTTGATGGTGAGCCGGCGGGCGTCGGCCGGGTTCTCCGCGATCGCCATGCAGACCCGGGCCACCCCAGGGGTGTACGCGCGGGACAGCTCGTCCCGGGTGCGCAGCGCGACCTTCGGGGTGACCTCGATCTTGCCGCCGAGGTGCAGCAGGAACGTGCGGTCGGAGACCTTGCGCACGTCCACCCCGTCGAGCGCGGTGAGCGCGTCGACGACCTGGTCGGCGTGGCCGGCGTCGGCGGTGTCGCAGGTGAGGTCGACGATCACGTTGGTCGGGTCGGAGTCGACCACGTCCAGCGCGGTGACGATGGCGCCGGCCTCGCCCGCCGCGGTGGTCAGGCGGCCGATGGAGGAGGCGTCGGCGGGCACCGCGATCCGGATGGTGATGGAGAATCCCGCACTCGGCAGTCGGGTGATGGCCACGAGAAAACACTCCTCCGTCGACGCTGAGCGGCTCGACTGGCATTTCTACCCGCCCGGCCAGGTCGGCCGGCATCCGGCCCCGCTACCGGTGGGTAGCGCCACGGGCATAACACGGGTGCGTCCCGCGTTGTCACATGTCAGGATTGCTGTCACGCGCCGAAAATTCTCGGCGATGCACATAACGGACAGGAGACGCAGTTTGCGCGAGCAGCAGGAGACCTTCCACCCCTACGAGGACGACGCGCTCGACGCCACCACCGGCGAGTACGAGCTGTCGGAGCGGCAGGCGCTGCGGCGGGTCCCCGGCCTCTCCACCGAGCTGACCGACATCACCGAGGTCGAATACCGCCAGCTGCGGCTGGAGCGGGTCGTCCTGGTGGGGGTCTGGACCGAGGGCACCCAGTCCGACGCCGACAACAGCCTCACCGAGCTGGCGGCGCTGGCCGAGACGGCCGGCTCGCAGGTGCTCGAGGGGCTGATCCAGCGCCGCAACCGACCCGACCCGGCGACCTACATCGGTCGGGGCAAGGTCGACGACCTGGGCGCGGTGGTGCTCGCCACCGGCGCCGACACGGTCATCTGCGACGGTGAGCTGTCCCCGTCGCAGCTTCGTAACCTCGAGCAGCGCACCAAGGTCAAGGTGGTCGACCGCACCGCCCTGATCCTCGACATCTTCGCCCAGCACGCCAAGAGCAAGGAGGGCAAGGCGCAGGTCGAGCTGGCCCAGCTCGAATACCTGCTGCCGCGCCTGCGTGGTTGGGGTGAGACGCTCTCCCGGCAGACCGGTGGTAGCGGTCGCGGCGGCGGCGCCGGCGGCGGCGTGGGCCTGCGTGGTCCCGGTGAGACCAAGCTGGAGACCGACCGGCGTCGGATCCGGCACCGCATCGCGCGGCTGCGCCGCGAGATCAAGAGCATGACCACCGTACGCCAGACCAAGCGCGCCCGGCGGTCCCGTAACGCGGTGCCGGCGGTGGCCATCGCCGGCTACACCAACGCCGGCAAGTCCAGCCTGCTCAACCGCCTCACCGGGGCGGGCGTGCTGGTGGAGAACGCGCTGTTCGCCACGCTGGACCCGACCACCCGCCGGGCGACCACCTCCGACGGGCGGCTCTACACGCTCTCCGACACGGTCGGGTTCGTCCGGCACCTGCCGCACCAGATCGTCGAGGCGTTCCGCTCGACGCTGGAGGAGGTCGGCGACGCCGACCTGGTGGTGCACGTGGTCGACGGCACCCACCCGGATCCGGAGGAGCAGGTCCGGGCGGTCCGCGAGGTGCTCGCCGAGGTGGGCGCCGACCGGCTGCCGGAACTGCTGGCGGTCAACAAGACCGACGCCACCGACGAGGAGACGATGCTGCGGCTCAAGCGGCTCTGGCCGGAGGCGGTGTTCGTCTCGGCGCACACCGGGCGCGGGGTCGACGAGCTGCGCGAGGCGATCGAGCGCCGCCTGCCCCGGCCGGCCGTCGAGGTCCGGGCGGTGCTCCCGTACGACCGGGGTGACCTGGTTGCCCGGGTGCACCGGCAGGGTGAGGTGCTGAGCACCGCGCACCTGCCCGAGGGCACGCTGCTGCACGTGCGGGTGGGGCAGGCGCTCGCCGCCGAGCTGGCCCCGTACCGCGCGGGGGACCGGCTCACCAGCGAGGAGCGGGTGGGCGCCGGGCGGTGAGCCGTCCGGCGTCACCCGCCCGAAACCCGGGTCGTGCGACACTGAGCGCCATGCGGCACGTTGTCTCCTCGGTCACGCTCGCGCTCGGCCTGGTCGGCGCGGTAGTGGCGCCGGCCGGGCCGGCCCCGGCGGCCCCCGCCGCGGCCCCGGTGCTGGCCGCGGCTCCCAAGAAGAAGTGCACGGTCACCGACGAGCGTCTGCGCGAGCTGTCCGGCCTGGTCGCCACCGCCAACGGCTACGTCGTCGTCAACGACGGCACCGAGGACGACAGTCGCAAGCGGGTCTTCTACCTCGACGCCAAGTGCAAGATCGACAAGGATCCGGTCCGCTACTCCGGCGACGGCCCCTTCGACACCGAGGACCTGGCCCTCGGGCCGGACCGCAAGACGCTCTGGATCGCCGACACCGGCGACAACGTCGAGAAGAAGACCCGGCGGGAGCGCGTCGCGGTCTGGACGATGCCGATCAGCGGCGCCAAGCAGCCGGTGCTGCACCGACTCAGCTACCCGGGCAAGGAGCCGCACGACGCCGAGGCGCTGCTCATCGGCGACGACAACCTGCCGCTGGTGATCACGAAGGAACTCTCCGGCAAGTCGGAGATCTTCACGCCGACGGTGAAACTGAAGGCGGGCCCCGACACCGAACCGATCCCGATGAAGAAGGTCGGCGAGGTCACGCTCCCCCGGACGAACACCGAGAACAAGCTCGGTTCGCCGGGGCGCGCGCTGGTCACCGGCGCGGCCCGGTCGCCGGACGGCGCCCGGGTGGTGCTGCGCACGTACGCCGACGCGTTCGAGTTCGACGTGACCGGCGGTGACATCGTCAAGGCGCTCACCTCCGGCAAGCCCCGGGTCACCCCGCTCGCCGACCCGTTCGGCGAGGCCATCTCCTACACCCCCGACGGGAAGTCGTTCGTCACCGTCTCCGACGGCGGGTCGCTGGACCCGTCCGACCCGATCGACATCCTCGGCTACACGCCGGCCACCACCGGCGTGGAGGCGCTGCCCAACGGCGGCAAGGTCGAGACCAAGGCGGCCGCCCAGAAGTCCTGGCTCGAAGGGCTCTCGCTCGACGAGATCACGTACCTGATCGCCGCGGTCGGGGTGCTCGGCGCGCTGCTGGTCGGCGCGGGTGTCTTCGGCATCCTGCGGGCGCGGCGCAAGCCGGCGCCCGCCGAGGCGGCCGACGAGCCCGAGCGCAGCGGCGAGTTCCCGGTGAACAACGGCTTCCCGTCCGGCAGCCGGCCCGACGCGCCGCCGCGCGGCGGCGTCTACGGCGGTGGCCAGGGCGGTGGCGTCTACGGCGGCGCCGCGAACGGCGAACGCCCACCGGCCGGCGGGGTCTACGGCGGTGGCCGGCCCCCGGGCGGCGGCGTCTACGGCGGGCAGCAGGGTGGCCGTCCGCAGGGCGGCGGGGTCTACGGCGGTGGCGGCCGGCCGGCCGGTGGCGCCAACGGGGCCCGGCCCGGCCCCGGCGGTGGGGTCTACGGCGGTGGCGGGCCCGGCGGCCCGGGTCAGGGCGGCGGCCGGGGCGGCTACGGCCCCGGGCCGGACAGCGCGGGGCGCCGCGGGCAGCCGCCGGGCGGTGGGGGTCGGCCGGGTGGCCGGGCCGAGCCGCCGCGTCGTGAGCCGGACCCGCGGGATCCGCGCGGCGGCCGTCGCGACGACCGGGGCGGCCAGTACGGGCCCGTCTCGGGCAGCCGGGACTACCGGGGCGACCGCTACTGAGACGACGGACGTGAGAGGAGGGGGTGACCGGTGCCGGTCGCCCCCTCCTCTCGTCGGCGCGTCAGATCCGGCGCAGCACCGCGACCACGCGGCCCATGATGGTGGCGTCGTCACCGGGGATCGGGTCGAACGCGGGGTTCTGCGGCATCAGCCAGACGTGGCCGTCCCGTCGCCGGTAGGTCTTCACCGTCGCCTCGCCGTCGAGCATGGCCGCCACGATGTCACCCACCTCGGCGTTGGGCTGCTGGCGGACGACCACCCAGTCGCCGTCGCAGATCGCCGCGTCGAGCATCGAGTCGCCCTTGACCTGGAGCATGAAGACCTCGCCCTCACCGACCAGCTCGCGGGGGAGGGGGAAGATGTCCTCCACCGCCTGCTCGGCGAGGATCGGCCCACCGGCGGCGATCCGGCCCAGCATCGGCACGTACGCCGGGGCGGGGCGCTGGGCGCGGGCGGCCTCGTCGTCGGCGTCGCTCGGCGCGCGGACGTCGACGGCGCGCGGCCGGTTCGGGTCGCGGCGCAGGAAGCCCTTCTTCTCCAGCTCCTTGAGCTGGTACGCGACGCTGGACGGGGAGACCAGGCCGACCGCCTCGCCGATCTCACGCACGCTCGGCGGGTAGCCGTGGCGCTCCACCCAGGTGCGGATGAACTCCAGGATCCGGCGCTGCCGGGCGGTCAGGTCGACCGTCGCCGGGTCGGGGAAGCTGCTGACCACCGGCGTCACCGGTCGCACCGCCGGCTGGGCGGCGCGGCTGCGAGCGGTGCGGGGGCGACGGGTCGCCGGCGGCCCCGCCCCGTCGATCGGCTGCGGGTTCTTCTGCCGGCTGGCCCGGTCCTCGGTCACGTCCGTCCTCCCTGGTCGGCGCTGGGTGCCTCGTCGGCTCGTGGTGCGTGTGGATCTGACCGTATAGGTGAGATCGGCCATTTTCAAACATCTGTACGACGTGGTGTCGGCGTGTCGCGTCGAAATCCTGGATTTCCGAACGGCTGTTCTGATAAATGGTACGTCGCACTCGAACGGATGTTCTATCCCGGCGGCCCGTGACCGGGGGCGGGTGCCCGCCGTTGGGCTCCTCGGCGAGGTCGCGGCGGACGTGATCCTGATGACGCGCCGAACACGCCGGCCAACTTGACCTCGCTAGTGGGACGACATACGGTCAACCCCTAGATGTAGTAGTCACATGGGCGTAAGTTGCCTACAGGTTGGGTTCAACTACCGAACGCACTCCCGCATCGCGCACCCGGCGACGGTCATCGACCGATGGCTCCGCCGTGTCGACGCGTGCCCGGGGGTCGGTGGGTGCGCCCGTGGTCGATGGAGGAGGTCGGGCGATGCGGTGTCCGTACTGCCGGCACGCCGACTCCCGGGTGGTCGACTCGCGGGAGGCCGACGACGGCCAGCTCATCCGGCGGCGGCGGTCCTGCCCGGAGTGCGGCAAGCGGTTCACCACCGTCGAGGAGGCGGTGCTCGCGGTGGTCAAGCGCAGCGGGGTGACCGAGCCGTTCAGCCGCACGAAGATCATCGGCGGGGTGCGCAAGGCGTGCCAGGGGCGGCCGGTCGACGACGACTCGATCGCGCTGCTGGCACAGAAGGTCGAGGAGACCGTCCGCGCCAGGGGGGCCGCCGAGATCCCCAGCCACGACGTGGGCCTTGCCATCCTCGGCCCGTTGCGTGACCTGGACGAGGTGGCCTACCTGCGGTTCGCCAGCGTCTACCGGTCCTTCGACTCGCTCGCCGACTTCGAGCGGGAGATCGAGACGCTGCGGTCCGCCGCGCGCGCCCGGGAGGGCGCCGGTGCCGGAGCGGCCGAGGCCGCCGGCGCGATCAGCTGACATTTTCGAGTTTCTGACAGGTTGTAGACGAGGCGCGGTGGGTGACCGTGCCGACGAGGGGGGCGAGGGCGTGACGACCAGCAAGTCACGGAACAAGGCCGGGGCGGGGCTGAAGATCGAGCGCGTCTGGACGACCGAGGGGGTGCATCCCTACGACGAGGTCGCCTGGGAGCGCCGCGACGTCGTGATGACGAACTGGCGGGACGGCTCGATCAACTTCGAGCAGCGTGGGGTGGAGTTCCCCGAGTCCTGGTCGGTCAACGCGGCCAACATCGTGACCACCAAGTACTTCCGGGGCGCGGTGGGGACTCCGGAGCGCGAGTGGTCGCTGCGGCAGCTCATCGACCGGGTGGTCGACACCTACCGCACCGCCGGCGAGGAGTACGGCTACTTCGCCGGCCCGGCCGACGCCGAGGTGTTCGCACACGAGCTGACCTGGATGCTGCTGCACCAGGTGTTCAGCTTCAACTCGCCGGTCTGGTTCAACGTCGGCACGCCGTCGCCGCAGCAGGTCAGCGCCTGCTTCATCCTGGCCGTCGACGACTCGATGGACTCCATCCTCGACTGGTACAAGGAGGAGGGGCGGATCTTCCAGGGCGGCTCGGGCGCCGGGGTCAACCTCTCCCGGATCCGGTCCTCGAAGGAGCTGCTCTCCTCCGGCGGCACCGCCTCCGGCCCGGTCAGCTTCATGCGCGGCGCGGACGCCTCCGCCGGCACCATCAAGTCCGGTGGCGCCACCCGGCGCGCGGCCAAGATGGTCATCCTCGACGTCGACCACCCGGACATCGAGGAGTTCGTGGCGACCAAGGCGCGCGAGGAGGACAAGATCCGCGCGCTGCGCGACGCCGGCTTCGACATGGACCTGGGCGGCGCGGACATCGTCAGCGTGCAGTACCAGAACGCCAACAACTCGGTCCGCGTCTCCGACGAGTTCATGACCGCGGTGGAGAACGGCGGCGGCTTCGACCTGCGCGGCCGGCTCGACGGGCAGACCATCGAGACGATCGACGCGAAGAAGCTGTTCCACACCATCTCCCAGGCCGCCTGGGAGTGCGCCGACCCGGGTCTGCAGTACGACGACACGATCAACGACTGGCACACCTGCCCGGAGACCGGGCGGATCACCGCGTCGAACCCGTGCTCGGAATACCTGCACCTGGACAACTCCTCGTGCAACCTGGCCTCGCTGAACCTGATGAAGTTCCTCCGCGCCGACGGCGGCTTCGAGGTGGAGAAGTTCGTCAAGTCGGTCGAGTTCGTCATCACCGCGATGGACATCTCGATCTGCTTCGCCGACTTCCCGACCGAGAAGATCGGTGAGACCACCCGCGCCTACCGGCAGCTCGGCATCGGGTACGCCAACCTGGGCGCCCTGCTGATGGCCTCCGGCCTGCCCTACGACTCGGAGCAGGGGCGGGAGGTGTCCGCGGCGATCACCTCGCTGATGACCGGCACCGCCTACCGCCGTTCCGCCGAGCTGGCCGGCATCGTCGGCGCGTACGACGGCTACGCCCGCAACGCCGAGCCGCACAAGCGGGTCATGCGCAAGCACGCCGCCGCCAACGACGCGATCAAGCCGACCGGCACCGTGGCCACCGCCCTGCAGCGCGAGGCGACCAAGCAGTGGACGCTGGGCAACAAGCTCGGTGACAAGTTCGGTTGGCGCAACTCGCAGGCCAGCGTGCTCGCCCCGACCGGCACCATCGGCCTGATGATGGACTGCGACACCACCGGCGTCGAGCCGGACCTGGCGCTGGTGAAGTTCAAGAAGCTGGTCGGCGGCGGCTCGATGCAGATCGTCAACCAGACCGTCCCGCGCGCCCTGCGCAGCCTCGGCTACCCCGAGGAGCAGGTCGAGGCGATCGTCGAGCACATCGCCGACCACGGGCACGTGGTGGACGCCCCCGGTCTGAAGCCGGAGCACTACCCGGTCTTCGACTGCGCCATGGGCGAGCGTTCGATCGCGCCGATGGGCCACGTGCGGATGATGGCGGCGGTCCAGCCGTTCATCTCCGGCGCCATCTCCAAGACGGTCAACATGCCGGAGCAGGCGACCGTCGAGGACGTCGAGAAGATCTACTTCGAGGGCTGGAAGCTCGGCCTGAAGGCGCTGGCGATCTACCGGGACAACTGCAAGGTGGGACAGCCGCTGTCGGTCGCCAAGCCGAACAAGGCCACCGCCGACACGCAGGCCCCGGCCGCCGAGGTCGAGAAGGTCGTGGAGAAGGTCGTCGAGTACCGCCCGGTGCGCAAGCGGCTGCCGAAGAAGCGCCCGTCGCAGACGGTCTCCTTCTCGGTCGGCGGCGCGGAGGGCTACCTCACCGCCTCGTCCTACCCGGACGACGGCCTCGGCGAGGTCTTCCTCAAGATGTCGAAGCAGGGCTCGACCCTGGCCGGTGTGATGGACGCCTTCTCGGTGGCCATCTCCATCGGTCTCCAGTACGGCGTTCCGCTGGAGACGTACGTCAGCAAGTTCACCAACATGCGCTTCGAGCCGGCCGGCATGACCGACGACCCGGACGTGCGGATGGCCGCCTCGGTGATGGACTACATCTTCCGTCGCCTGGCGCTGGACTTCCTGCCGTACGACCGCCGTGCGGAGCTGGGCATCTTCACCGCCAAGGAGCGGGCCGCCCAGCTCCGGGCCGAGGCGGAGGCGGAGGCGAGCGGTGCGGACCTCACCGCGATGGCCGCCTCCGCCCCGGTCGAGGCGCCCGAGCCGAAGACCGGCCCGGTCGCCCAGCCGGCGCAGGAGTTGGCCGACGCCGCGGCCGTCAAGCCCGCCCCGGCGGTGGGTTCCAGCACCGAGCTGCTGGAGGCCGTGATCGGCAAGGCCGCCGACGCGCCGCTCTGCTTCACCTGCGGCACGAAGATGCGGCCGGCCGGTAGCTGCTACGTCTGCGAGGGCTGCGGCTCCACCAGCGGTTGCAGCTGACGCTCCACCGTGGCGCGAGCGCGGCAGGGATCTCCCTGCCGCGCTCGCGGCGTCTCACGGTCCGCCCCGTGGTCCGGCCCATCGTCCGGCCCATCGTCCGCCGGTTCCCGGGACCGGCACGATGGCCCGGGGTTCGTCCGGCCGAGGCGGATGGTGACCCGTGGTCGCCTGTCGAGCTGATATCAGAAACGACTCAGGTGCCCGGACACCGACGAACCGGCCCGGTCGTTCGGCACCGACGAACGTGATGACGCGGACGAACGTGATGACGCGGACGGGTCGCGGGCCGGAGCCGATCGTGCGTGGTCGACCCGGCAGCTGGCGTACGCGGACGGGTCGCGGCCCGATCGTGCGCCTGGCCGACCCGGGACGGGGGCGCACCGCGCGGAGGGGTTCCTGCCGCGGCTGCCGGTCGACGCGGAGAACCGCGCCGACGCGTCCCGGCCGTCGTGCCGGAGGGCTTCGGCCCCACGGCCGGAGCGGCAACAGGTGTGGACGGTCACAGACCACGACGCCCGGGAACTGGAATGCTCGCGGGATGACCACGGCCGACATCTATCTGGCATTCGCCGACCGCGAGGCGCGCGGCGTGTCCCCGGCGTACGAACGCCTGTCCCGTGCGGTGGCCCGCGACGCGGAGCTGCTCGCCCTGCTCGACACGCTGCCGCCGGCCAAGCGCCAGCCGAATCTGCTGTTCGGCGTGGTACGGCTGGGCGGCGGGCCGGTGGACGACCCGGCGGCGTTCCGGGCGTACGTGTCGGCGGGCTGGCCGGAGATCGCGGCGCAGATGCGGGTCCGGGCGACGCAGACGAACGAGGCCGGCCGGTGCGCCGCGCTGCTACCGGTGCTCGCCGCACTGCCGCAGCCGTTGGCGCTGCTGGAGGTGGGCGCCTCCGCCGGCCTGTGCCTCTACCCCGACCGGTACGCCTACCGCTACGGCGACCGGCTGGTCGGCGACGGGGAGCCTGTGCTCGACTGCGTGCTCACCGGGGTCGCCCCGCCCGCGCGACGACCGGAGGTGGTGTGGCGGGCCGGGCTGGACGTGAACCCGCTCGACGTCACCGACCCGGCGGACCTGGCCTGGCTGGACGCGTTGATCTGGCCGGAGCACCGGCACCGCCGGGAGCGGCTGCGCGCCGCGGCGGCGGTCGCCGGGTCCGATCCGCCGCTGCTGCTCCGGGGCGACCTGGTCGACGACCTGCCGGCGCTGGCGGCGCGCGCCCCGGCGGACGCGACGCTCGTCGTCTTCCACAGCTCGGTGCTCTACCAGGTGCCGCCGGCGCGCCGGGCGGCCTTCACCGCGCTGGTCGGGACGCTGCCCGGGCACTGGGTCGCCAACGAGGACCCGGCCGTGCTGCCGCACACCACGCTGCCCGAGCCGCCGGCCGGCGGGTTCCACAACGTCCTCGCCCTGGACGGCCGCCCGCTCGCCTGGACCCGCGGCCACGGCCAGGCAGCCACCTGGTTCGCCTGACCCACCACCCCGTCGATCACGAAGGTGGCGGCACGACACACGGACGGATCGGCCGGCCAACTTCATGATCGACGGGGTGGCGGGGTCAGTCGGGGAGGGACCGGATCGCCTGGTCGAGCACCTCGCGCAGGTCCGCCTCGGCGTCGGGGGGCAGCGTCTGGGGCTGCACCACCTGGTAGGCGACCCGCACCTGGTAGCGGTCGCCGCGCCAGGCCCAGGCGTCGAACCGGGTCTCGCCGCCGTCCCAGGGGCGCACCGCCGCGCACGACCTGTCGCCGGGGCCCGCCGTGGTCTCCTCGGCGGCGATCCGCGCGCACCGGTCCTGCCGCCACGCGTCGTCGTACATGCCCTCGGCGTCGACGGACACGGTGACCACCAGATCACCCCGCATCGAGGTGCCGCTGGTCAGGTCGACCGCGCACTCCCGGGAGCCGCTGCGGTCGCCGAGGTTCGCCGACGCGCTGGGCCGGGCGCCGGGCGCGAGCCGGCCCAGCAGGTCGGCGGGGAGCAGCGCGCACGGATCGCGGAGCTGGTCCGGCAGGGCGGTCTCGTCGGCGGAACAGCCGCTCGTGGCCATCACGAGCGCACCGGCGCACAGGATCATCGCGGTCGATCTCACCATGGGTCCTCTCTGGACGGTCGCGGGAGACCGTAGCAACGACGGTCAATATCAACTCCGGGTGGTCGGGGGCCTACCGAAAGGCGGGAACTAGGGTTGACCGTCGTGACCGAACCGCACTGGCTGACCGAGACCCGGGCCGCCTACGACACCGTCGCCGAGGACTACGCGCGGCTGCTGCCCGACGTGGTCGAGCCGCCGCTGGACCGGGCCGTGCTGGCCGCGTTCGCCGAGACGGTCGGGCCGGACCGGCCGGTGCTGGAGGTCGGCTGCGGCACCGGCCGGGTCACCGCCCACCTGCGTCGCCTCGGGGTCGACGTGAGCGGCGTCGACCTCTCGCCCGGCATGGTGGCGGTGGCCCGCCGGGCGTACCCGGAGCTGCGCTTCGCGGTCGGCTCGATGACCGAACCGATCGCCGCGGACGGGTCGCTGGCCGGGCTGGTCGCCTGGTACTCGGTGATCCACCTGCCGCCGGAGCTGCTGCCCGAGGTGTTCGCCGGCTTCCACCGGGCGCTCGCGCCCGGCGGGCACCTGCTGCTCGCCGTCAAGGCCGGCGACCGGCTCGACCGGCGGGAGCGGGCGTACGGCCACCGGGTCAGCTACGACGTGCACTGGCTGCCGCCGCAGCGGTTGTCCGCGCAGCTCGCCGCCGCCGGGTTCGTCGTCACGGCCACGGTCCTGCGTGAGCCGGTCGACGGCGAGCGGCAGCCCCAGGCGTTCCTGCTCGCGCGGCGGGGCGTCCGGTGACCGTCGCGCTGTTCACCCTCGGCGGGACCATCGCGATGGCCGGCGCCGGCGCCGGTGGAGTGGTCGCCCGGCTCACCGGCGCCGACCTCACCGCCGCCGTACCCGGGCTCGCCGACATCCCGCTCGACGTGCGCGACGTCGAGGCGGTGCCCAGCGCCGCGCTCGCGTACCGACAGATCCTCGACCTGGTGGACGCGGCGGCCGGGGCGGTCGCCGGCGGGGCGACCGGCGTGGTGGTCACCCAGGGCACCGACACGCTGGAGGAGACCGCGTGGCTGGCCGATCTGGTCTGGCCGCACGCCGCGCCGCTGGTGTTCACCGGCGCCATGCGCAACCCCACGCTGGCCGGCCCGGACGGGCCGGCGAACCTGCTCGCGGCCGTCCGGGTGGCGGCCGCACCGGCCGCGCGGGACCTCGGCGTCCTGGTCGCGTTCGCCGACGAGATCCACGCCGCGCGGTTCGTCCGCAAGACCCACAGCACGAGTACGGGCACCTTCGTCTCGCCCAACGCCGGGCCGCTCGGGCACGTGGTCGAGGGGCGGGTACGGGTGCTGACCCGGCCGCCCCGCCACGCGCCCCTGCCCGCGGTGGACCGCGAGCGGCTGGCCGCCACCCGGGTCGCGCTGCACACCGTGACGCTCGACGACGACGTGGCGGTGCTCGACGCCGTGGCCGCCGGCCGGGACGGGCTGGTGGTGGCCGGCTTCGGGGTGGGACACGTGCCGCCCGCGTTCGCCCCGGCGCTGGGCGCGCTCGCCGGGCGGATGCCGGTGGTGCTGACCTCGCGCACCGGCGCCGGGTCGGTGCTGCGGGACACCTACGGCGCGGTCGGCTCGGAACGGGACCTGCGGCGGCGCGGGCTGGTCGACGGCGGGCTGCTCGACCCGTACAAGGCGAAGGTGCTGCTGCGGCTGCTGCTCGCCACCGACGTCGACCCCACCGCCATCACGGAGGCGTTCACGCGCCACGGGTGAGCGTGTTAAAAGGGGGCCCCGCCTATGCGCGAGACGTTAAGAAGGGGCCCTTCCTTACACTCCAGCGGTGAGTGACGAGCTGGCGGACCGCCCGCTGACCGAGCCGCACCCGTCGCGCCTGTCGCCGACGCACCCCGACCGGCAGCGGATCCTGGCCGCGCACGCCGCCGCGCTGGCCGCCGGGGAAGCCGGCTACCTGGACCCGGAGACGGGGCTGTTCGTGCTCAGCGCCGGCTTCCTGGCCCGGCGCGGCACGTGCTGCGGGCGAGGGTGCCGGCACTGTCCGTACGTGGCCGATTAGGGGGCTTCCGTCCCCGCCGGGCGGCCCGTACGGTGTCCGACGGAACTCCGGCGGGTCCGACCCGCCGCCGACCGCGGAGGTCTCCCGTGCGCGCCCGTACCTGGCTGGCCGCCTCGGCCGTCCTGCTCGCCACCGGCTGCGCCGACGAGGCCCCGGAGGTCGCCGTGCCGGCGGACCGGCCCCCGGTGGCGGTCGCCGCGGCGTCCTCCGGCGGGGCGTGCCGGCTGCTCGACTTCGCGGTGATCGCCGAGCACACCGGCGCCACCTTCGACGTGGCCGCCGCCACCGAGCGGGGGGACACCCACACCTGCGTGCTCCGCGCCCAGGCGGCCGTGCTGCCGGAACTGACGCTCTCGGTGACCGACACGTCGATCGACACGTCGACGTTCACGCTGGACGTGCAGCCGCGCGGGGCGGCCAAGGTCACCAAGCTCGGGAAGATCGCCTACCGGCGGACGCTGCCGAAGAGCGCGAAGGCCGGACCGGTCGCCGAGGTGGGCTGGCTGGCCGACGAGGGCCGGCTGGCCAGCCTGCGCTGGGCGACGCCGAAGGGCACCGCCACGGCCGAGGTCGAGAAGACCACCGGCAAGCTGGTCGCGCTGGCGAAGGTCCTCGACACCCGGAAGCTCTGAGCGCCGGGCGTCAGCGGGCCGCCACGAACACCCGGGAGGCCACCTCGCGGGGCAGCCGCACCCGGTCGCCGGAACGGTCGATGGAGACGCCGTCGCGTTCCTGCGCCACCGTCACGGTCGCACCCGGGTCGACACCCGCGGCGTGCAGCTGCCGCAGCACGTCGGCGTCGGTCTGCACGCTCTCGCAGATCCGCCGCACCACGACCGGGCCGGACAGGCCCGGGAACGCCAGGTTCCGCTCGCCCTCGACCGTCTCGACCGCCGGCTGGCCCGGGTCGCCCAGCTCCTCCAGGCCCGGGATCGGGTTGCCGTAGGGCGAGCGGGTCGGCCGGTTGAGCAGGTCGTAGACCCGCTTCTCCACCGCGTCGCTCATCACGTGCTCCCACCGGCAGGCCTCCTCGTGGGCCTCCTCGTAGGGCATCCCGATCACGTTGACCAGCAGCAGCTCGGCCAGCCGGTGCTTGCGCATCACGGACACGGCGGTGTTGCGGCCCAGCGGGGTGAGGGCCAGGTGCCGGTCGCCCTCGACGGTGAGCAGACCGTCGCGCTCCATCCGGGCGACGGTCTGGCTGACGGTCGGTCCGCTCTGCCTCAACCGCTCGGCGATGCGGGCACGCAGCGGCGGCACACCCTCCTCCTCCAGTTCGAGGATGGTGCGCAGGTACATCTCGGTCGTGTCAACCAGGTCGTGCTTCACGTCAGCGGCCTCCCGGCGTCCGATGCTACCCGTAACCACCGACCGTCGACCGCAGGCGAACCCGGAGGTCGCGGCCCGGATGGTGTTGACTGGACCGCATGTCCGGAACCGCAGAGCTTTTGGTCGAGCCGGACCGGCTCGCCGCCGAGATCGACCGCGCCGACCCACCCACCGTGCTCGACGTCCGCTGGCGGCTGGCCGGCCCGCCCGGCCGCGACGACTACGCCCTCGGCCACCTCCCCGGCGCCGTCTTCGTCGACCTGGACACCGAGCTGTGCGGGCGGCCCGGGGCCGCGGGCCGGCACCCGCTGCCCGACCCGGCCGCGTTGCAGGCGGCGCTGCGGGCCGCCGGCGTCCGCGCCGGTCACCCCGTGGTGGTGTACGACGGCGGCGACGGGATGTCCGCCGCGCGGGCCTGGTGGACGCTGCGCTGGGCGGGTCACCGGGAGGTGCGGGTGCTGCACGGCGGCTGGCCGGCCTGGACCGCCGCCGGCCTGCCGGTGGACACCGGGACGCCGGAGCCGACGCCCGGCGACGTGACGGTCGCCCCGGGCGGGCTGCCGGTGCTCGACGCCGCGGGGGCCGCCCGGCTCGCCGCCGCCGACTCCGGCGTGCTGCTCGACGTGCGGGCCGCGCCGCGTTACCTCGGCGAGCACGAGCCGGTCGACCCGGTCGCCGGGCACGTGCCCGGCGCGGTCAACCTGCCCGCCCCGGACTACGTCACGCGGGGCAGGTTCCCCGCCGCCGAGGCGCTGCGCGAGCGCTTCGCGGCCGCCGGGGTCGGCGGGGACGCGCCGGTCGGGGCCTACTGCGGCTCGGGGGTGACCGCCGCGCAGGCGGTGCTGGCGCTGCACCTGGCCGGCCGGCCGGACGCCGCCCTCTACGTCGGCTCGTGGAGCGAGTGGGTGGCCGACCCGGACCGTCCGGTGGCGACGGGCGGCACGTCCGGTCGGTGAACGGGCGGCTGGTGGGCGTGCCCGGGCCCGCGTGCGACGATGGCCGCATGGCCGACGACACGGTGGTGGTGTGGGACGAGGCCCTCCTCGCCTACGACATGGGCGACCATCCGCTCGACCCGGTCCGGGTCGAGCTGACCATGGCGCTCGCCCGGGAGCTGGGCGTGCTGGACCGGCCCGGGGTGCGGCTGGTCAAGCCCGAGCCGGCCGACGACGCGCTGCTGACCCGGGTGCACGAGCCGGCCTATCTGGACGCGGTCCGCGCCGCGCCGCGCGACCCGCTCTTCGCCGGCTTCGGCCTGGGCACCTCCGACAATCCGGTCTTCGACGGGATGCACGAGTCGAGTGCGCTGATCGCGGGCGCGACCGTGGCCGCGGCCGAGGCGGTGTGGCGTGGCGACGCCCGGCGCGCGGTCAACGTGGCCGGTGGGCTGCACCACGCCATGCCGGCGCGGGCGGCCGGGTTCTGCGTCTACAACGACCCGGCGGTGGCCATCGCCCGTCTGCTCGACCTCGGCGCGGAGCGGATCGCGTACGTGGACGTGGACGTGCACCACGGCGACGGGGTGCAGGAGATCTTCTACCACGACCCGCGGGTGCTCACGGTCAGCCTGCACGAGACGCCGCTCGCGTTGTTCCCCGGCACCGGGTTCCCGGACGAGACCGGCGGGCCGGGCGCGGAGGGCACCGCGGTCAACGTGCCGCTGCCGCCCGGGGTCGGTGACGCCGGCTGGCAGCGGGCGTTCCACGCGGTGGTGCCGTCGGTGCTGCGGGCGTACCGGCCCCAGCTGCTGGTCACCCAGTGCGGCGCGGACGGGCACCGCAGCGATCCGCTGGCCGACCTGCACCTGTCCGTGGACGGGCAGCGGGCCACCTACCGGGCGTTGCGGGCGCTCGCCGACGAGCTGTGCGACGGCCGCTGGGTGGCCACCGGCGGCGGCGGGTACGCGCTGGTCGAGGTGGTGCCCCGGGCCTGGACGCACCTGCTCGCGATCGCCACCGGCGAGCCGATCGACCCGGCCACGCTCACCCCGCCCGGCTGGCGGGAGCTGGCCGCGCGCCGGCGGCCCGGCCACGACGTCCCGCTGCGGATGACCGACGACGTGGACCCGGACTATCAGCCGTGGCAGCCGAGCGGCGAGCCGAACGCGGTGGACCGGGCGGTCGCGGCCACCCGCAAGGCGGTCTTCCCGCTGCTCGGGCTCGACCCGCACGATCCGCGCGACTGATCCGGTGACCACCGTCGAGCAACCGGTGGACGTGCTGCTCAGCGACGGCACGACCGTCCAGCTGCGACAGATCCGCCCGGACGACGCGCCGGAGATCGTGGCGATGCACGCGCGCTTCTCCGAGCGCACCCGCTACCTGCGCTACTTCTCGCCGTACCCGCGCATCCCGGAGCGGGACCTGAAGCGCTTCGTCACCGTCGACCACCGCGACCGGGAGGCGTTCGTGGTGCTGGCCGGCGAGCGGATCGTCGCGGTCGGCCGGTACGAGCGGCTCGGTCCCGCCTCGCCGGAGGCCGAGGTGGCGTTCGTGGTGGAGGACGCCTACCAGGGTCGGGGCATCGGCTCCGTGCTGTTGGAGCACCTGGCCGACGCGGCCGGTCGGCACGGCATCGTGCACTTCGTCGCCGAGGTGCTCCCGGCGAACGGGACCATGCTGCGGGTCTTCGCCGACTTCGGCTACCAGGTGCAGCGCCAGTACGCCGACGGCGTGGTGCACCTGACCTTCCCGATCGCGGCGACCGAGGCGACGCTCGCGGTGCAGCGTGGCCGGGAGCACCGCACCGAGGCGCGTTCGATCGCCCGGTTGCTCGCCCCGCGCGGCATCGCCGTCTACGGCGCCAGCGCCACCGGCCAGGGTGTCGGCGCGGCGCTGCTCGGTCATCTGCGCGACGGCGGGTTCGCCGGCGCGATCGTGCCGGTGCACCCGAGCGCGGCGACGGTGGCCGGGTTGCCCGCGTACCCGTCGGCCGCCGACGCCGGCCTGGACGTCGACCTGGCCGTGGTGGCGGTCGCGCCGGAGGCGGTGACGGAGGTGGTCCAGGACGCGGCCCGGGCGGGCGCGCACGGGCTGGTGGTGGTCTCGGCCGGGTTCGCCGAGTCCGGTCCGGCCGGGGCGGCGGCGCAGCGGGCCCTGGTCCGTGCCGCGCACCTGGCCGGCATGCGGGTGGTCGGCCCGAACTGCCTCGGCGTCGCCAACACCGACCCGGCGGTACGCCTCAACGCCACGCTCGCCCCGGTGTTGCCGGCGCCCGGGCGGGTCGGCGTGTTCAGCCAGTCCGGCGCGTTCGGGGTGGCCCTGCTGGCCGAGGCGTCGCGGCGCGGGCTGGGGCTGTCCAGTTTCGTGTCGGCCGGCAACCGGGCCGATGTCTCCGGCAACGACCTGTTGCAGTACTGGCAGGACGATCCGGCCACCGACGTCATCACGCTCTATCTGGAGACGTTCGGCAACCCGCGCAAGTTCGCCCGGTTGGCCCGGCGCATCGGCCGGAGCAAGCCGGTGGTGGCACTGGCGTCCCTGGCCCGGCCGCCGGGGGTGGGCGAGGCGCCCGCGCTGGACACCGCCGCGGTCAGCGCGCTCTTCGCCCAGTCCGGCGTGATCCGGGTGGACACCGTCGCCGAGCTGCTCGACGTGGGTGTGCTCCTGGCCCACCAGCCGCTGCCGGCCGGTCGGCGGGTGGCCGTGGTGGGTAACTCCTCGGCGCTGACCGGGCTGGCCGCGACCGCGTGCGCCGGGCAGGGGCTGGTCGTGGCGGACGGGTACCCGGAGGACGTCGGGCCGACCGGCGGCGCCGCCGCGTACGCCGCCGCGCTCGCCGCCGCCGTGGCCGACGAGCGGGTGGACGCCGTGGTGGCGGTCTTCGCCCCGCCGCTGCCCGGTCAGCTCACCGATCCGGAGGCCGACTTCGCCGCGGCGCTGCCCGACGCGCGGGCCACCGGCAAGCCGGTGGTGGCGACGTTCCTGGCCGGGCGGGTGCCGGCCGGGGTGCCGGCGTATCCGAGCGTGGAGGAGGCGGTGCGGGCGTTGGCCCGGGTCACCACGTACGCGGACTGGCTGCGCCGGCCGCCCGGCGTGCTGCCCGAGCTGCCCCGGGTCGACCGGGTGGCGGGGCAGGCCGCGATGCGGCCCGACGGGGCGGATCCGGCGGCGCTGCTGGGCGCGTACGGGATCGACGTGGTGCGGTCCGTGCCGGCCGGTTCGGCCGACGAGGTGGTGGCGGCGGGGGAGCGGCTCGGCTGGCCGGTGGCGTTGAAGGCGGCCGCGCCGGGGCTGCGGCACCGGCTCGACCTGGGCGCGGTCCGGCTCGACCTGGCCGACGCCGGCGCGTTGCGCCGCGCGTACGCCGAGATGGCCCCGGTGTTCGGTCCGGAGGTGCTGGTGCAGCCGATGGTCGCGCCGGGGGTGGCGTGCGTGGTGGAGCTGGTGGAGGATCCGGCGTTCGGGCCGGTGGTCGGGTTCGGCCTGGGTGGCGTGGCGACCGAGCTGCTCGGCGACCGGGCCTGGCGGGCGGTGCCGTTGACCGACCGGGACGCCGCCGAGCTGGTGGACGAGCCGCGGGCCGCGCCGCTGCTGCGGGGGCACCGGGGTGCCGCGCCGGTGGACCGGGCGGCCCTGGTGGACCTGCTGCTGCGGGTGGGCCGGCTCGCGGACGAGCAGCCCCGGGTGCGGTCGCTCACGCTCAACCCGGTGCTGGCCCGCCCGGACGGCATCTCGGTGTTGCACGCCACGGTGCGTACCGGCGCCGAGGCGGCGCGCCCCGACACCGGCCCGCGCCGGTTGTAAGGAAGGGCCCCTTCTTAACGCCTCCGGTAGAGAAAGGGCCCCTTCTTAACACCGTCAGGCGCGGGAGGAGATCTGCTGCACCGACCACTCGTTGCCGTCGGGGTCGCGGAAGAAGACGAAGCCGACGTTGTCCAGCGGGTGCGGCACCGGTCGGGGGTTCCGGCCGACGACCTGGATGTCGCCGACCTCCACACCCCGCTCGACCAGCTCCGCCCGGGCCTTCTCCAGGTCGGACACGACCAGTTGCAGCCCCTTGAGCGAGCCGGGCGGCATCTCCGGCACGACGCCTTGGCCGAGGACGATCGAGCATCCGGAGCCCGGGGGCGTGAGTTGCACGATGCGTCCGACCCCGCCCAGGTCGGTGTCGTGGTCGACGTTGAAGCCAACCCGCTCGGCGTAGAACTCCTTGGCCCGGTCGATGTCGGAGACCGGCACGATGATCACTTCCAGGGTCCAGTTCACGGGGTCACTCCCTCTGTCGTCGGGTGCAGCAGGTCCGTGAGCCGGTCGAACGCCTCGGCCAGGCCACGGGTCATGGGATAGCGCAGCGCGGTGTCGCGGCCCCGCCGGGTGGCGAACCGCAGGGTGGTGACGACCGTGGTCCGTCCCACCGACTCGGTGAAGTCGTGGCGGACCAGCGTCTCGCCCGGGTAGGACTGGTCGTCGAAGAGTTCGGTGCACACCAGCCGGGCCGGCGGGTCGATCTCCCGGTAGGTGCCGCCCTGACCCATCAGCGTGCCGTCGGGGCCCCGGGAGACGAAGCGCCAGCGCCCGTCCACCCGCAGGTCCACCTCGCACTCGATCAGGTGCCAGCCCCGCGCGCCCCACCAGCGGACCAGCAGGTCGGGGCGGGTGAAGGCGGCGAACACCAGGTGTCGGGGGGCGGCGAAGTCGCGACTCAGCCGGATCTCCCGGTCACCGTGGAGGGTCACGGTCAGGTCCGGCGGAGCGGCGCTCACCGCTGGTCCCCGGCGGTCAGTTCGGCGAGCACCTCGTCGAGGCGCGCGTAGCTCTCGGCCCAGTAGTCCCGGTAGTCGGCCAGCCACGCGACGGCCGCCCGCAGCGGCCGCGCGTCCAGCCGGCAGGGGCGTCGCTGGGCGTCGCGGCCCCGGGTGACCAGGCCGGCGCGTTCGAGCACCCGGAGGTGCTTGGAGACGGCCGGTTGGCTCATCGCGAACGGCGCGGCCAGCTCGGTGACGGTCGCCTCGCCGGCGGCCAGCCGGGTGAGGATGGCCCGTCGGGTGGGGTCGGCCAGTGCGGCGAAGGTCGCGTCGAGCAGGTCGGCGGTCACGTTCATAACCTCCCGGTTTGATAACCAGTTGGTTTTATCCGCTGCGAGCGGCCGCGTCAAGCACCGGACACGCGACAGGCCCCGGCGAACCGCCGGGGCCTGTCGGTGGGGCGTCGGGTCAGCAGGCGTACGCCTCCAGCCGGTTCGCCCGCTCCGGGTCACGCAGCTTGAGCAGCGTCACCTTCTCGATCTGCCGGATCCGCTCCCGGGACAGCCCGAACTCGCGGCCCACCTCGTCCAGCGTGCGCTGGCGGCCGTCGTCCAGGCCGAAGCGCAGCCGGATCACCGCCTGCTCCCGCTGGGACAGCGTGGCCAGCACGATCCGCACCTCGTTGCGCAGCTCGCCGTTGGTGGCGGCGTCGCCCGGCTCCGCGCGCGGGTCCACCGCGGCGACGAAGTCGCCGAGGGCGCTCTCCCCGTCCTCGCCGACCGCCTGGTCCAGGCTCACCGGCTCCCGGTCGTACGAGATCAGCTCGATCACCTGGAACTCGGGGATCTCCAGCGCGGTGGCCACCTCGGCCACGGTGGGCTCGCGACCCAGCGCCACGGACAGCTCGCGGCGCACCCGGACCATCCGGTTGACCTGCTCGACCATGTGCACCGGGATGCGGATGGTGCGGGCCTGGTCGGCCATGGCGCGGGTGATGGCCTGGCGGATCCACCAGGTGGCGTACGTGGAGAACTTGTAGCCCTTGGTGTAGTCGAACTTCTCGACCGCGCGGATCAGGCCGAGGTTGCCCTCCTGGATCAGGTCGAGGAACGCCATGCCGCGTCCGGTGTAGCGCTTGGCGATGCTCACCACCAGCCGCAGGTTCGCCTCCAGCAGGTGGTCCTTGGCGGCGCGCCCCTCGGCGGCGACCAGCGCCAGGTCCGCGCGCAGCTCGGCGGAGACCGGCGTGCAGGTGGCCAGCTTCTCCTCGGCGAAGAGCCCGGCCTCGATCCGCTTGCTCAGCTCCACCTCCTGCGCCGCGGTGAGCAGCTTGGTGCGGCCGATCCCGTTCAGGTACGCCCGGACCAGGTCGGTGGAGACGCCGCGCTCGTCGGTGGCGTCCAGGTCGGTGAGGGTGACGTCCATGTCCTGGTGCTCGATCATTCGCTGGGTCATCTCTGTTCTCCCCGTGTCCTACGTGCCGTACCGGTCCCCGTGCCGCCGGCGCGGTGGGCCGGTGACAACAAGCTTGGCGGTCGGGGCGTGAGACGGGAGTGAGGCGATCGGGGACCCGACACGAATCCGGGCGGAAGTCCGGCTGTCGCTTGCCCGACCCGGATACCGTGCCAGCGTCCGGCCGGTGGGGCCGGGAACGAACCGGCGATCGGAGAACGTGGTGGTCTTCAAGCGGCTCATGCAGGCGATGGGTGTGGGCGGTCCGTCGGTGGAGACGGTGCTGGCCAACCCGAACTGCCGCCCGGGCGGTCAGCTGGAGGGCCGCGTCCACGTGGTCGGCGGCGACCACCCGGTGGATGTGAGCTGGGTCGCGCTCGGCCTGGTGACCCGGGTCGAGGTGGAGAGCGGCGACTCGGAGTACGACACCACCCAGGAGTTCGGCCGGGCCCAGGTGACCGGCCCGTTCCGCCTGGACCCGGGGCAGCGCTACGACGTGCCGTTCCGTTTCCAGGTGCCCTGGGAGACCCCGCTCACCGACCTCTACGGCCAGCACCTGCACGGGATGACGATGGGTCTGCGGACCGAGCTGGAGGTGGCCCGGGCGGTGGACAAGGGCGACCTGGACGCGGTCGCGGTGCACCCGCTGCCCGCCCAGGAGCGCCTGCTGGAGGCGTTGCTGCGGCTGGGCTTCCGGTTCGCCCGCGCCGACGTCGAGCGCGGCCACATCTACGGCGTACGCCAGCAGCTGCCGTTCTACCAGGAGATCGAGTTCTACCCGGCGCCCCAGTACGCCGGCGCGATGAACCAGCTGGAGGTCACCTTCGTCACCGACCCGCAGCAGGTGCAGGTGGTGCTGGAGATGGACAAGCGGGGCGGCCTGTTCACCGAGGGGCGGGACGCGTTCGGCCGGTTCACTGTGGACCACGCCACCGCCGATCGCACCGACTGGGCCGCCCAGCTCGACGGCTGGCTGCGCCAGTCGCTGTCCCGTCGGGGTCTGTTCTTCTAGGCCGTCAGAGGTCCAGCAGGAGGGTGCGGGGACCGACGTTGACGCTCTCCACCAGCATGTGGGTGCGGAAGCGGCCGGTCTCCACCTTCGCGCCCCGGGCGCGCAGCTCCTCGACGACGGTGTCCACCAGGGGTTCGGCCACCTCGGCCGGGGCGGCGGCGGTCCAGCTCGGCCGCCGCCCCTTGCGGGCGTCGCCGTAGAGCGTGAACTGACTGACCACGAGCAGCGGCGCGCCGGTGTCGGCGGCGCTGCGGTCGTCGTCGAGGATGCGCAGCTCGTGCAGCTTGCGGGCCATGGTGGCGGCGACCTGCGGGGTGTCGGTGTGGGTGACGCCGAGCAGCACCAGCAGCCCGTCGGCGATCTCGCCGACCACCGCGCCGTCGACGGTGACCGACGCCCGGCCGACGGTCTGCACCAGCGCCCGCATCAGTCGGTCACCGGTTCGACGAGGCCACGCTCGACCAGGTGCGCCACGATCGGTCCGGCCGCCTCGGCCAGCTCGTCCGGTGCCACGTCGTGCGCGGCGGCGAGCAGGGCGAGCTGGTCGCGCAGCGGCAGCCGGCCGTCCGCGCCGCCGACCAGGGCGAGCACCAGCGGGTCGACCTCCTCCGACCAGCGCAGGCCGCGCGGCATGGCCAGGACCTGCCGGTCCACCGCCCAGCCGTCGTCGCCCATGGTGGCCTCCTGGCGCAGCTGGAGCCCGTCGGCGGCCCGGTAGCGGGCGGCGAGCAGGCCGTCGGTGTCCCGGGCGCGCAGCCAGTCCTGCCGGTCGAACCACTCGCCGATCCGGTCGCCGAGCGGCGGTTCGACCCGCTGGCGCAGGTCCTCGACCCGGACGATCGGCTGGTCGTGCCCGGCCCGGCGCAGCGAGACGATGCCGAACCCGATCGCCTCGACCTTGTGCGCGTCGAACCAGTCCAGCCAGGCCTCCATCCGCGCCGGGTCGGCGCGCTCGCCGACGTCGGTCAGCCAGAGGTTCACGTACGCCATCGGGTCGGCCACCTCGCGCTGGATCACCCAGGCGTCCAGGCCGGTGCCGGCGAACCAGCCGGTGACCCGCTCGGCCCAGTCCTCGCCGGTGACGTGCACCCAGTTCGCCAGGTACTGCATGGTGCCGCCCTCGGTGAGCAGGTCCGGCGCGGCGGCGGCCAGCTCGGCGCCGATCGCGTCGCCGACCCGGCCGGAGTCGCGGTAGACGTGCGTGGTGGTGCCGGGGCCGACCACGAACGGCGGGTTGCTGACCACCAGGTCGAAGCGGCGTCCGGCCACCGGGGCGACCATGTCCCCGCGCAGCAGCTCCCAGTCCTGTCCGTTGAGCGCGGCGGTGGTGGCGGCGAAGCGCAGCGCCCGCTCGGAGACGTCGGTGGCGGTGACGTGGCGGGCGTGGGTGCCCAGGTGCAGCGCCTGCACGCCGGAGCCGGTGCCGAGGTCGAGCGCGGTGTCGACCGTGCGGCGCACGGCGGCGCCGATCAGCGTCTGGGTGGCGCCGCCGACGCCCAGCACGTGCTCGGCGTGCAGCGGCCGGCCCGGCCGGGCGCTGGCCGGCACGTCGGCGAGCACCCACCAGTCGTCGCCGTACGGCTCCAGGTCGACGCCGGCGCGCAGCCCGTCGCCGTGGCGCTCGACGATGCCCCCGGCCAGCGCCTCGTCCACGGTCAGCGGGGCGAGCGCCTCGGCCACGACCGGCTCGGGCTCGGTCTGGTCGCAGATGAAGACCCGGATCAGGGTGGCCAGCCGGTCGCGGTCCTCGGTGGCGCGCAGCGCGGCCCGGTGGTCGTTGCGGGCCACGCCGCCGGTGGCCTGCGGACCGAGCCGGTCGGCGATTCCGTTCGCGGTGAAGCGGGCCAGCGTCAGCGCGGTGCGCAGCGCGTCCACCCCGGCGGGGGAGAGCAGCATGTCGTGACGGTTCACACCGGCCATCCTGCCTCGCCCGGCGGCCGGCGTGGCGCGCACCCGCCGGAACCGGACCGCAGACCGTATCAATCGGCCACTATCTCTTTCACGAGCATCGATGTATGGCTAGCATTCCCTCCAACATCCGTCGATGGGCGGTCCGCCGGCCACGAACCGGCCCGCCCGGTAGGGAGCCAGACGATGCCCGACGTGTCCGTTCCCCGGCGGCGTGCGCTGCGCGCGCTCGCCGTCACGGCCGCCGCCGCGGCCCTCACCGCCGCCGCCTCCACCCCGGCCCTCGCCGCGCCGACCGGCGAGATCCGGTACGCCGGCGCCGCCGACGCCGTCAGCGGCAGCTACGTGGTCGTGCTCAAGGGCGACGCGGTCGGCACCGCGAACAGCCGCACCGCCCGCACCGCCGTGCCGGACCGGGCCGCCGGCCTGGCCAAGCGCTACGGCGGCGCCGTCGGCACGGTGTGGAGCGCCGCCCTCACCGGCTACAACGCCACGATGAGCGCCGCGCAGGCCCGTCGGCTGGCCGCCGACCCGGCCGTCGCCTACGTCGAGCAGGACCGCCGGGTGACCGTCCAGGGCACCCAGACCGGCGCCACCTGGGGCCTGGACCGGATCGACCAGCGCAACCTGCCGCTCAACAGCACCTACACCTACCCGAACACGGCCAGCAACGTGCGGGCCTACATCATCGACACCGGCATCCGGACCACCCACACCGACTTCGGCGGCCGGGCGACCTGGGGCACCAACACGGTGGACAGCAACAACACCGACTGCAACGGCCACGGCACGCACGTCGCCGGCACGGTCGGCGGCACCCGGTACGGCGTGGCCAAGGGCGTCCGCCTGGTCGCCGTGAAGGTGCTCAACTGCTCCGGCAGCGGCACCACCGCCGGCGTGATCAGCGGCGTCAACTGGGTCACCTCGAACGCGGTGAAGCCGGCCGTGGCCAACATGAGCCTCGGTGGCGGCGCCAGCAGCACGCTGGACAACGCGGTGGCCAACTCGATCAGCTCCGGCATCACGTACGCCGTCGCGGCCGGCAACTCCAGCGCCAACGCCTGCAACTCCTCGCCGGCCCGGGTCGCCTCGGCGCTCACCGTCGGCTCCACCACCAGCAGCGACGCGCGGTCGTCCTTCTCCAACTACGGCTCCTGCGTGGACATCTTCGCCCCGGGCTCGTCGATCACCTCGGCCTGGCGCACCAGCGACACCGCGACCAACACGATCAGCGGCACGTCGATGGCGTCCCCGCACGTGGCCGGCGCCGCGGCGCTCGTGCTCGGCGCCAACCCGTCCTACACCCCCTCCCAGGTGGCCAGCTACCTGACCAGCAACGCCACCACCGGCAAGGTGACCAACCCGGGCTCGGGCTCGCCGAACCGGCTGCTCTTCGTGGTGAACTGACCGCACCGTGAGCCGCGCGGCCCGGTGGACCCCAGCCCGGTCCACCGGGCCGCGTCGCGCTCGTCGGGGAGTCGCCCCCGCGACCGGTGGCCGGGGCGGCAGGATGGGGGCATGACGCTCTCCCTGCCCATCGACCCGCAGGCCAACGAGCTGCTCGGGCGCAGCCCGCTGGCGTTGCTCCTCGGCATGGTGCTGGACCAGCAGGTGCCGATGGAGAAGGCGTTCTCCTCGCCGTACGTGCTGACCCAGCGGCTCGGCCACGAGCCGGACGCCCGGGAACTGGCCGGGTACGACCCGGAGGCTCTGGTGGAGCTGTTCGCCCGGCCCCCGGCGCTGCACCGCTTCCCCAAGGCGATGGCCGCCCGCACCCAGGAGGTCTGCCGGGCGCTGGTCGAGCGCTACGACGGCGACCCGGCCCGGCTCTGGTCCGACGCGGCCGACGGCCGGGAGCTGCTGCGCCGGGTGGGTGAGCTGCCCGGCTTCGGCCGGCAGAAGGCGCAGATCTTCGTCGCCCTGCTCGGCAAGCGGTTCGGGGTCACCCCGGCGGGCTGGCGCGAGGCGGCCGGCGACTACGGCGACCCGGCGGCGCACCGGTCGGTGGCCGACGTGACCGACCCCGAGTCGCTGCGCCGGGTACGCGAGTTCAAGCAGCGGATGAAGGCGGAGGCGAAGGCCGCGAAGGGCTGACCATGAGCGAGCAGCGGGGCGGGGCGCTGCTGCGCACCATGGCCAGTTCGGAGCGGGCGACGTTCCTGGAGCTCTTCTTCGACCTGGTCTTCGTCTTCGCGCTGACCCGGGTGTCGCAGCGACTGATCACCGACCTCGACGGCTCCGGCGAGACGATGGTCGCCGGTGTCGGCCGGACGCTGCTGCTCTTCCTGGTCCTCTGGCACGTCTGGACCATCACCACCTGGGTGACCAGCCGCTACGAGCCGGAGCGGATCGTGATCCAGGCGCTCGTGGTCGGCACCGCGTTCGGCAGCCTGGTGCTCGGGGTGACGCTGCCCCGCGCGCTGGAGGAGCGGGCGCTGCCGTTCGTGCTCGCGTACGTGGTGATGATGGTCGGCCGGCCACTGGTGATCGTGGCGGCGCTGCGCGGCCACCCGCGGCGGACGGTTCCGCTGCGGCTCGCCGCCTGGGCCGGCACCAGCGCGCCGCTCTGGCTGGCCGGCGCGCTGCTGCCCGGGGCGCGCCTGCCGCTGTGGGTGGTGGCGCTGGCGGTGGACTACCTCGGCACGTACCTGGGGTGGCCGCTGCCCCGGCTCGGGCGGTCCCGCATCCGGAGCTGGCTGGTGGCCGGGGAACACCTGGCCGAGCGCTACCAGCAGATCTTCCTCATCGCGCTCGGCGAGTCGGTCCTGGTGATCGGGGTGGCCTACAGCGGCGAGCGGTTCTCCCGGCAGGGCGCGGCGGCGTTCACGCTCGCGTTCCTGGTCACCGCGCTGCTCTGGCGGATCTACTTCCACCGGGCCGGGTTCCTGCTCGCCGAGGCGCTGCGCCGGGCCGGCTCCCCGGGGCGGCTGGCCGAGTCGGCCGCGCAGACGCACCTGTTCATGGTGCTCGGGGTGCTCGCCGCCGCGGTCGGCTACGAGCTGGTCATCGCCCACCCGTTCGACCCGGCCGAGCCGCGCTGGCTCGTCTTCGTGGCCGGCGGCCCGGTCCTGTTCCTGGCCGCCCGGTCCCGCTTCGAGTACGAGATCTTCGGCCGGATCTCCCGCTCCCGGCTGGCCGGTCTGCTGGCCCTGGTGCTGCTCGCGCCCGTGCTGACGGCCGGCCCGGCGCTGCTGGCGCTGGGCACGGTGGCCGGCGTGCTGGCGCTGGTCGCGCTCGCCGACGCCCGGCACGCCCGGGGTCGGCCGCCGGAGTCCTCCGCCTCGCCCCTGGGCCGGGAGATGCGCGGTGAGGCCGGCCCCGAGGCGTGAGGGCTCAGGCGGCGGTCGGGCGGGACAGCGAGGCCAACGCGCGGCGTACGTCGGCCAGCGAGACGGTGGCCGAGTCGTCCAGGTCGGCCAGGCCGGCCTCGATCCACTGCCGCATCAGGGTGGTCACGCCGATGCCGCGCGCCTCGGCGGCGGCCCGGACCCGGTCGTAGGTCTCCAACGGCAGCCGCACCGAGCGGCTCACCATCGGCACGTCGCTGTCGGGGGTGGGTAGCTGCGCCGGCGACGTCTCGTCGATCAGGTCGGCGAACGCGTCGCCGCCGGCGTGGAACCGCTTGGTCGCCTCGTCACGGTGCATGGTGACCGCCTCCTCGTCGGCGTGACCTCCGCACCGCCTCGTCGTAGCGCTTGGCCTCGACGTCGCTCAGCTCGCGGGCGGAGAGGATGTCCCAGTCGTTGTCGGTGCCGTCGGCCTCGGCCAGCAGCACGGCGAGTCGTCGGCCCCGGTGGTCGGTGGCGTAGACCACCATGACGTCGTCGCCGAGGTGCCGGATGACCCGACGGGTGCTGTGCAGGGCCTCCCAGACTTCCCCGGGTGTGACGTCGTAGACCCGCAGGTTCGCCAGCGCCTCGTCGGTGAAGCTGAACCGGTTGGCCACGAATCGGAGCGTACCACGCACGTAACACGAGCCGGGTCGGTCGAAGTTCGCCGATCATCCGCCCCGAGTGACAGGATGGGCCGTATCCCCTCGTAGGAGGTCCGTGGTGAAGCGTCAGGCTTACCAGCCGATCCTGATCACCGACGCCCCGCGCAGCCAGGACGACCAGCTCACCAGTCGGCAGAAGCGCTACGTGCTGATGATGGGCGTCCGGGTCGCGTGCCTGGTCGCGGGCGCGATCCTGGTCGGCGTCAAGGCCCCGCTGCTCTGGCTCTGGCTGCCGCTGTGCGGGCTCGGCATGGTGCTCATCCCGTGGCTCGCGGTGCTCCTGGCGAACGACCGCCCGCCCAAGGAGGAGCACCGCCTGTCCACCAGGTTCCAGCAGCGCCACCGCGACGAGACGCCGCCGATGGCGCTCCCGGCCGAGGAGCGCCCGCACAGGGTCATCGACGCCGAACCCTGACCGGCCCGGGCCGACGCGCCCGGGCCGGCCCGCGGATCAGCGGGTGGGACGGGCGCCCACCGTGGTCACGGCCAGCGCGCCGAGGTCGCCCGCGCGGGCCAGGGCCGCGCGCGGGTCGGCGCCGGCCAGCCAGGCGGTGAGCAGACCGGCGGCGAACGCGTCCCCGGCCCCGGTGACGTCCACCACGGCCACCCCGGGCGCCGGCGCCGTCTCCACCCGGCCCCCGCGCTCCACCCAGACCGCGCCGGCCGCGCCGCGCTTGACCACCACCCGGTGCGCCACCGACGTCAGCGCCCGCGCCTGGGCCGCCGGATCCAGGCCGCCGGTCAGCACGGTCGCCTCATCCGTGTTGACCAGCAGCAGGTCGACGTCGCGTACCCAGGTCAGGAACGACCCGCCGACGCGCCGCAACGGCGCCGCGGAGGCCGCGTCGACGCTGACGGTCAGCCCGCGCTCGCGGGCCGCGGCCAGCGCGCGCAGGCCCGCTCCGCGCGACCCGACGTCCAACAGGGTGTACGCGGACAGGTGCAGGTGCCCGACGTCGGGCGCCGCCGCCAGGGCCGCGTCCACGTGGCCGGCGGTCAGACGCAGGTTGGCGCCCCGCTGGCTGACCATGGTCCGCTCGCCGCCGTGGGTGAGCACGATGACGGTGCCGGTGGGGTAGCCCTCGTGCCGCTCCACCACGCAGTCCACGCCGGCCCGGGTCAGCTCGGCCACCCGCTCCCGGCCGGTCTCGTCGTCGCCGACGGCGGCGACCAGCGTCACGGCCGCGCCCTGCCCGGCGAGCCAGGCCGCCGTGTTGGCCGCCTGGCCGCCGCCGCTGAAGCGGATCCCGGCCGCCGTGTCCGAGCCGGTGGCCAGCGGGCCGGACAGCACCGCGAGCACGTCCGTGATCACGTCGCCCACGACGACGACGCGCGGCACCCCGCTCATGCCGTGCTGGCCGGTCATGTTCTCCCGGCCCTCGCTGCGCTCGGTGCGTTCGCTCATGCTGTGCTGGCCGGTCATGTTCTCCCGGCCCTCGCTGCGCTCGGTGCGTTCGCTCATGCTGTGCTGGCTGGGCATGTTCTCACGGCCCTCGCTGCGCTCGGTGCATTCGCTCATGCTGTGCTGGCTGGGCATGTTCTCACGGCCCTCGCTGCGCTCGGTGCATTCGCTCATGCTGTGCTGGCTGGGCATGTTCTCACGGCCCTCGCTGCGCTCGGTGCGTTCGCTCATGCCGGGCGACGCTTCGCGGCGGCGACCGCGATCCGGGCCGCCAGGTCGGCGTTGCGCAGGATGATGCGGACGTTCACCGCCAGGCTGGCGCCCTCGGTGGCGGCGTGGAAGTGGGCCAGCAGGAACGGCGTCACCGCCTTGCCGGTGATCCCCTCGCGGGCCAGCGCGGCCAGGCCCTCGGCCAGTGTCCGGTCGTGCAGCGCCGGGTCGAGCTGCTCGTCGACCGGCAGCGGGTTGGCCACGACCAGCCCTCCGTGGTGCACGCCCTGCGCCGCGCGGGCGGCCAGCACGTCGGCCACCTGCTCCGGGGACTCCACCGACCAGTCCAGGTCGAACCCGGCGTCGGTCAGGTAGAACCCGGGGAAGCGGCGGGTGTGGTAGCCCACCACGCCCACCCCGAGCGTCTCCAGCCGTTCCAGCGTCGCGCCCACGTCGAGGATCGACTTCACCCCGGCGCAGACCACGGCGATCGGCGTACGGGCCAGGGTGACCAGGTCCGCCGACTCGTCGAACGTCTGCGCCGCCTCGCGGTGCACGCCGCCGAGCCCGCCGGTGGCGAACACCCCGATCCCGGCGGCCGCCGCGACCGCGCTGGTGGCCGCCACCGTGGTGGCCCCGTCCGCGCCGGTCGCCGCGGCCGGCGCCAGGTCGCGGACCGAGAGCTTGCTCACGCCGTCGACGGTGGCGAGCCGGGTGAGCTGGGCGTCGTCCAGCCCGACCCGCAGCTCACCGGCGACCATGCCGATGGTGGCCGGCACCGCGCCCGCGTCCCGGACCGCCTGCTCGATCTCGCGCGCCACACGCAGGTTGTCCGGCCGGGGGAGGCCGTGCGAGACGATCGTGCTCTCCAGCGCCACGACCGGGCGCCCGTCGCGCAGGGCGTCGGCCACGTCACTGCCGAGGCTGATGTGAAAGTTGGTCACTTCGGCTACGGTACGGGCCGCTCCCGGGGCGGGCCCAGCTGGACCGGCCCGGGCGGACCTGCAAAACTGGAAGGTCGGAGGTGCAGACGTGAGCACAGAGGTTCTCGAGCGTCCCGAGCTGAAGGACGCCGACACTGGTCCCGAGATGTTCCACTACGTCCGCAAGGAGAAGATCGCCGAGAGTGCCGTCATGGGCACCTACGTGGTCGCGCTCTGCGGTGAGACGTTCCCGGTCACCAAGGCCGCCAAGCCCGGCTCCCCGGTGTGCCCGAAGTGCAAGGAGATCTACGACTCCTACTCGGAGTGATCGCGGGCGGCGCCGCCGCCCGCCCACGTAACCTGCGGCGGTGACCACCTCCACCGCGCTGCTCCTCGCCGACCTCACCGGCGTGGCGGTGTTCGCCGCCTCCGGCGCCTCCGCGGCGGTGGCGAAGCGACTCGACCTGTTCGGGGTGGTCTTCGTCGGTGTGGTCGCCGCCCTCGGCGGCGGCATCTTCCGCGACCTCGTGATCGACGAGGTCCCCCCGCTGGCGTTCGCCGACTGGCGGTACGCGGTCACCGCCGCCGTCACCGCCGCCGCGGTGTTCCGGCTGCACCCGCAGCTCGCCCGGCTGCGCACCACCGTGCTGGTGCTCGACGCGGCCGGCCTCGCCCTGTTCACCGTCACCGGCACGCTCAAGGCGCTCGACGCGCACGTGCCCGCTGTCGGCGCCTGCATGATCGGCATGCTCACCGCGATCGGCGGTGGGCTGGGCCGCGACCTGCTCACCGGCGAGATCCCGGTGGTGCTGCGTTCGGAGATCTACGCGGTCGCCGCGCTCGCCGGCTCGGTCGTGGTGGCGTTGCTGTCGACCTACGGACACGCCACCGCACTGCCGCTGACCGGCGCGGCGGTCTTCGTGTTCGGGCTGCGCCTGATCGCGCTGCGGCGACGCTGGTCGGCGCCGGTGCCCACGCTGCGCCCGCCCCGCACCGGGACCCGCTGGCCGTAGCCGCGACCGTCGCGCACCGGGGTGGGCGGATGTGACCAGCGTGGCGTCGAGTGGGGCGGGACGCCCCCGCTGGTTATGCTGAGTCGGCCTTCGCGGCACCGGATGCGCGAGGGCCTTTTCATGGGCGGCGGCTCCCGTGGCCCCCGGTCGGGCCCGCCGCCGTCCGCGGCGGAGAGGAGCCACGCGTGCCACCGCGGATGCCCGCGCTCGACACGTTCCCGCCCCTGCGTGCCTGGCAACGCAAGGCGATGGTGGAGTACCTGCGCCGGCGGGCCGAGGACTTCACCGCGGTCGCCACGCCCGGCGCCGGAAAGACCACCTTCGCGCTGCGGATCGCCGCCGAACTGCTCGCCGACGGCACCGTCGAGGCGGTCACCGTGGTCGCGCCGACCGAGCACCTGAAGACCCAGTGGGCGCAGGCCGCGGCCCGGGTCGGCATCCAGCTCGACGCCGCGTTCCGCAACGCCGACCTGCACTCCGCCGCCGACTTCCACGGCGCCGTGGTCACCTACGCCCAGGTCGGCATGGCGCCGCAGGTGCACCGGCGGCGCACCATGACCCGGCGGACGCTGGTGATCCTCGACGAGATCCACCACGCCGGCGACGCGCGCACCTGGGGCGACGGCGTCAAGGCCGCGTTCGAGCCCGCCGTACGCCGGCTGATGCTCACCGGCACGCCGTTCCGCTCCGACGACAACCCGATCCCGTTCATCAGCTACGAACGCGGCGGGGACGGGCTGCTGCGCTCCCGCGCCGACTCGGTCTACGGCTACTCCGACGCGCTGCGCGACGGCGTGGTCCGGCCGGTGCTGTTCCTGGCCTACTCGGGGGAGACCCGGTGGCGCACCAATGCCGGCGACGAGTTGGCCGCGCGGCTGGGCGAGCCGATGACGCAGGACCTGATCGCCCAGGCGTGGCGGACCGCGCTGGACCCGGCCGGCGACTGGATGCCGCAGGTGCTGCGCGCCGCCGACGCCCGGCTCAGCGTGCTGCGGGCCAACGGCATGCCCGACGCGGGCGGCCTGGTCATCGCCAGCGACCAGCAGGTGGCCCGCGCGTACGCGAAGCTGCTGGAGCAGGTGACCGGTGAGAAGGCCGCCGTGGTGCTCTCCGACGACCAGGGCGCCTCGGCGCGGATCGCGACGTTCGCGGCCTCCGAGCAGCGGTGGCTGGTCGCGGTGCGGATGGTCTCCGAGGGCGTGGACATCCCCCGGCTGGCCGTCGGGGTGTACGCGACCAGCGCCAGCACCCCGCTCTACTTCGCGCAGGCGATCGGCCGGTTCGTCCGGGCCCGCCGGTCCGGCGAGACCGCGTCGGTCTTCCTGCCCAGCGTGCCGCACCTGCTCGGGCTGGCCAGCGAGATGGAGGCCGAGCGGGACCACGTGCTCGGCAAGCCGAAGGACCGCGAGGGCTTCGAGGACGACCTGTTGGAGCGCGCCCAGCGCGACGACGGAGCCAGCGGCGAGCTGGAGAAGCGGTTCGCGGCGCTCTCCGCCACCGCCGAGCTGGACCAGGTGATCTTCGACGGCGCCTCCTTCGGCACCGCCGCCCAGGCCGGCACCCCGGAGGAGGAGGAATACCTCGGCCTGCCCGGGTTGCTCACCGCCGACCAGGTCTCGCTGCTGCTGACCAAGCGGCAGGCCGAGCAGCTCGCCGCGCAGAAGCTTCGAGCCGCCCTACGGACCGCTGAGCCGGCCGCTGCCGCCCCGGCGGCGGTGCCCCCACCGATGAGTGCGGCCCAGCGTCGGGTGGCGCTACGGCGGCAGCTGAACGCCCTGGTGGCCGCGCGGCACCACCGCACCGGCCAGCCGCACGGCAAGATCCACGCCGAGTTGCGCCGGATCTGCGGTGGCCCGCCCAGCGCCCAGGCCACGATCGAGCAGCTCGAGGAGCGCATCGCCACCGTGCAGACCCTGTAAGGAAGGGCCCCTTCTTAACGCCTCCGGTAGTGCAGGGGCCCCTTGTTAACACCTTGCGCGCGCGGGTACGAAAAACCGACCGGAGGCGACCCGTGTGGGTGCCTCCGGTCGGTTATGTCGAGTTGCGGATTTCCTGTCGGACCTCAGTTCGCCATCAGATCGGCGCCACGCCAGCTGAACTCCGGGTCCGACGCGTAGCGCACGGTGATCTTCACGAGATCCTCCGCGTACTTGTTCGCGTGGTGCCCACAGAACACCAGCTCGCTCCCACCCGCCAGAGTGATCCGGAGCTTGCCGGCAGCATTGCAGCGGTCGCACCGTTCATCGGCGGCCGGGGGGCTCACCGTCTCGGGCGGCGGCGTGAGGGTCGGGGTCATCGCCTTCCTCCTCTGGTCGTCACCGATGAACACTCTCTTCGGTTGCTCACCTATCGTGCAACACCCATCTCGGGCCCTGCCTTCCCTGTGTGCCCGCGGGGGACCGAGGTCACACCTGGCGTGGAAGACAGTGTGCCGTGCACCAAGGGTGCCACGTCAACGATCACAAACAGGCAACCGACCGATCACCGATGAGTGTTCTACGGCTGGTGATCAAACCGGCACGACGAGTTGACGTGCGGTGGTCAGTCCAGGTAGTCGCGGAGCACCTGGGAACGCGAGGGGTGCCGCAACTTGGACATCGTCTTGGATTCGATCTGCCGGATGCGTTCCCGGGTCACGCCGTACACCTGGCCGATCTCGTCCAGGGTGCGCGGCTGACCGTCGGTCAGGCCGAACCGCAGGCGTACCACGCCCGCCTCGCGCTCGGACAGCGTCTGCAGGACCTGCTGGAGCTGGTCCTGCAGCAGCGAGAACGACACCGCGTCGACCGCCACCACGGCCTCGGAGTCCTCGATGAAGTCGCCGAGCTGGCTGTCACCCTCGTCACCGATGGTCTGGTCGAGCGAGATGGGCTCCCGGGCGTACTGCTGGATCTCCAGCACCTTCTCCGGTGTGATGTCCATCTCCTTGGCCAGCTCCTCCGGAGTGGGCTCGCGGCCCAGGTCCTGGAGCAGCTCGCGCTGGATCCGGCCGAGCTTGTTGATCACCTCGACCATGTGCACCGGGATGCGGATGGTGCGGGCCTGGTCGGCCATGGCGCGGGTGATGGCCTGGCGGATCCACCAGGTGGCGTACGTGGAGAACTTGTAGCCCTTGGTGTAGTCGAACTTCTCGACCGCGCGGATCAGGCCGAGGTTGCCCTCCTGGATCAGGTCGAGGAAGGCCATGCCGCGTCCGGTGTAGCGCTTGGCCAGCGAGACCACCAGGCGGAGGTTGGCCTCCAGCAGGTGGTTCTTGGCCCGCTCACCGTCCCGGGAGATCCACATCAGGTCGCGCTGCAGGTCGCGGACCAGCTTCTCCTCGCCCTCGTCGGCGGCGCGCAGCCGCTCGGCGGCGTAGAGGCCGGCCTCGATCCGCTTGGCGAGCTCGACCTCCTGCTCGGCGTTGAGCAGCGGCACCTTGCCGATCTGCTTGAGGTAGGCCCGGACCGAGTCGGCGGAGGCGGTCAGCTCGGCGTCCCGGCGCGCCTGCTTGAGCGCCTCGGACTCCTCGTCGTCCCACTCGAAGTCGTTGTCGGTGGCGGAGCTGGCGGCGTCGGCCTCGGCGGCCTGGGTCAGCTCGGCCGGCTCCTCGACCACGACGTCCTCGATCTCGGCGGCCAGCTCCTCCGGGTCGATCTCGCCCTCGGCGCCCTCGCCCTTGGCGCCGGCCTTGCCGGACTTCGCCGCGGCGGTCTTGGCGGCCACGGTGGCCTTGGTGGCCCGGGTCGCCTTGGTGGCCTTCGCCGGGGCGGCGGCCTTGGCGGCCACGTCGGCGGTGGTGCCGGCGGCCTTGCGCGCCGTCGCCTTCCGCGGGGCCGGCGCCGGGGACTCCTCGGCGGCGGGCGCCTGCTTCGGGGCGGGCGCGGCGGCCTTCTTGGTGGTCTTGGCGGTGGTCGCCCGGGAGGCCGGGGTGGCGGACCGGGCCGCGGCGACCCGCGGGCGGCGGGTGCTCGCCGAGCCGTCCACGACCACCGTCACGCCCGCCTCGGAGAGCGCACGGAGAATCTTCTTGGCCTGGGCCGGGGTCACCTCAGCGGACTCGACGGTGCGCGCGAGCTGGGCCGACGTGAGCTGGCCGCCGGCGCTCTGCGCGTGGGCGATCAGGGTGTCGGTGAGCGAGCGAACGTCGGCGCCGGTCTGGCGGGGTTCTGTCACGAATGACCTTCCGGAGGCGAAAGAGCGAGCACGGCCGGGTCGTCCGGCGCAGCACGAACGGCCGTGCCGGGCGAGTCGTTGAGGGACCCCCGTGTCCCGGGCCGTCCGGTCGGTGGCGGTCCGTGGCGCGTGGGCAGGGTGAATTGTAACGCCGTCTGCCGCGATCATCCTGCGCCGCACGGCTACCGGTGGTCCGGGACCGCCGAATCAGCGCAGATGTGGACTTTGTAAGGATGATACCCACGCGCGACGCGGGCGGTCCCGATCGTGCGGGAAGGGGACCAACATGATCACCTCGGCGCCCACGCCGCGGGAGTTGCTCACGATCGCCGTCGAGGTGGCCCGCGACGCCGCCGCCACCGCGCACCGGATGCGGGCCGAGGGCGTGTCGGTGGCCGCGACCAAGAGCACGGCGACCGACGTGGTCACCGCCGCCGACCGCGCGGTCGAGCGGCAGGTGCTGGCGGCGCTGCGGGAGCGCCGCCCCGGCGACGCGGTGCTCGGTGAGGAGTACGGCACGGGGGACACCGGCCCGGCCGCCGAGGACGGCGTGCGCTGGGTCGTCGACCCGATCGACGGCACCGTCAACTACCTCTACGGGCTGCCCTACTGCGCGGTGTCGCTCGCCGCCGAGGTGGCCGGCGAGGTCGTGGCCGGGGTGGTGCGCAACGTGGCCACCGGCGAGGAGTGGACCGCCACCGCCGGCGGCGGGGCCTGGCGCGACGGCGAGCGGCTGCGCTGCTCCGCCGAGACCGACCTGGGGCAGGCGCTGGTCGCCACCGGATTCGGGTACGACGCCGGCCGCCGGGCGCACCAGGCCCGCGTGGTCGCCGAGCTGATCCCGCACGTGCGGGACATCCGCCGGATGGGCGCGGCCGCGCTCGACCTCTGCCTGGCCGCCGAGGGGCGGGTGGACGCCTACTACGAGAAGGGGCTCGCCGCCTGGGACCTCGCCGCCGGCGGGCTGGTCGCCCGCGAGGCCGGGCTGCTGGTGACCGGGCTGTCCGGTCGGGCGGCCGGGCCGGACCTGGTGCTCGCCGCGCCGCCGGCGCTGCACGGGCCGCTGCACACCCGCCTCGCCGACCTGGACGCCTCCGGCGGGCCGTGACCGGCACGCGCCCTCGTACGCGTCAGGGCGGCCTCCCGAACCGCGGAGGCCGCCCTGCGTCGTCGTCGGGTCGGGCCGGGTGACCGGCCCACCGGTCACTTGTCGAACGGCATCGGGCACGTCTCCGGCGGCGCCTCGGGCGCGCCCAGGTCGCCGAGCGACTGGTTCACCTCGGTGGTGGTGGCCAACTGCTGGAAGCCGTTGCCCAGGACCACGTCGACGCTGTCGTCCTTGCGGTTCGGGTCGAACTTCCGCTCGGCCTCGTTGAGGAAGTACGCCCGCAGCAGGTGCGCCGAGCCGACGCCCTTCGGGCCGTAGCGCAGCACGGCCACGCCGTCGAACGCCTTCTTCTCGTTGCCGACCTTCTTGACCTGGAACTTGCGGTTGCGGAAGTCGTCCGCGACCAGGCCGGCCCGGCCGGCCTCGTCGGTGGCGTTGTAGACGTTGAGCTTCACGTCCTTCTGCTCCCGCAGCCGCAGGTCGACCAGCTGCCAGCCGTCCGGGCACCCGGCGGCCGTGCCCGCCTTGCTCTGGGTGTCGCGCACCACGGCGACGACCACGATGACCAGGGCGATGACCGCCAGCAGTCCGACGACAACGAGTGCCCGCACTCGCGCAAAACTCATCCTGGGCGCTCCCCCGGACAGTGATTGGGTGGCGGCGGCCGCCGCGGTCGGGCCGCGTCTGTGGCCGTCCAGTACGCCGCTGAGGTTAACCCTTGTCCGGCTCCCGCGTGGAAACAGTCCGACATGCCGGCGCGCCACCGGGGGAACGGGTAGGACTACCCCTATCTTCGTGTCGCCTGAGTCACATTGGGAACAACTTCGGGCGCAGGGGCGTACATCTCTCCCGCGAGGGCGGTATACATGCCTCGCCCAAAGGGGGGGTAAGGTTCCGCGCTCGCCGGGGGGTTCCGCTCCGGCGAGCCCGACCCAACGGTCGTCGGGTCGGGTGCCCGACACAGATGGTGGCCGACCAGGGGAACCGAAACGGCGTCGTCCGGCGTTACAACCGGCAGCGACCATATCGATATTGGAGAGTGAAACCGATGGCCACCGACTACGACGCCCCGCGTCGCGACGAGGTCGACCTCGGCGAGGACAGCCTGGAAGAGCTCAAGGCCCGGCGGGTCGACTCACAGTCGGGCGCCGTGGACGTCGACGAGGCCGAGGTGGCCGAGAGCTTCGAGCTGCCCGGCGCCGATCTGGCCGACGAGGAGCTCACGGTCAAGGTCCTCCCGATGCAGCAGGACGAGTTCCGGTGCGCGCGCTGCTTCCTGGTCCACCACCGCAGCCAGCTGGCGGTCGAGCGCAACGGCGACCTGATCTGCCGCGAGTGCGTCTGATCCCGTCCGGGGAAACCGGCGGCGGCCCCGGTGCGGGGCCGCCGCTGTTCGAGCCGCCGTGCGCGGGTGGCCGGAAGCTGCTTGACTCGTAGCGGCGGCTGCCACGCCGCACGGAGCAGGAGGGCGGACGGGTGAGCGAGCGCAGCGAGCGTGCGGACGGGACCGACCGGACGCCGGCCCCGGAGCCGGGACCGGCGCCGACCACCCCCGACGCGGCCACCGCTCCGGCGGAGCCGGGCCGGGCGCCGTCCGGTGCGGACGGTGACGAGCTGGGCGCGACCGTCGCCGCCCTGACCGCCGACGACATCGCGCCGGCCCGCCGCCGGCAACTGCTGGTCCGGATGGTCGGCCAGGCCCGGGCCCGCGGCATCACCGACCTGTTCAAGCCGAAGGCGGCGCTGCGCTGGATGACGGACACCGTCGCCGAGGTCGCCCCGCACGTGCCGATCCGGGACCTGGCCACGCTCCGGCGGCACTTCCCGGGGCTGGACGACGACGCGCTGGCCGACCGGCTGGTCCGCAACGCCTCCCGGGCCACGGCCGGGGTGGGCGCGGCCGGCGGCGGGGTCGCCGCGGTCGAGTGGGCGGTCACGCCCACGCTGCTCTCCGCCCCCGTCCTGCTGGCCGCCGAGACGGTCGCGGTGGTGGCGATCGAACTGAAGCTGATCGGCGAGCTGCACGAGATCCACCGGATGCCGCTGCCCACCGGCGGCACCGCCCGCGCCGTGGCGCTGGTGCAGTCCTGGGCCGGGCAGCGGGGGATCAACCCGATGATGCCGGGCGTCGGGGTGAGCGCGGTGCTGGGCACCGCCGCCCGCCGCGAGCTGCGCGACAGCCTGCTGCGCCGGTTCGGTCGCAACCTCACCACGCTCGGGCCGTTCCTGACCGGCGCCGCGGTGGCCGGCTACCTCAACCGGCGGGCCACCCGCGCGCTCGGCGAGCAGCTCCGCAAGGATCTCCGGCACACGGCCCGCGGCCTGCCGCACAAGCGGGGCTGAGGGCCCGGCGGGGGACGGTCAGGCCGCGTCGCGGGCGGCCAGCAGGGCCGCCGCCAGCTCCACCGGACGCCGGGTGCTGACCACCCAGAACGGGGTCGGGTCCGCCGGGTCGTCCAGCACCACCTGGACCGCGCCGCCGACCCAGGGACGCTGGACCACGAAGGCGAGCGGGTCGGCGCCGACGCCGAGCACCTCGCGCCGGCCGGCCGCGTCCAGCGGCACCACGTCCGCGACGTGCCGCACCGGCAGGTGGGCGTCGTCGACCCGCAGTTCGCCGTCGCGCACCTCGACCCGGATCCGGCCCAGCCACCACAGGGCGGCCACCGTGCCGGGGATCAGCAGCACGAACGGCAGCCAGGCGCGGACCCCGGTCGCGCCCAGCCACAGCTCGGCGGCGAGCAGCCCGGCCACCGCCAGGCCCACCGGCCAGGCCCACCAGGGCAGCCCGAGGCGCTCCGCGTACGACGCGGGGGTGGCCGTCGGGGCGGCCGGGGATGACGACTGACGCACACTGCGAGGGTACGGCGCGCGGCGGGTCGGCCAACCGGCAGGATGGCAGGGTCACCCCGCGAGGACCGGACGGAAGAGGATGACCGTGACAGACGTCGTACCCGTGCCCGTACGGCAGCTCGACCCGGAGCTGCCGCTGCCGGCGTACGCCCATCCCGGCGACGCCGGCGCGGACCTGGTGTCCGCCGTGGACGTGGAGCTGCCGCCCGGCGGCCGGGCCCTGGTGCCCACCGGCGTCGCGGTGGCGCTGCCGGAGGGGTACGTGGGACTGGTCCACCCCCGATCGGGGTTGGCCGCGAGGCTCGGCGTGACGGTGCTCAACGCGCCCGGTACGGTCGACGCCGGCTACCGGGGTGAGATCCTGGTCAACCTGATCAACCATGATCGGGACACGCCGGCCACGATCAGCCGGGGCGACCGGATCGCCCAGCTGGTGGTGCAGCGGGTCGCCCGGGCCGAGTTCCGGCCGGTCGCCGAGCTGCCCGGGTCGCGGCGCGGTACCGGTGGGCACGGATCCACCGGCGGGCACGCCGGGCTGGTTCCGGCTCCGGCCGGTGGGCAGGACGAAGAGGTGGCAGGGTGAGTGCGAACAGCGGAGGGTGGGCGCAGTGATCTTCTCCCGGAAGCGGGCCGACGAGACGCGTGACGACGCGGTCCTCGACGTCGAGGAGGCCGCCGGGCCGTCCCGCGGCCCGTACGACGTCAGTGAGGCGCCCGACGCGCCCCGGCTGGACCTGGGCAGCCTCCAGATCCCGGCGGTGCCGGACGTGGAGGTGCGGGTGCAGGCCGACCCGCAGGGGGTGATCCAGCAGGTGGTGCTGGTGCACGGGCAGAACGCGCTCCAGCTCGGCGTCTTCGCCGCGCCCCGGTCCGACGGCATCTGGGACGAGGTGCGCGAGGAGATCCGCCAGTCGCTGTTCAACGACGGCGCCGCGGCCCAGGAGGTCGAGGGCGAGTACGGCACCGAGCTGCGCGCCCGGCTGCGCACCCCGGACGGCATGACCGACCTGCGGTTCGTCGGCATCGACGGGCCGCGCTGGATGGTCCGCGGCGTCTTCCAGGGCCAGGCGGCCACCGACCCGACCGCCGCCGGCCCGCTGGCGGCCTGCCTGGACGGCCTGGTGGTCGACCGCGGGCAGGAGGCCAAGCCGGTGCGGGAGCCGCTGCCGCTGCGGCTGCCCCGCGAGGTCGCCGAGCAGCAGGCCGCCCAGGAGCAGGCCGCCGCCGGTCCGCAGGAGGTCTGACGCACCGTGCCGGGCCCGGTCCCGTCGGCCTCCGGGCCGGCGGCGCCGGGCCCGTCGCGTGCGCGCCCACGCCGGTCCCGCCGGCGCGCCGGATCGGCGTACGCTGGCGGGACGGTTCCGCCGTCCGCGGAGCCCCGGCGTGGAGAGGGTGACGCGGAGGTCATGACGACCGACCAGGGCCGGGTGTCGCTGCGGCGGCTCCTGCAACGGCTCACCGCGAGCGAGGCCGAGATCGAGGCGCAGGAGCTGCGCCGCGAGAGCGCCGAGTCCGGCGGCACGCCGACCCACCAGTGCAACCGGGGCCAGGTCGTCTCGGTGGCCGGGCGGCTGCGCACGGTGGTCTACACGCCGCGCACCAACCTGCCCACGCTGGAGGCCGACCTCTACGACGGCAACGACGTGGTCACCCTGGTGTGGCTGGGCCGGCGGCACATCGCCGGGATCGAGCCGGGCCGGCACCTCACCGCCCGCGGCCGGGTGGCCGTGCGGGACGACCGCAAGGTGATCTACAACCCGTACTACGAGCTGGAGTCGCCGAAGTGACGACCGGACAGCAGCACACCCCGTCGGGGCTCGACCCGCAGGACGACGAGCGGCTGCCCAGCATCGCCGAGCAGATGGCCGACCAGCTGGGCGGCTGGCGCGGCCTGGTCGAGTCGAGCATCCCGGTGGTGGTCTTCGTGATCGCCAATGTGGTGGGCGAGCTGCGTCCCGCGGTGATCGCCTCGGTCGCGGTGGCGCTGCTGATCGCCGTGCTCCGGCTGGTGCAGCGGCGGCCGGTGCGGCACGCGGTGAACGGGCTCTTCGGCGTCGGCATCGGCGCGGCCATCGCCTGGCGCACCGGCAACGAGCGCGACTTCTACCTGCCCGGCATCCTCTACGGGATCGGCTACGGGCTGGCGCTGCTGCTGTCGGCCGCGATCCGGCAGCCGCTGGTCGGCTGGATCTGGTCGGTGCTGGTGGCCAAGGGCCGCTCCGAGTGGCGCGACGACCCGAGGCTGGTGCGCACCTTCACCCAGCTCACCGTGCTCTGGGGCGTGGTGTGGCTGGCCAAGGTCGGCGTGCAGGCCGGGCTCTACCTGGCCCACCAGGACACCGCGCTCGGCGTGGCCCGGCTCGCCCTGGGTTACCCGCCGTACGCGCTGCTGCTGCTGATCACGGTCTGGGTGGTGCGCCGGGTCACCCGGGAGGGCGCACCCGCCCCGCTGCCCGGCGCCTGAGGGTCCTCCCGCCCGTCAGGGGCGGCCGCGGTGCCGCTCGGTGCTCTCCGGGCCCAGGATGACGCCGCGCACCTCGTCCTCCACCTCCGCCGTGCACACGAACACCAGCTCGTCGCCGGCCTCGATCGGGTCGTCCGGGGTGGGCACCAGCACCCGCTTGCCGCGCAGGATCGCCACCAGCGCCGCGTCCCGGGGGAGCGGCACCGCGTGGATCGGCTGCCCGACGTAGGGCGCGGTCGGCGGCAGCGTGATCTCGACCAGGTTCGCCTCGCCCTGCCGGAACGTCATCAGCCGGACCAGGTCGCCGACGGTGACCGCCTCCTCGACCAGCGCCGCCATCACCCGCGGCTTGCTGACCGCGACGTCCACGCCCCACTGGTCGGTGAAGAGCCACTCGTTCTCCGCCCGGTTGACCCGGGCGACCACGCGGGGCACCGCGAACTCGGTCTTGGCCAGCAGCGAGACCACCAGGTTGACCTTGTCGTCGCCGGTGGCCGCCACCACCACGTCGCAGCCGGCCACGTTGGCCTCCTCGAGGCTGGCCAGCTCGCACGCGTCGGCGAGCACCCAGTCGGCGGCCGGGACGCGGTCCGGCCGCAGCATCTTGGGCTGCCGCTCGATCAGCATCACCTGGTGGCCGTTGTCGATCAGCTCCTGGGCGATCGAGCGGCCCACGTTGCCGGCGCCGGCGATGGCGATCCGCATGGCTCAGTGCCCCCCTTCCGGCGGCGTCGCCGCCACCGACGTGACCGACGCGGTGATGTCGTCGGTCACCAACATGAAGACCTGGTCGCCCTCCTGCACCACGGTGGAGGCGGTGGGCAGGGTGCCGATCCCGAACCGGGTCAGGTAGGCCACCCGGGCGCCGACGGCCTCCTCCAGCTGCCGCAGCGACCGGCCGATCCAGTCCTTGTGCACCGGCACCTCGATGATCGACACGGTGCTGGTCGGGTCGCGGAAGATCTCCACGTTGCCCTCGGGGACCAGGTGCCGCAGCATCCGGTCGGCGGTCCACCGGACCGTCGCCACGGTGGGGATGCCGAGGCGCTCGTAGACCTGGGCGCGGCGCTGGTCGTAGATCCGGGCCGCGACCCGGGAGACGCCGAACGTCTCCCGGGCCAGCCGGGCCGAGATGATGTTGGAGTTGTCGCCGCTGGAGACCGCGGCGAACGCGTCGGCCCGCTCGATGCCGGCCTGACGCAGCACCTCGCCGTCGAAGCCGGCGCCGGTGACCGTGATGCCCGCGAAGTCCGGCCCGAGCCGGCGGAACGCGTCCGCGTCCTGGTCGATCACCGCCACCGAGTGCCCCCGGGACTCCAGGCTGTGTGCCAGGGTCGACCCGACCCGGCCGCAGCCCATGATCACGACATGCACGGTGTCCGCTCCTCCCACGGTGCCGCCCGCCGACCCGTCGTCTGCGAGCCTGCCACGTCCCCGCCCGCGACGGGGCACCGAACCGTACCGCGCGGTCGCGCGCGGGGGTGATCAGCCACCCCACCGTCCCGAGCCGGCTGGCCGTACGCTTGGCGGTTGTGGCCCGACCCACCTCGCTGCTGAAGCGACTCCTCCTCGGTCGACCGTTCCGGTCCGACCGCCTGCAGCACACCCTGCTGCCGAAGCGCATCGCGCTGCCGGTCTTCGCGTCCGACGCGCTCTCCTCCGTGGCGTACGCCCCGGACGAGATCCTGCTGACGCTCTCCATCGCGGGCGCCTCGGCGTTCTTCTTCTCGCCGTGGATCGCGCTCGCCGTCGTCGTGGTGATGCTCACCGTGGTGGCGAGCTACCGGCAGAACGTGCACGCGTACCCCTCGGGCGGCGGCGACTACGAGGTGGCCACCGTCAACCTGGGGCCGCGCGCCGGCCTCGCGGTGGCCAGCGCGCTGCTCGTCGACTACGTGCTCACGGTCGCCGTGTCGGTCTCCTCCGGCGTGGCCAACCTCGGCTCGGTGGTGCCGTTCGTGGCCACCCACAAGGTGCTCATCGCGGTCAGCGCGGTCGTGCTGCTCACCGCGATGAACCTGCGCGGCCTGCGCGAGTCCGGCACCGCGTTCGCGATCCCCACCTACGGCTTCGTCATCGTCATCGGCGGCATGCTGCTGACCGGGTTCGTGCGGATCTTCGTGCTCGGCGACGACCTGCAGGCTCCCAGCGCCGGCCTGGAGATCCACGCCGAGCACAGCGTGACCGGCTTCGCGCTGATCTTCCTGCTGCTGCGCACGTTCTCCTCCGGCTGCGCCGCGCTCACCGGCGTCGAGGCCATCTCCAACGGCGTACCGGCGTTCAAGTCGCCCAAGTCCAAGAACGCGGCGACCACGTTGCTGCTGCTCGGCACCATCGCGGTCACCATGCTGGTCGGCATCATCCTGCTGGCCCGCAAGACCGGCCTGCAGTTCGTCGAGGACCCGACCACGCAGATCGTCGGCGGCCCGGCCGGGTACGTGCAGAAGACGGTCACCGCGCAGCTCGGCGAGACCGTGTTCGGCAGCGGTTCGGTGCTGCTCTACGTGGTCGCCGGCATGACCGCGCTGATCCTGTTCCTGGCCGCCAACACCGCGTTCAACGGCTTCCCGGTGCTCGGCTCGATCCTGGCCCAGGACCGCTACCTGCCGCGCCAGCTGCACACCCGGGGCGACCGGCTGGCGTTCTCCAACGGCATCGTCTTCCTCGCCGTCTTCGCGGTGGTGCTGATCGTCGGCTTCCAGGCCGAGGTGACCCGGCTCATCCAGCTCTACATCGTCGGCGTCTTCGTCTCGTTCACGCTCTCCCAGGCCGGCATGATCCGACACTGGAACCGGCACCTGCGCACCGAGCGCGACCCGGAGGCGCGGCGGCGGATGATCCGCTCCCGGGCGATCAACACGTTCGGCATGGCCATGACCGGCATCGTGCTGATCATCGTGCTGGTCACGAAGTTCCTGCTCGGCGCGTGGATCGCGATCGTCGCCATGGCGGTGATGTACGTGGTCATGCTCGCCATCCGCCGGCACTACGACCGGGTCGCGGCCGAGCTGGAGCCGACCGAGCAACGGGCCGTGCTGCCCGCCCGCAACCACGCCATCGTGCTGGTCAGCAAGCTGCACCAGCCGACCCTGCGGGCCGTCGCGTACGCCCGGGCGACCCGGCCGGACACGCTGACCGCGGTGACCGTCAACGTGGACGAGAAGGACACCCGGGACCTCCAGGCCGACTGGGAGCGCCGGGAGCTGCCGGTGCCGCTGACCGTGATCGACTCGCCGTACCGGGAGATCACCCGGCCGATCCTCAACTTCGTCGCCTCGGTCCGCCGCGAGTCGCCCCGCGACGTGGTCACCGTCTTCATCCCCGAGTACGTGGTCGGGCGCTGGTGGGAGAACCTGCTGCACAACCAGAGCGCGCTGCGGCTCAAGGGCCGGCTGCTGTTCGAGCCGGGCGTGATGGTGACCAGCGTGCCCTGGCAGCTCGCCTCCACCGCCAGCAAGAACCTGGACCGCCTCGACGCCACGCTCAGCCGTGGTCCGGCCCGCGGCCCCCGGGTGGCGCCGCAGAGCACGCTGCCGCCGACCGTGCCACCGGTCGCTCCGGCGCCCTCCGACGAGCCGGGAGGCCGCTCGTGAGCGCGAGGAGTGAGCCGGTGTTGCGAGCCTCGCAGTCGCGAACGAAGGAGGACGCCGTGAGCGCGAGGAGTGAGCCGGTGTTGCGAGCCTCGCAGTCGCGAACGAAGGAGGACGCCGTGAGCGCGAGGAGTGAGCCGGTGTTGCGAGCCTCGCAGTCGCGAACGAAGGAGGACGCCGTGAGCGCCGCGCCGGAACGCCCCGGGCTGGAGGAGGCCGACCGGGTCGAGCTGACCGTCGACGCGGTCGCGCCGGGCGGGCACTGCGTGGCCCGGGTCGGCGGCCAGGTGGTCTTCGTCCGGCACGCGCTGCCCGGCGAGCGGGTGGTGGCCGAGGTGACCGAGCTGCACCGTGGCTTCGCCCGCGCCGACGCGGTGGAGATCCTCGACGCCTCCCCGGACCGGGTCGTCCCGCCCTGCCCGTACGCCCGGCCCGGCGCGTGCGGCGGCTGCGACCTCCAGCACGTCGCCCCGGCGGCCCAGCTCGACTGGAAGGTCGCCGTGGTGCGCGAGCAGCTCACCCGGCTGGGTCGGCTCACCGACGCCCAGGTGGACGCGCTCGGCGTCCGGGTCGAGGCGCTGCCCGGCGGGCCGCTGGGCTGGCGCTCCCGGGTCCGCTACGCGGTCGACGCGACCGGCCGGGCCGGGCTGCTCAAGCACCGCTCGCACGAGGTGGTGCCGATCGACAGGTGCCTGATCGCCCACCCGGCGATCCAGGAGCTGCCGGTGCTGCCGCCCACCGGGGCGCGCTGGCCGCACGCCGACGCCGTGGAGACGGTCGCCAGCACCGGCGGGGACGTCGCCGTGGTCGCGTACGCCGAGGGGGTCGCCACGGCCGTGAGCGGGCCGGAGCGGGTCCGGGAGACGGCGGCCGGGCGGTCCTTCACGCTGCCCGCCTCCGGCTTCTGGCAGGTGCACCCGGCGGCGGCGGATGCCCTGGTCGGCGCCGTGCTCGATCTGCTCGACCCGCGTCCGGGCGAGAGCGCCTGGGACCTGTACGGCGGGGCCGGGCTGTTCGCCGCCGCGCTCGCCGGCCGGGTCGACGGGGCCCGGGTGACGGTGGTCGAGTCGGCGCCCGACGGGGTGGCCGCCGCCCGCACCAACCTGGCCGACCTGCCCGCCGTCGAGGTGGTCGCGGCCCGGGTCGAGACCGCGCTGGCCCGGCGCCGGATCACCGGCCCGGTCGACCTGGTGGTGCTCGACCCGCCGCGCTCCGGCGCGGGCGCCCCGGTGGTACGCGGCGTGGTGGCCGCCGGGCCGCGCGCGGTCGCGTACGTGGCCTGCGACCCGGCCGCCTTCGCCCGGGACGTGCGCACGTTCGCCGAGGCGGGCTGGCGGCTGGCCGCGCTGCGCGGGTTCGACCTGTTCCCGATGACCCAGCACGTCGAGCTGGTCGGCCTGTTCCTGCCCCCGGCGCGTTAAGCGGGGGCCCTTCCTCTACCGGATCCGTTAAAAGGGGGCCCTTCCTTGCGCATCGTCGGGCTGATGTCGGGCACCTCGTACGACGGGGTGGACGTGGCGGCGGGCGAGTTCACCCTCGACGGGGACACGTTGCGGCTGCGTCCGCTCGGGCACCGCGAGCTGGCCTACCCGGACGACCTGCGGGCGCAGATCGGCGCGCTGCTGCCGCCGGCCGCGACCACGATCGAGGCGGTGTGCCGGCTGGACAACCGGCTCGGTGAGGTGTTCGCCGAGGCGGCGGCCGTCGGTGTCGAGCTGGCCGGGGGCGCCGTCGACGCGGTCGTCTCCCACGGCCAGACCGTCTTCCACTGGGTCGAGGCCGGCCGGGTGCGCGGCACCCTCCAGCTCGGCGCGCCGGCCCGGGTCGCCGCCCGGGTGGGCGTGCCGGTGCTGCACGACCTGCGCTCGGCGGACGTGGCGGCCGGCGGGCAGGGCGCGCCGCTGGTCCCGGCGTTCGACGCGTTGCTGCTCGACGGGAGCGCCGGGGCCCGCGCGGCGCTGAACCTGGGCGGCATCGCGAACCTCACCGTGGTCGCGCCCGGGGCGCCGGTCCTCGGGTACGACGTGGGCCCGGCCAACGCGCTGCTGGACGCCGCCGCCCGCCGCTTCCTCGACCGCCCCTGCGACGTCGACGGGGCGCGGGCCGCCGCCGGCCGGGTGCACGGCGCGCTGCTGGCCCGGCTGCTCGCCGAGCCCTACTACGCCGCGCCGCCGCCCAGGTCGACGGGCAAGGAGCTGTTCCACGGCGGCTACCTGGACGCCGCGCTGGCCGCCCTGGGCGAGCCGGTGGCCGCCGACGACGTGCTGGCCACGCTCACCGAGCTGACCGCCCGCACGGTCGCCGACGCCTGCGACCGGCACGGGGTGACCGAGGTGGTCGCCGCCGGCGGGGGAGTGCGCAATCCCACACTCCGGGCCCGGCTGGCCGCGCTTGGCGCCGGGCGGTGGCGGCTGCGCACCACCGACGAGCTGGGCGTGCCGGCCCAGGCCAAGGAGGCGTACGCGTTCGCGCTGCTGGGGTGGCTGAGCTGGCACGGGCTGCCCGGCGCGGTCCCGTCGGTCACCGGCGCCTCCCGGGCCGCCGTGCTCGGCTCCTGGACCCCCGCCGGCCCGCCGTTCGGGGCGGCCCGGGCGACGCCGCCGCGCCGGCTGGTGGTCGCCGCCTGATCCACGGCTCGGCTGCGGACTGTGGCGCGGCCGATAGACTCTCCGGTCATGAGTGTTGAAGAGGGCACGGCCAACCACGGTCGGCTGCTGGGCACCGTCCGCGGCCCGCAGGACGTGAAGCGGATGACCGCCGAGCAGCTGGACATCCTCGCCGCCGAGATCCGTGACTTCCTGATCGCGAAGGTCTCCCGCACCGGCGGGCACATCGGTCCCAACCTCGGTGTGGTCGAGCTGACCCTGGCGATGCACCGGGTCTTCGACTCCCCCCGCGACCGGCTCCTCTTCGACACCGGCCACCAGGCGTACGTACACAAGATCCTCACCGGCCGGCAGGAGGGCTTCGACAAGCTCCGCCAGCGCGGTGGCCTCTCCGGCTACCCCAGCCAGGCGGAGAGCGAGCACGACCTGATCGAGAACTCGCACGCCTCCACCGCCCTGTCCTACGCCGACGGCCTGGCCAAGGCGTACGCGCTGCGCGGCGAGAAGCGGGCCGTGGTGGCCGTGGTCGGCGACGGCGCGCTCACCGGCGGCATGTGCTGGGAGGCGCTGAACAACATCGCCACCGCCGGCAACCCGCTGGTCATCGTGGTCAACGACAACGGCCGGTCCTACTCGCCGACCATCGGCGGCCTCGCCGACCACCTGTCGTCGCTGCGGCTCAACCCCGGCTACGAGAAGGTGCTCGACACGGTCAAGGACGCGCTGGGCAACACCCCGTTCGTCGGCAAGCCGATGTTCGAGGTGCTGCACGCGGTCAAGAAGGGCATCAAGGACGCGGTCGCCCCGCAGGCGATGTTCGAGGACCTGGGCATCAAGTACGTCGGCCCGGTCGACGGCCACGACGTGCCGGCGGTCGAGGCGGCGCTGCGCGCGGCGAAGAACTTCGGCGGCCCGGTGATCGTGCACGCGGTCACCCGCAAGGGCTACGGCTACCGTCCGGCCGAGGACGACGAGGCGGACTGCCTGCACGGCCCCGGCGGCGCCTTCGACGTCGAGACCGGCCAGCTGGTCGCCGCGCCGTCGGTGAAGTGGACCCACGTCTTCGCCAACGAGCTGGTGAGCATCGCCGACGAGCGTCCGGACGTGGTCGGCATCACCGCCGCCATGGCCGAGCCCACCGGCATCGCCACGCTGGCCCGCAAGTACCCGGAGCGGGTCTACGACGTGGGCATCGCCGAGCAGCACGCGGCCACCTCCGCCGCCGGCCTGGCCATGGGCGGCCTGCACCCGGTGGTCGCGGTCTACGCCACCTTCCTCAACCGGGCGTTCGACCAGGTCCTGCTGGACGTGGCCATGCACAAGCTGCCGGTCACGTTCGTGCTGGACCGGGCCGGCATCACCGGCCCCGACGGGCCGAGCCACTACGGCGTCTGGGACATGTCGGTCTTCGGCGTGGTGCCCGGTCTGCGGATCGCCGCGCCCCGCGACTCGGCGACGCTGCGCGAGGAGCTGCGCGAGGCGATCGCCGTGGACGACGGCCCGACCATCCTGCGCTTCCCGACCGGCACCGTCGCCGCTGACCTGCCGGCCGTGCGCCGGGTCGGCCCGGTGGACGTGCTGGCCGAATCGGCGCGTACCGACGTGCTGCTGGTCGCGGTCGGCTCCTTCGGCGCCCTGGGCATGGAGGTCGCCACCCGGGTCGCCGAGCAGGGCTACGGCGTCACCGTGGTCGACCCGCGCTGGGTCCGCCCGGTCCCGGCCGAGCTGGTCGAGCTGGCCGCCGGGCACCGCCTCGTGGTCACCGTCGAGGACGGCGTCCGGGTCGGTGGCGTCGGCTCCGCGCTGGCCCAGGCGATGCGCGACGCCGACGTCCGGGTGCCGGTCAAGGACCTGGGCGTACCGGCCGACTGGCACCCGCACGGCACCCGCGCGCAGATCCTGGCCGACCTGCGGCTGACCGCGCAGGACGTGGCGCGTGACGTCACCGGCTGGATCTCCGGCCTGGACGCCGCGCCGGTCGACCCGGCCACCGACGGGGCCACGGCGCAGAACTGATCCGGATACGGTGCTCGGGCGGTCCCGCTTTCCCGCGGGGCCGCCCGAGCGCTGTTCCGTAGGTGTCCCGGCCGCGGCGTGCCGCCAGTTCGCCGTAGTGGCGGCGTCGAGGTAGCCGGGACGCCACCACGTCGGCGACGTGGAGTGGATCATGGGAGGCTGCGCGATGGACGTGCGTGCCGCCACGCCGGCCGACCTCGATGACATCGTCGACCTGCACACCCGGGCCCGGATCACCTACTACGGCGCTGGTGGGCTGCCCCTCGGCGAGATCGTCGACCCGGAACTCGCCCGGGAACAACGGGACGGCTGGACGGCGGCGATCGCCGCGCCGCACAAGCACGTGCGCGTGGCCGTCATCGAGGGGCGGGTGGTCGGCCTGCTGGCCATGGGCCCGCCGCACTCGTCCGAGGTGAATGCCGCGCAGCTCTACCAGATCCACGTGGACCCGGAGTGCTGGGGCCGTGGCGTCGGCAGCACGTTGCACGGGCTCTTCCTGCGCCACCTGGAGGCCGAAGGGCTGGCGGTGGGGGTGCTGGAGGTGTGGGAGCGCAACACCCGGGCCCGCGCCTTCTACACCCGGCACGGCTGGCGCCCCGACGGCACCACCCGCCCCGGCCCCGCCGCCGCCCCCTACCTGGGCATGCGCCTCCACCACCCCTGATTTCCGCCCGGCCCGGCTCGCCCTCGCGCCGCTCGCACTGCCCCGCCGCCCCGGCGATCTTGCGATTGTGGCCCAGAATTCGCCCTTTATGCCCTGATTGCGTGGGCCGAAACTGCAAGATCGACGGTGGGGAGGGGTGGGGGCGAGGGGAGGCGGGAACGGTGGCTAGTGGGGGCGGGCGGTGCGGGTGGCGTAGGTGCGCAGGGCCCGGAGGAAGTCGACCTCGCGGAAGCCGGGCCAGTACACGTCGCAGAAGTACAGCTCCGAGTGGACGGCCTGCCAGAGCAGGAAGCCGGACATCCGCCGTTCCCCGCTGGTCCGGATGACGAGGTCGGGGGCCGGTCGGTCCCCGGTGTAGAGGTGCGCGCCGATCGCCTCGGCGGTGAGGCGGGCCGCCGCCTCGGTGAGGGTGGCCCCGGCCTCCGCCTCATGGTGCAGCAGGCGCCGGACCGCGTCGGCGATCTCGGTGCGACCGTCGTAGCCGATCGCGACGGTGAGGTCGAAGCCGCCGGCCCGGTCCTGGGTGTCCTCCTCGGCCAGCTTCAACGCGTGCCGGGTCGAGTCGGGCAGGACGTCGGTCCGGCCGGCCACGTGCAGCCGCCACGGGCTGTCCGGTCGCCGCAGCGGCTCGGCGATGACCTCCTCGACCAGCCGCATCAGGTGCGCCACCTCGGCGGAGCCGCGCTTACGCACGTTGTCGACCGAGGCGACGAACAGGGTGATCTGCCGGATGCCCAGCTCGGCGCACCAGCCGGCCACCTCGTGCAGGTGCGCGGCGCCGTACCGGTGGCCCACCGAGGGATCGTCGAACCCCATCTGCCGCGCCCAGCGACGGTTGCCGTCCATCACCATCGCGACGTGCCGGGGCAGCGTCGCGTCGACGAGTCCGGCCCGCAGGCGACGGGCGTAGAGCCGACGGATCATCTCGACCATGGCGTCTCCTCCGACGCGGCGCGCGGGTGCTCGCCGTCAGCGGGGGGCGGACAGGGAGCGGTACCAGGTCTTCTCGGTGCCGGCCAGGCTGAACGTCTGCTTGGCGTCGGTCTGTTCGACCACCACCAGGCCGGGCCGGTCGACCAGGCGGGTGGTGCCGGGCGGGGCGGCGAACGACGCGTCCCGGGTACGCCAGGTCAGCACCGCGAGCGGCTGCCCGGGCACCGGCAGGTGGTAGGCCTGCAGCGTGGTGGACCGGTCGGCGGGGGAGACCACCGGGGTGCCGCCGCCGGCCGGGCGGTAGACCACCGCGGTCATGGTGCCGGTGGCCGTCTCCCAGCTGAGCTGCTCCAGGTCGCCCGGCTCCCCACCGCCCAGGGCCACCTCGCCCAGCGACCGGGTCGCGATCTTCGCCATCGGCCAGGACTCGGGCGCCGAACGGGGCGCCTCGCGGTCGCCGAGGCGGCGGGGGAGGCTGCCGAACGGGCCCCGCTCACCGGCCAGCGCGCAGGTGTCCAGCCCGGTCAGGGCCCGCTTGCCGGCGCCGGTCTCGTCGCGCACCAGCGGGTAGCGGGGCGCCTCGGTGGCCGTACCCAGGTCGAGGACGCGGTCCGCGGCCCGGCCGCGCGGCAGCGACGGGGTGGGCCGCAGCGTCGCGGTCAGCTCGACGGCCCGGCAGGCCGGCACGGCGACCGGGTCGGTCACGCCGTCGGCGCCGCCCAGTACCCGGCCGTCGGGGCCGAGCAGGCGTTCCACCCGGGCGGAGGTGAGGTAGCGGCGGCCCTCGGGCTGGCGCACCGGCAGCACGTCGGAGTAGACCAGGTAGCCGGGGTCGGTGTACTCGGTGGCGTGCGCCACCCGCCAGCGCTGCCCGTCCCGGTCGAGTTGCAGCAGCCAGGAGGCGGCCTCGCCGGGCACGTCCGCGGCGACCAGCGCCAGCGCGGAACCGGCGACCTGGCCGGAGAAGAGAATGCCGGAGGAGGGCACGTGCACCCGGTCGTCCACCGGGGACCGCCAGTCCCGTACCGCCTCGGTGATCCCGGCGGTGGCGGCGGCGTCGCGGGCCAGGCTGCCGCGCGGCGGCCAGACCGCCAGGGTGCCGTCCAGGCTGTCGTAGCCGACCCGCAGGTCCTTCGGCTGCCGGTCGGCGACCGGTCCGCAACCGACCGTGACCAGCAGCAGCGCGGCCAGCGCGGTGCCCGTCGTAGCGCCTCGGCGGGCTGAAACCACCCTGATCCCCTCGCCGGTCGTCGGTCGGAAGCCCACATGGTACGAGACGACCGGTCGCCCGGCCGAGCCCGGCTCACCCGTTCGTCGCGGAACGTGACGCGCGATTCGTGCGCCAATATCCGGCTCCGGTAGACTCCGCCGACTGTGACGCCTGCCGAGACCCGCGGCGCCTCGACGCCGGCCGCCGACGCCCCGACGGGACCCCGCTCCGTCACCCTCGACCGGCCTCCGGTCACCCGGCCGGCCCCGCCGGCCCCCGCCGATGTGCCGCCCCCCGCCGACCCGGCGGACGAGGCCGCGCCCGCCGCGCGTCGCCGGTGGCGGTGGCGCTGGACGCGCCGCCGGATCGACCTCGTCGTGTACGGCGGTTTCCTGCTCGCCGCGATCTGGGTGACCAGCGGCATCTGGGCCGACCCCGCCGGCCGGGTGGCCGCGCTCTACAGCAGCGACCCGGCGCAGGTGCAGTTCTTCCTCGCCCACTCGGTGCGGGTGGTGCTGCACGGCGAGTTCCCGTTCTTCACCGAGCAGTTCAACTACCCCGACGGGGTCAACCTGATGGCGAACACCGCCATCCTGGCGCTCGGCATCCCGATGGTGCCGGTGACCCTCCTGTTCGGACCGGCGGTCTCCTTCGTCACGCTGGTCACGCTCGGCCTGGCCGGCACCGCCGCCGCCTGGTACCGGGTGCTCTCCCGGCACCTGGTGCGCCACCGGCCGGCCGCCGCCGTCGGCGCCTGGTTCTGCGGGTTCTCACCGGCCATGCTGTCGCACGCCAACTGGCACCCGAACATCATCAGCCAGTTCCTGCTGCCGTTCATCGTCTGGCGGGTGCTGGTGCTGACCCGGTCGACCCGCCCGGTCCGCGACGGCGCGCTGCTCGCGCTCCTGGTCACCGCGCAGGCGTTCATCAACGAGGAGATCCTGCTCTTCACCGCCATGGCGCTGGGCGTGTTCCTGCTCGCCGTGCTGGCGCAGCAGCGTGCGCGGTGGGCCGCCGCCTGGCGACCGCTCGGCGCCGGGCTCGCGGTCTGCGCGCTGCTCGCCGGCGCGCTGCTGGCGTACCCGCTCTGGGTGCAGTTCGCCGGGCCGATGGCGTACCACGGGCTCAGCGACACGGTGCGTGACTACGGCAACGACATCGCCGCGTTCTTCGCCCCCGGCTCGCCCACCTTCGGCGGCAACGAGCGGGCCAACGTCAACCTCGCCCCGAACTACTCGGAGGAGAACGCCTTCTTCGGCTGGAGCCTGTCGCTGCTCGCCGTGGGCATCGTGGTCTGGCTGCGCCGGGACGTGGTGGTCCGGGCGCTGGCCGCGACCGGGCTGTTCTTCGCCGTGCTCTCGCTCGGCGAGCGGATCTCCTGGTGGGACCGGGAGCTGGTCACCGGGCCGTGGGAGCTGCTGGTGCGGCTGCCGCTGCTGGACGCCGTGGTGCCGACCCGGTTCGGCATGATCACCGGCGTGACGGTCGCGGTGCTGCTCGCGTACGCGGTGCGCAGCGCCTGGGTGCTGCGGGGCGTGGACCGGCGTACCGCCCGCACGCTGACCGCCGCCGGCCTGGTCTTCGCGCTGCTGCCGATCGCGCCGATGCCGCTGCGGGTCACCACCCGGCCGCCGGTGCCGGAGTTCATCACCGCCGACCGGTGGCGGCAGTACGTCGGGCCGGACCAGACACTGGTCTCCGTGCCGGTGCCGGCGATGGGCAACACCGACCCGATGCGCTGGGCCGCCAGCACCGACCTCGACTTCAAGATCCCCGGCGGCTACTTCCTCGCCCCGCGCAACGGCGTCACCGGCGACCCGGGCCGCTTCGGCGGCCGGCCCAGCGGCATCGGGGAGATGCTGGAGGAGGTGGCGTCCACCGGGCGTACGCCGAAGCTCGACGACCGGCAGCGCCGCCGCTTCCTCGACGAGCTGCGGCACTGGAACGCGGCGGTGGTGGTGCTGCCGCTCAACGAGCAGAACGCCGAGCCGCTGCGCCGGACCGTGGAGCAGCTGGTCGGCCCCGGCCGGCAGGAGCTGGACGTGTGGTTGTGGGACGTCCGGACACTGACCAGCCGCTCCGTCTGACCGGGGCGGACCGCCCCGGCCGCGCGCCCCGGCGCCGGTGGCGGCCCCGCCCGGTCGACGCGCTCGTGGTGGCCGGCTACCTCGGTCTGGCCGTGCTGCTCACCACCGACCAGTGGCGCCGGCCGGAACGGCTGTTCCACCAGGCCGGCGACCAGATGCTGTTCGAGTGGATGCTGGCCCGGGCGGCCCGCGCGGTGACCGGCGGGGAGAACCCGCTTTGGAGCGCCGCGCTGAACGCCCCGGACGGCGTGAACCTGATGGCGAACACCTCGGTGCTGGGGCTGGGCGTGCCGCTCACCCCGGTCACCGTGGCGTTCGGCTCGCAGGTGGCGTTCCTCGTCGCGGTGACGCTCAGCCTCGCCGGCACGGCCACCGCCTGGTACGCGCTGCTCGCCCGCCGGCTGGTCCGCTCCCGGTCCGCCGCCGCGGTGGGCGGCCTGGTCTGCGGCTTCGCCCCCGGCATGGTGGCCCAGGCCGGCGCGCACCTGCACATGGCCGCCCAGTTCCTGGTGCCGGTGATCCTGGCGCTGGTGTTCCGGCCGGCCACCGACCGGGTCCGCCGCGACGGCGTGCTGCTCGGGCTGGCGGTCGCCTACCAGGTCTTCCTCGGCGAGGAGGTGCTGGTCTTCCTGGCCCTCGCGGCCGGGGTGCTGGCCGGGGCGTACGCGCTGGCCGACCGGGCCGCCGCCCGCCGGCTGGTCCCGGTGGTGGCCCGTCGGCTGGGTATCGGCGCGCTGGTCGCCGGCGTGCTGCTGGCGTACCCGTTGTGGTTCCAGTTCTTCGGGCCGGGCCACTACAGCGGGATGCCGTTCCACACCCTGGGGTACCGGCTGGACCTGGCCTCGTTCACCGCCACCGCGCGGCAGACCGTCGCCGGGGACGCCCACCGCGCCGGGCTGCTGTCGCCGAACCCGACCGAGCAGAACTCGTTCTTCGGGCCGTTCCTGCCGCTGCTGGCGCTGCTCGTGGTGGTGCGGCTGTGGCGCCGGCCGCTGGTGCGCGCGCTCGCCGCGTGCGGGCTGCTGTTCGCGCTGCTGTCGCTCGGCGCGAGCGTGGTGCTGAACCGGCACGACACCGGGGTGCCCGGCCCCTACCGCCTGCTCGCCGGGGTGCCGCTGCTCGACCTGGTCGTGCCGGCGCGGTTCGCCCTGGTGTGCGTACCGGTGTGCGGGGTGCTGCTGGCGTTGGCCCTGGACCGGGTCCGGCGCTCCGGCACGCGCGCCTGGGCGCCGTGGGCCGGCGCGGTCGCCGCCGCGCTGCTGCCGCTCACCCCGACGCCGATCCGCACGGTGCCGGTGACGCCGGTGCCGGCCGTGGTGTCCGGCGGCGGCTGGCAGGCGTACGTCCCGCCGGGCCGGACGCTGGTGCCGGTGCCGCCGGTGACCGGGGCGGCGGTCAGCCCGGCCATGTTCTGGTCGGCGCGCACCGGGCTGGCGTTCGACGCGCCCGGCGGCTACTTCATCGGCCCGCACTCGGCGACCGACCCGACCGCCCGCTGGGGCGCGCCGGACCGGCCCACCTCGCTGCTGCTGCGCCGGGCCGCCGAGACCGGCCAGGTGCCGCCGGTCGGCGACGTGGAGCGCCGGCAGGCGGTCGAGGACCTGCGACACTGGCGGGCGGCGGCGCTGGTGCAGGCCGACTCGTCGCCGGCCGACCCGGTACGCGCCACCGTGGACGCCCTGGTCGGCCCGGGCCGGGACGTGCCCGGCGGGCACCTGTGGGACGTCCGCCCCCTGCTCGGCTGACGCACCCGGTGCCGTGCAAGGAGGGGCCCCCTTTTAACGCCCCGTGTTAAAAGGGGGCCCCTCCTCTACCGAATACGTTAAGAAGGGGCCCTTCCTTACACGCGGTCGCGCACGTCCCAGAGCCAGACGTCGTCGACCCGCTGGGCGGGGCCGAGCAGCGCCGTCATCAGGTCGCGCAGTACCGCCTCGCGCGGGTTCGCCCCGAGCACCACCACCGACGCCCGCCAGAAGCGCAGGTCCTCGACGGCCTGCCGGCGGTTCTCCTCGGTGATCTCCGGGACCCGGTCGGCGTCCATGGTGGAGTAGATCAACGTGCTGGTGGGGCGGTTCGGGGCGCCGAAGACGCCCTCACCCCGCTCGTTCGGGCCGATGAAGTAGCCACCCGGGATCGGGAACTCCTGCCCGGTCAGCGCGCTCCAGCGCAGCGTCGGCAGCCCGTGCACGTTGCTCGGGATCGGCACCGGCACCAGCGTCCGGCCGTCCGGCACGTAGGGGCGCCAGCCGCCCGAGGTGACGAAGTGCGGCGGCGGGTCGATCTGCTGCGCCGGCAGCGGGCGCGGGAACAGCGGCAGCAGGGCGGCCGCGATCGCGGCGTACCCGACCAGGCGCAGCCCGCGCCGCCGACGGGGCCCGGCGCCCGGCGCGGAGGCGCCGTCGCCGGCGCGCGGGGCGGGCACCGGGGCCCGGCCGTCGCGGGCCAGGGCGTCCCAGGCCAGCGCCAGCAGCACGCCGACCGCGCCGACCACCACCAGGCTCAGCCGGGTCGGCATCATCATCTCGACCAGTGGCAGGTCGTCCGGCACGTACGCCCACGGGCCGTCGACCCCGGTCTCCACCCCGTCGAAGCGCACCTTCGGCCCGATCGAGGCGACCGTGAACACGACCACCAGCACGGCCAGGATCCGGGCCGGCACCGACCGGCGCGCCAGCAGGACCAGCGCGACCAGCCCGACCAGCACCAGCGGCCAGCCGAACCAGGTGTTCTGCTCGGTCAGCCCGATGGTCTTCTCCACCGCCTCGTCGCCGGCCACGGTGTCCCGGGCGAAGGTGACGAAGGCCATCAGGTCCTCGCCCCAGTTGTGGAAGACCCCGCCCTGCAGGCCGCGGTAGGACTGCGGGCCGTTGAACTGGAACCAGATCGGGTACGCGGTGAGCAGCAGCGCCACCCCGCCACCGACCCCGATCGCGGCCAGGAACGCGCCCGCCCGCTCCCGCGTGGCGCGCGGGCGTTGCACCGCGTACGCCACCACGACGACCAGGCAGGCCAGCGCGGTGAGCAGCAGCATCTCCTCGTTGATGAAGATCTGGTACGCCACCAGCAGCCCGAGCGCCACGCCGTTGCGCCGCCAGCGGCCCGGCTCGCCGAGGCGCAGCACGCGGGAGACGATCAGCGGGAGCAGGAAGTTCGACACGAAGTTGGGCTGCCCGTTGGCGTGGTGCACGATGCCCGGGGCGAAGCCGAGGAACGCCCCGCCGACGAAGGCCGCGCCGCGGGAGCGGACCAGGTGCCGCGACAGCACCCAGTACGACGTGGCGGCGGTCGCCGACAGCGCCGCGCCGAGGTAGAGCGCGTACATCACCTGCGGGCCGAGCAGCATGGTCAGCGGCGCCAGCGGCAGCGTCACCCCGAGCAGCGAGGTATTCGCCATCATGTTCACCCCGTCCGGCGCGTTCTGCCGGGCGGTGAACAGCGGGTTCTCCAGGTGTCGCACCGAGTAGGCGCCGTGCGCGAAAAGCCACTCGAACCAGCTGTGGTCGGTCGGCAGGTGCGAGGAGACCCGGTGCTGCACGTCGCCCCAGTAGTTGAGGCAGACGAGAACACCGAGCAGCGCATAGGCTCCGATGGCCAGCACGTCGGCACGGGCCGGTCGGCGACGCGGCCGACGCGGCGGGTCGGACACGCCGGTGTCGACCTCGACGGACGAGGAGTTCAGCGAGGGGTCCACCACCGGCACGGCCACGACGGGCCATCGTACAGGCGGTCCGGGCGCGGTCCGGTCACGACCGGGCGACGGTCCGGCGGCGCGGAGAGGGGTGCTCGTGACCGTCATCGACCTGGGTGAGCTGCGGGACGGCGCGGTGTCCGACGTGCCGGGCCGGGCGCCGCGTGCGGTCGGCCGGCCGTTCCGCGTGCTGGTGGTGCTGCTGGTGGCGCTGGTCACGCTCGCGTCCGCGACGCCACCGGCGCGTCCCGCGCAGTGGACGGTGCCGGGTGGCACCGGGGCGTCCGCGTTCGTCGCCGGTGACCGGGTGTACGTGGTCCGGCCGTTGGACTGGCGGCCCGGCGCGCTCCGGGAGGTGGTCGCCTACCGGGACGGGCGGGAACGCTGGCGCAGCCGGCTGCCGACCCCGGGCGAGGTGGTCTCGGTGTGGGAGATGGGCGACCGGGTGCTGGCCGCCGGGCCGAACGGGCCCGACCAGGCGTGGCAGACGGTGGCCCTGGAGGCGGCCACCGGCCGGCTCAGCTGGCGGCAGCCCGCGCTCGGCTACCCGGCCGGTGACGCGCTCCTGCTCCAACCGACGACCGCGTCGGGCCCGCAGGAGGTACGCAGGGTGGCGGTCGCCGACGGCCGCACGTTGTGGACCGCCCCCGCGACGCCGGATCTGCGTTTCGTCCTCGGGCCGGCGGGGGTCGAGGGGCTGCTGGTGGTGCCGGAGAGCGGCGAGACCGTGGTGCTGGACGCGGTCACCGGTGAGCGGCTGGCCGCCCGTGACCTGCATCCGGGGGAGCTGCCCACCCAGCGGCGGGTGCTGACCGCCGGCGACCTGGTGCTGGAGATCCGGGAGGACGGCGTCGCGGCCTACCAGCGGGAGACGCTGCGCTCGCGGTGGACCGCCGACCTGCCGCTGCTGGACTACGTGGACACCTGCGGCGACGTGCTCTGCGCCAGCCGGCAGACCGGCGGCATGTGGGGGCTCGACCCGGCCACCGGCGCGGTCCGGTGGGCCACCGACCGGTGGTTCGGCGTGATCCGGGTGGACGGCGGGCGGCTGCTCGTCGGGGCCGGCGACGGCGACGGCGGTGGCGGTGGCGGGGACCGCCTGGCGATGCTGGACGCCGACGACGGGCGGCTGGTCGCTGACCTTCCCGGTTGGGCGGTGGTCGCTCCGAACGAGTTCGGCGACCGGCTGTTCCTGACCCGGCCGCTGGGCGGCGGGCGGCTGCTCCTCGCCGAGCTGGACCTGCCCGCCGGCCGGCTCCCGGTCCGGGGCGTGCTGTCCGGCGTCGACTGCTCGGCCGGGCGCGTGCTGGTGGTGTGCCGGGACCGCGACGGCGACTTCACGGTGCGGCGGCTGCCATGAGCGCGCTCATCGACCTGGGTGAGATGCGGCACGGCGGGGACGGCGACGAGCCGCTTCCCGCGTCGCCCCGGCGTCCTCCGGGTCGGGTCGCGCGGGTGGTGGCGCTGGGCTGCCTGGCGCTGCTCGCGGTGACCGGCGCGGTCGCGCCGGCCCGGCGCCCGGCGCCGGTGCGGGTGCCCGCACCGCAGGGGGCCGCGTTCGTGGTCCTCGCCGACCGGCTGATGGTGGCCGACGGGCCGGGGACGGTCGGCCGGGGCGGCCGGGTGGTCACCGGGCACCGGCTGCCCGGCGGGGAGCCGCTCTGGCGGTTCAGCCTGCCCGCCGGCGACCACGTGCTCGGGCTGGGCGTCGCCGCCGGTGGGCTCCTGGTCACGAGCAGCCCGGCCGGCGCCGGCGACACGCTCTCCACGCTGCTCGACCCGGCCACCGGCGCGTCGCGCTGGCGGCAGCCCGGCTACCCGGTCGCGACCGCGTCCGGCGGCCTGCTGCTGGAGAGTCCCCGGGCGGCCGGCGCGGGCAGCGTGCTGGCCGTCGACCCGGGCTCCGGGGCGGTGCGGTGGACGCTGCCGATACCGGCCCAGGGGGTGGCGTACCGGACGGACGGCCACGGGGTGACCCAGCTCGTGCTGGTGACGCCGGACGGGCGGGTGGCCGTGCACGACGCGGACACCGGCGCGCTGGCGCACACCGGGCGGGTGCCGGCCGCGCCGGACGGCGTCTCCTACCGGTACGCGCAGGTGGTGGCCGATCTGCTGCTGGTCGACGGCGGTCCGGGCACGGTCACCGCGTACGGGCTGGACCGGCTCGACGCCCGCTGGACCGTGCCGGTGCAGGAACGCGCCGGGCTCTGGTTCACCGACTGCGCCGGCATGGTCTGCCTGCGTGACCAGGTCGGCGGCGCCCGGACGCTCGACCCGGCGACCGGGCGGCCGGCGTGGACCGACGAGCGGTGGCTCGGGGTGTACCCGGTCGGCGGCCGCCTGCTCGCGGCCACGCCCGGGATCGGCCTGGAGCTGGACCGGTGGGTGCTGGAGCCGACCACCGGACGGGTGCTCGGCCGGCTCGGGCGCTGGCGGATCACCGGCACGGACCGGGAGGCCGGCCGGCTGCTCGGGCTGCGTCACCTCAGCGCGGACCGGACGCTCGTCGGCGTGCTGGACGTCCCGGCCGCGGAGGCGCGGATCCGGGCGGTGCTGCCCGGCTCGTGGGACGAGTGCGCCGACTCGGGCACCGTGCTGGTGTGCCTGCGCCCGGACGGCGGGCTGACGCTCTGGCCGGTCGGCCGCTGATCACCAGTTGCGCTGCGCGGGCGGCGCCGGCAGCGGCACCGACTCCGGGCGCACCACGTACGCGATCCCGCCGCTGCCGCCCTGCCAGGCCGCCTCGAACGGCGCCCGGGGCACGGTCCGGCGGACCCGCTCGTCGTCCGGCGCGTACGGGTCGTTGAGGACCGGGTCGCCGTCGTCGGTGAAGCCGACCAGCACGACGAGGTGCCCGCGGGTGTCGTAGTCCAGCCCGGGGACCTGCCCGGCGGTGAACGCCGCCGAGACGATCAGCGGGATGCCGGCGGCGACGAACCGTTCCGCCTCGGCCAGCGACCGCAGCCGGGTGACGAACGCGTCCACCCCGTGCGTCGCCGCGTACGCGGTGTTGAACGGCCAGTTCCCCGCCCCGGCGTACGCGTGGTCGTAACAGTGCCGGGCGGCGTGCACCACCACCGGGCGCGGGCCGGGCGGGTCGACCCAGGCGTAGCGCTCCGGGGCGGGGCCGGCGCCCCAGAAGTCGAGCACCATCGACACACAGGTGGGGCTGCACCAGGAGTCCCCGCCGCCGCCCCAGCGGGTCTCCCCGCCGGCGTGCAGCCGCTGCGCGTACCGCGGCACGTCCAGCACCCGACCCCGGGCGCCGGTCTCCTCCGCCGCGCCACCGTCGACCCCGGTGTCGGTGTCGGCGTCGGCGGACGCGACCACGCCGACCGTGCGCAGCACCGGGCCGGCGGGCGCGTCGGGCCGCCGGAACAGGGTCACCCGGGCCTGCCAGCCGGTCACCGTCGCGTCGGTGACGCGGAGCGTGTCGGCCAGCACCCGGGCGTGGCCGTCGGCCTGGCCGGGCACGGACGAGCGGTGCACCGCGCTGTCGTCGGCCGCCCAGCGGCCCAGCTCGTACCAGCCGGTGGTGGCGGCGTCACCGGCCCAGCCGCGCAGCTCCACCCGCAGCCAGCAGCCGGGGGGCGTGTCCGCGGTCCAGGAGGGCACCAGCTCGGCGGCGGCGAAGCCGACCGGCACCACCGGGGAGGTCCACGTCCCCGCGGCGTAGTCGACCGTGGTGCCGGAGTGCGGATCGGTGTGCGTGACCGGCTCCGCGGTCCCGTCGGGAGTCAGCCCGCCCGGCTCGGCGCGCAGCCCGTCCACGCGGCCCCGGTCCCGGTCCGCCGGGAAGCGGAACCGGTGGTGTGCCACGTCGCGGCCGGGGTGGACGGCGGTCATCGGGGCTCCGCTCGGCTCGGGTCCGGCCGTCGGCCGGCGCGCTGGTCGATTCTTGTCGGGGAGCATCGCGTACCCGAAGGTTTTCTGCAACGGCGGCGCGTGCCGGCCGTTTGGTCCCCGCCAGTAGGTTGTGGGAGGTCACGAGGCGGGAGGCCGGGATGCGGGTACTGGTGGTCGAGGACGAGCGGAACCTCGCCGACGCGATCGCGCGCGGGCTGCGCAAGCGCGGGATGGCGGTGGACGTCGCCTACGACGGGAACGCCGGACACGAGGCGGCGTTCGTGACCCGCTACGACGTGGTGATCCTGGACCGCGACCTGCCCGGCGTGCACGGCGACCGGATCTGCGCGGACCTGGCCGCCTCCGGCGCGCTGACCCGGGTGCTCATGCTCACCGCCAGCGGGACCGTCGCCGACCGGGTCGAGGGGTTGCAGCTCGGCGCCGACGACTACCTGGCCAAGCCGTTCGCCTTCGACGAGCTGGTGGCCCGGGTGCAGGCGCTGGGCCGGCGCGCCACCCCGGCCGCGCCCCCGGTGCTGGCCGTCGCCGACCTGGAACTCGACCCGGCGCGCCGGGTGGTGAGCCGCGGCGGGATGCCGCTGGAACTCACCAACAAGGAGTTCGGCGTGCTCGCCGAGCTGCTCAAGGCGCGCGGCGCGGTGGTGTCCAGCGAGGAACTGCTGGAACGGGTCTGGGACGCCAACACCGACCCGTTCACCACCATCGTCCGGGTCACCGTGATGACCCTGCGCAAGAAGCTCGGCGACCCGCCGCTGATCGACACCGTGGTCGGCGCCGGCTACCGCGTCGGCGGGGTCTCCTGACATGGGTACGCGGCGGGTGCGACCCACGCTGCGGCTGCGACTGACCCTGCTCAACGGCGTGCTGCTGGTCGGCGCCGGGGCGATCCTGGTCCTGCTGGCCTGGCTGCTGGTCCGGGACGCGTTGCGTCCCACCGACGAGCTGCTGCCCGGCACCACCGTGGTGCTCACCGACGGCCGCACCCTCAACGCCGGGCAGTGGCAGCGGCAACTGGTCGACGCCGCCTCCCGGGAGCTGCTGGTCAAGGGGCTGCTGGCGCTGCTGGCCGTCGGCGTGGTCGGGGTGGCCGGGGCGTACCTGGTGGCCGGGCGCGCGCTGCGCCCGCTGCACCAGGTCACGGCCACCGCCCGCCGGCTCGGCGAGACCACGCTGGACGAGCGGATCGGCTGGTCCGGCGCGGACGACGAGGTGGCCGAGCTGGCCGAGACGTTCGACGCGATGCTGGACCGGATCACCGCCGCGTTCGAGGCGCAGAAGCGGTTCGTCGCGAACGCCTCGCACGAGCTGCGCACACCGCTCGCGGTGATGCGTACCGAGATCGACGTGACGCTCAGCGACGACGACGCCGACCTGGCCGAGTACCGGCGGATGGCCGGCGTGGTGCGGGAGGCGTCGGAACGGGCCAACGGCCTGGTCGACGCGCTGCTGGTGCTGGCCCGCAGCGAGGCGCAGACCGGCCGGCGGCTGGCCCGGCGCGCGGAGAGCGACCTCGCCGTGGGCGCCGCCAACGCGCTCTCCGCGGTCGCCCGGGAGGTCGAGCGGATCGGCCTGCGGGTGCAGACCTCGCTGCGGCCGGCGCCGGTGGTCGGCGACCCGGGGCTGCTCGACCGGCTGGCCGGGAACCTGGTGGAGAACGCGGTCCGCTACAACCACCTGCACGGGCGGATGTGGGTGCGCACCGGCACCGACGGGCAGCGGTCCTGGCTGGTGGTGGGGAACACCGGCTTCGAGGTCGCCCCGGCCGAGGTGCCCGGGCTGTTCGAGCCGTTCCGGCGGGGCGGCCAGGAACGCACCGGCGCCCGTGGCTCCGGCCTCGGCCTGTCCATCGTGCGGGCCGTCTGCGACGCGCACGGCGGCACGGTGACGGCGGTCGCCCAGTCCGGCGGCGGCCTGGAGGTGACGGTCACCCTTCCGTCGGCCGACCCGCCCGCGGCCACCTGACCGCCGATCCCGCGCCGCCCGGCCGGCCACGGGTCCCCACCTTTTCGTGCGGCCCGGCCCGGCTGTCCCGCCCGCCCGCGACGGGTGCTCGGCCGTGGCGACGCGGTGGTCGGTCAGAAAGCTTGCCCGGCGCTGGACGGCGGCTGAGCGGTGGCCCAGGGTGAGCGGAGCGACACGCCTCACCCCGCTCACCTCACGGAGCTGCCAGTGACCCACCCCTCCGCCCCGCGCCGCCGGGCCCTCGCGGCCCTCGCCGCGGTCGCGCTCACCGCCGCCGGCCTGGCCCCGTCCGCCCCCGCGAACGCCGCGCCCGACCACACCGCCGTGGTCAAGGCCGTCCCCTCCACCGCCTCGCCGGACATCGTGGACGGCAGCGTCGACGCGATCCACGACGCCGGTACGAAGATCATCGCGGCCGGCTCGTTCACCACGGTGCAGAACCGCGGGTCCGACGTCGACATCACCCGCAACTACCTGCTCGCCTTCGACAAGGCCACCGGCGCCGTGGACACCGCGTTCGTACCCGTGGTCGACAACGAGGTGTACGCGGTCGTCGCCGGCCCGACCGCCGGCACGGTCTACGTCGCCGGCAAGTTCAACACCGTCAACGGCGTCACCCGGCGCAAGGTGGCCCTGCTCGACGTGGCCACCGGCGCGCTGGTCACCAGCTTCACCGGCCCGGCGTTCAACGGGTTGGTCAACGACATCGCCCTGGTCGGAAACCGGCTGCTGGTCGGCGGCATCTTCACCACGGCCGGCAACAGCAACCCGCGCGGCGGCCTGGCCTCGCTCAACGCCACCACCGGCGCGCTCGACAGCTACCTCACCACCGCGCTGACCGAGCACCACAACTACGACGGGGTCAGCGGGTCCAACGCCGGGGTCGGCCCGGAGAAGCTGGCGGTCTCCCCGGACGGCACGACGCTCGTGGTGATCGGCAACTTCAAGAAGGCCGACGGGGTGCTGCACGACCAGATCGTCAAGCTGGACCTGGGCGCCACCGCCGCCACCGTGGCCGACTGGAACACCAGCCGCTACACGCCGCGCTGCAAGTGGCAGGCGTTCGACTCGTACATGCGGGACATCGCGTTCGCCCCGGACAGCAGCTACTTCGTGGTGGTCACCACCGGCTCGCCGTACGCCGGCACGCTCTGTGACGCCGCGGCGCGGTGGGAGGCCGCCGCGACCGGCCCGGACCAGCAACCGACCTGGGTGGACTACACCGGCGGCGACACGTTCCTGTCGGTCGGCGTCAGCGAGCAGGCGGTCTACGTCGGCGGGCACTTCCGCTGGCTGAACAACAGCACCGGCGCCGACAACGCCCGGGCCGGCGCGGTCGGCCGGGCCAGCATCGCCGCGCTGGACCCGCGTACCGGCCTGCCGCTGTCCTGGAACCCGGGCCGGCACCCGCGCGGCGTCGGGGCCACCGAGATGCTGGTGACCCCGACCGGGCTCTGGATCGGCGGGGACACCTCGTGGATCGGCAACTTCCAGTACCGACGGGAGCGGATCGCGTTCTTCCCGCTGGCCGGCGGCGCGGCCCCGCACCCGACCACCTCGGCTACCCTGCCGGGCCGGGTCTACCAGGCCGGCGTGCCGAAGCCGACGAACGTGCTCTACCGAATCAACGCCGGCGGCCCCGCGGTCGCCGCCACCGACGGTGGACCGGACTGGGCGGCCGACGACGGCGGCAACCCGAGCCCGTACCACAACAGTGGCAGCGCCACCGCCGGCTTCGCGCCGGTCGGCACGCTGGACGCGACCGTGCCGGCCGGTACCCCGGCCGCGCTCTACAGCGACGAGCGGTACGACCCGGCCGGCGCACCGGAGATGACCTGGCAGTTCCCGGTGCCCGCCGGAACCGAGGTAAAGGTACGGCTCTACCTGGCCAACCGGTACGACGGCACCGGCACCGCCGGCAAGCGCGTGTTCGACGTGGCGCTGGATGGCGCCACCGTCCTCGACGACCTGGACCTGTCCGCGAGCGTCGGGCACAACGTCGGCACCATGCGTGAGTTCACCGTGGTCAGCGACGGCACGGTGGACCTGGAGTTCCGGCACGTGGTGGAGAACCCGCTGGTCGACGGCGTCGAGATCGTCAAGACCGGGGCGCCGCCGGCCGGCACCGGCGACGAGGTCCAGGCCCGGCCGTACGACGGCGCCACCACCGTCGGTGCGGCGACGCCGGTGACGAACCCGGACGGCACCGCCTGGTCCACCGTGAAGGGCGCGTTCTGGGTCGGCGGCACGCTCTTCTACGGCCTGAACGGCGCGCTCTGGCGACGCACGTTCGACGGGACCACGTTCGGCGCGCCGGCGCTGGTCGACCCGTACCACGACGCCTACTGGGACGCGGTGGAGACCGACTCCGGCCCGGCCGGGCAGACGTACGTCGGGGTGACCACCGGCTTCTACGCGGAGATCCCCAACGTGACCGGGATGTTCCACCTCGACGGGCGGCTCTACTACACGCTCGCCGGGCAGAGCGGCCTGTTCTGGCGCTGGTTTACCCCGGACAGCGGCGTGGTCGGCGCGGACCGGTTCACGGTGGCCGGGTCGGGCGGCCTCGCCGACGCCGGCGCGGTCTTCGTCTCGGGCAGCACCCTCTACAAGGTCAACCGCAACACCGGCGACCTGTCGGCCACCGACTGGGCGAACGGTGCGCCGACCGCGACGTTCACGGTGCGCAGCGGTCCGGCGGTCGACGGCGTCGACTGGCGGGCCAAGGCGGTCTTCGTCGGCCCGTAAGGAAGGGCCCCCTGTTAACGCCTCCGGTAGAGGAGGGGCCCCTTGTTAACACCCGGGTGTTAACAAGGGGCCCCTCCTTGTCAGGGGGCGGTGGAGGGTGGAAGGATCATGGCGTCAGCCGAGTGTGGAAGGGGGTGTGGTGATGTCCGTTCCGAACCGTCCCGCGCCCCGCGTTCCCCGCTGACCTCGCACTCCGGCGGGGCGCACTCCCCATTGGAGGATGCACCGTGAGCGCACGGATGCACTGCATGACCGTCGAATCCGACGACCCGTACACGCTGGCCAGCTGGTGGGGCCGCGTGCTCGACCGCGAGCTGCACGACGACGACCACCCCGGCGACCCGGAGGCGGTCCTCGTGGCGCCCGACGGGCACGGCACCGACCTGCTCTTCGTCCGGGCCGAGGAGCGCCACGGCAAGGGCGCGTTCCACCTCGACCTGCACGCGGCCGAGGGCACCCGGGACGAGGAGGTCGTGCGGCTGCGCGACCTCGGCGCCACGGTGGTCGCCGACCGCCGGCGACCGGACGGCACCGGCTGGGTCGTGCTCGCCGACCCGGAGGGCAACGAGTTCTGCGTCTGCCGCAGCCCGGCGGAGCGGGCCGCGTCGGCCTGACCCGGAAACGGCACCGGGCCCCCGCCGTCGGCGGGGGCCCGGTGTGCGAGCGGTGTCAGTCCTGCTTCTCGATCTCGCCGCGCAGCGAGACGAACTCCGACTGGAGTTCGGCGGCGGACTTGAAGTAGATCACCACCATGCCCAGGCTGCCCTTGTCGACCCAGATGCAGACGCCGACCGGGATGCCCTCGGTCTTGCCGTCGCCGCACTTGGCGTCGCCGCCCAGCGGGCCGGCGTCGACCGTCTTGAACTCCTTGGCGCCCAGCTCGGGGGTGATCGCCGTGATGGCGTCCGCCATCTCCTTCTTCGGGTCGGCGATGACGCCGGAGACGCCGGCGATCATGACCAGGTCCTTCTTGGCCGGGTCGCCGTAGAACGCGCCGGCCGTGCTGGTCGCGTTCGGCACGTCCTTGCTGAACTCGGACTTCATCTGCAGCGCGGCGCTCTGCAGCTCGGGCTGGCTCACCTTCGGCCGGCCGCCCAGCGTCGTCGGCTCGACGACCCGGGTCTTGGTGGCGGTGACGACGTCCTTGACGTCGTCACCCGCGGCGAGCCAGAAGGCGACGCCACCGCCGACGCAGAGCACCAGGACGACGGCGAGGACGATCAGCAGGATCTTGCCGACCCCGGACTTCTTCTTCGGCGGCACCGGGGCGCCGAGCTGGTCGCCGCCGTACTGCGGCTGCTGCGGGACCTGCGGGTAGTCACCGCCGTACTGCGGCTGCTGCTGCGGAGCAGGCGGGTAGCCGCCGCCGTACTGCTGCTGCTGCTGCTGCGGCTGGTAGCCGCCGGGCTGCTGCGGGGAAGGGGGGTAGTTGCCGGGGTAGGGATTGGACGGCGGCTGGGACATGAAGGCAGCTCCTGTGAAGATTCTGGACGCGTGATGGTAGCCATGACCACCGACGTGCCGCTGTCCGCCCAAGGCCGGTGTGACAAAACCGGGACCCAGCCGTGACCGGGCCCGCAACGCCGATCGCGGTGGCCGGAGCCGCCCCGAGGGGCGGACCGACCACCGCGATCGATGTCCCGGTCGGTCAGCGCAGGCTGGCCGCGCCGCGCGGCAGGAACCGCTTGCCGGTCACCCGCTCGGAGGTGCCGGTCCGGTCCAGGTACGGCGTGACGCCGCCCAGGTGGAACGGCCAGCCGGCGCCGAGGATCATGCACAGGTCGATGTCCTGCGCCTCGGCGACGACGCCCTCGTCGAGCATGAGCCGGATCTCCTGCGCCAGCGCGTCGAGCGCGTTCTGCCGGACCTGCTCGGCGGTGAGCGGCTGGTCGCCGACCACCAGCAGCTTCGCCACCTCGTCGTTGATCTGGTCGTCGACCACGATCGGCTGGCCCGAGTCGGCGATCCGCTTGAGGTTCTCGCTGACACCGAACCGGTCCGGGAACGCCGCGTGCAGCGTGCCGCCCACGTGGTAGGCCACGGCCGGGCCGACCAGCTGGAGCAGCGCCAGCGGACGCATCGGCAGACCCAACGGGTCCAGCGCGCTGTTGGCCACGTCCAGCGGGGTGCCGGCGTCGACGGCGGCGAAGACGGTGCCGAGGAAGCGGGTCAGCAGCCGGTTGACCACGAACGCCGGGGCGTCCTTGACCAGCACGCTGGACTTCTTCAGCTGCTTGCCGACCGCGAACGCGGTCGCGAGGGTGGCGTCGTCGGTCCGCTCGCCGCGGACGATCTCCAGCAGCGGCAGCACCGCGACCGGGTTGAAGAAGTGGAAGCCGACGACCCGCTCCGGGTGCTCCAGCTCGGCGGCCATCTCCGTGATCGACAGCGAGCTGGTGTTGGTGGCGAGCACCGCCTCCGGCTTGACGATCTTCTCCAGCTCGGCCCAGACCTGCTTCTTGACGCCCAGGTCCTCGAACACGGCCTCGATGACGAAGTCGGCGTCGGCGAACACCGACTTGTCGACCGAGCCGCTGACCAGGCCGTAGAGCTTGGCGGCCGTGCCCTTGTCCATCCGGCCCTTGCTCGCGGCCTTCTCGATCTGGCTGTGCACGTAGCCGACACCCTTGTCCACCCGGGACTGGTCCAGGTCGGTCAGCACGACCGGCACCTGGAGCCGCCGGGCGAACAGCAGCGCGAGCTGGCTGGCCATCAGGCCGGCGCCGACGATGCCCACCTTGGTGACCGGCCGGGCCAGGCCCTTGTCCGGCGCGCCGGCCGGGCGCTTGGCCCGCCGCTGCACCAGGTCGAAGGCGTACAGGCCGCTGCGCAGCTCCTCGGAGAAGACCAGGTCCGCGAGGGCCTCGTCCTCGGCGGCGGTGCCGGTGGCGAAGTCGGCGTCCTTCGCGGTCTCCAGCAGGTCCAGCGCCTTGTACGCGGCCGGGACCGCGCCGTGCAGCCGCTGGTCGAGGGTCTGCCGGGCGAAGTAGAGCACGCCCGCCCACATGTCCTTGTCGACCTCGGGCCGGGTGACGGTGACCTCGCCCCGGACCACGCCGGCGGCCCACTCCAGGGACCGCTCCAGGAAGTCGGCCGGCTCCAGCAGCACGTCCGCGATGCCCATCTCGGCCGCCTGCTTCGGCTTGAGCATCTTGTTCTGCATCAGCGGGTTCTGCAGGATCACCTGCGTGGCGGCCGGGATGCCGATCAGGTTCGGCAGCAGCTGGGTGCCGCCCCAGCCGGGCACCAGGCCGAGCGAGACCTCGGGCAGCGCCAGCGCCGCCGCGCCCGCGGACAGCGTCCGGTAGTGGCAGTGCAGCGCCAGCTCCAGGCCACCGCCCATCGCCGCGCCGTTGACGAACGCGAAGGTGGGCACGGCGCTGTCCTTGAGCCGGGCGAAGACCCGGTGGCCGAGCCGGCCGACCTCCAGCGCCTGCTCGCGGTCCGCCAGCTGGGGGAGGCTGGTGATGTCCGCGCCGACACAGAAGATGTACGGCTTGCCGGTGACCGCGATGAACGACGGCTCCGCCGCGAGCGCGGCGGTGATCGCCTCGTCCAGGCTGGTCAGGCCGCCCGGGCCGAAGCTGTTCGGCTTGGTGTGGTCGAACCCGTTGTCCAGGGTGATCAGGGCGGCGGGCCGGTCCAGTCCCGGTACGTTCACCGCGCGCAGCAGCGCCTTGGTGACGACCTCGTTCGGTGCGGCGAGGCTCACTTGTCTCCACCCTCCCAGTTCGGGTTCTCCCAGATCACGGTGCCGCCCATGCCGATGCCGATGCACATGGCGGTGAGGCCGTAGCGGACCTCGGGGTGCTCGGCGAACTGGCGGGCGAGCTGGGTCATCAGCCGGACGCCGGAGGACGCGAGCGGGTGACCGATGGCGATCGCGCCGCCCCACGGGTTGACCCGTGGGTCGTCGTCGGCGATGCCGAAGTGGTCGAGGAACGCGAGCACCTGCACCGCGAACGCCTCGTTCAGCTCGAACAGGCCGATGTCGTCGATGCTCAGGCCGGCGATGCGCAGCGCCTTCTCGGTCGACGGGATCGGGCCGACGCCCATCACCTCCGGCTCCACGCCGACGAAGCCGTACGACACCAGCCGCATGCCGATCGGCAGGCCCAGCTCGCGGGCGGTCTCCTCGGCGACCAGCAGCGCGGCGGTGGCGCCGTCGTTCAGGCCGGCCGCGTTGCCCGCGGTGACCTTGCCGTGCGGCCGGAACGGGGTCTTCAGGCCGGCCAGCTTCTCCAGCGAGGTGTCCCGGGGCGCCTCGTCCACGGTGGCCAGGCCCCAGCCGCCCTCGGCGTCGCGCACGGCCACCGGCACCAGGTCGCCCTGGAGCTTGCCGTTGGCGTACGCCTTGGCGGTCTTCTGCTGGGAGGCGAGCGCGAACGCGTCGGTGCGCTCCTTGGTGATGTGCGGGACCCGGTCGTGCAGGTTCTCCGCGGTGGAGCCCATCACCAGGGCGGACGGGTCGACCAGCTTCTCCGCGACGATCCGCGGGTTCGGGTCGACGCCCTCGCCCATCGGGTGGCGGCCCATGTGCTCGACGCCGCCGGCGATGGCCACGTCGTAGGCGCCCATGGCGATGCCGCCGGCCACCGTGGTGACGGCGGTCATCGCGCCGGCACACATGCGGTCGATGGCGAAGCCGGGCACGGTCTTGGGCAGGCCGGACAGCAGGGCGGCGGTGCGGCCGATGGTCAGGCCCTGGTCGCCGATCTGGGTGGTGGCGGCGATGGCCACCTCCTCGACCTTCTCCGGCGGCAGCTGCGGGTTGCGGCGCATCAGCTCACGGATGCATCGGATCACCAGGTCGTCGGCGCGGGTGTTGGTGTACATCCCACCCGCCTTGCCGAACGGGGTACGGACGCCGTCGACGAAGACGACATCCCGAACTTCACGGGGCACTTGGAGCCTCCTGACCGGCACTGGCATTTCCCCGGATGCTACTCGCCAGTAACCAAGCGCGTCACCACCCCCCGTGTGGCCCGTCCCACACCCGGCCGGGCCGCACGGGGGGTGAACGTCAGGACGACGGGACGCGCAGCGCCTCGGTCAGCGCGGGCAGAAGCAGGCCGAGCTGCCACTCCCGGGCGCCGAACGTCCGCAGCGTCTCCGCCACGGTCGCGTCGGTGATCTCCTCCGGCGGCTGCCACGCCAACCGGCGGATCGAGTCGGGCGCGACCAGGTTCTCCGCCGGCAGCCGATGCGCCGACGCGGTGCCGACCACCACCTCCCGGCAGCGGGCCAACCGGCCCGCCGCGACCGGGTCGCGCTCCGCCCACCGGTGGGGCGGGGGCGGGCCCTCGACCGCCGGGCTCACCGGCAACGCGTCGTCCGGCAGCTGGCGTGCGTCGTCCAACGCCGCCAACCAGGTACGCGCCAGCCGGCGCACCGACCGCCCGCCGAAGCCGGGGAGCGTCAGCAGCGTCTTCTCGTCCTTCGGGTCCAGTTCGGCGGCGGCCACGATGGCCGAGTCGGGGAGCACCCGGCCCGGGGCGGCGTCCCGCCGGGCGGCGATCTGGTCCCGGGCGTACCAGAGGGACCGCACCCGCGCCTGGGCGCGGGCGCCGCGGACCCGGTGGATGCCCGACGTGCGGCGCCACGGTTCGGCGCGGACCCGGGCCGGGCGGGCGCCGCCCCGCACCAGCGCGGCGAACTCCTCCGCCGCCCAGCCGGACTTGCCCTGTCGGTCCAGTTCCGCGTCGAGCGCGTCGCGCAGGTCGACCAGCAGCTCCACGTCCAACGCCGCGTACGTCAACCAGGACTCCGGCAGCGGCCGGCTGGACCAGTCCGCGGCGGAGTGGTGCTTCTCCAGGCTGAAACCGAGCAGCTGTTCGGTCAGCGCGGCCAGGCCGACCCGCTCGAACCCGGCCAGCCGGGCGGCCAGTTCCGTGTCGAACAACCGGCGCGGGCGCAGCCCCACCTCGGCCAGGCAGGCGAGGTCCTGGCTGGCCGCGTGCAACACCCACTCGGCCTCGGCGATGGCCGCGTCGAGCGCGGACAGGTCGGGCAGCGGCAGCGGGTCGACCAGCGCGGTGCCGGCCCCCTCGCGGCGCAACTGCACCAGGTAGGCCCGCTGGCTGTAGCGGTATCCGGAGGCGCGCTCGGCGTCCAGGGCCACCGGGCCGGTGCCCGCCGCGAAGCGGGCCACGACCTCGTCGAGCTCGGCCGGGGTGGCCACCGGGGCGGGCGTGCCCTCACGCGGGGCGGTCAGCGGGACGGCTGCGCCCGTGTCGGTCTCGGTCCCCGCGTCCGCCGGCTCCGGCACGGCCGACGACGGATGTGGGGACACCTCTCCCGTACGGCTTTCGGCGGCCCGACGGCGCAGGGGTGGTTCGTCGGTCACCTGACAACCCTAGTGGGCCGGACGATCCGGTGTGCGCAGCCGGTCGGGCGCGTGTCGGCGGGATGTCCGTCAGGTGTCCGGAACGGGCCGCCTTGCGCGCACGTGAGAGGGTCGGACAACGGGGGAGACAAACCCCGTTCCCGCCGGTACGGTCCATCGGGCCGTGAGCGGCGCATGGCCGCCGGACGGGCGGTCGGGGGTCGTCGGCGGAGCCGACGGGGAGGACGGACGATCATGGCAGGCGGGTACGGAACCGGCGAGCCGGGGTGGGACGGTGACGGCACGGCCGACCGGCCGGGGCCGCTGCCCCCGCGGATGGCCCCGCCCGGCGCGGCGGCCCCGTTCCCCGGACCTCCGGCCCCGCATCCCGCGCCCGCCGGTCCCGATCCGGCCCGGGACGCGGCCGCCGGATACCGGCCGGCGTCCGGCGCCACCTACCCGGACCCGGCGGGCCAGCCCGGACACGACGCCGGTCACCGGCCCGCCGGCGGGACGTATCCCGGCCGGCCCGACCTGATGGGTCCGGCCCACCCGTCGGCCCGCGCGGCGGCCTCCGTCGTGCCGGTCCAACCGACCCCGGCCTCGCCCCACCCGACCGCCGGCGCCTCCTACCCGGGGCAGCCGACGTCGGGCCCGGTGTATCCGGGGCAGTCGGGGTCGGGTTCGGCGTATCCGGCGCAGCCGACCTCGGGCCCGGCGTATCCGGGCCAGCCCGCCTCCGGGCCGGCGTATCCGGGGCAGCCGGCGTCGGGGCCGGGGTACGCGGCGTACCCGGGTCAGGCGCCCGGCGGGTTCGGCGTGCCGCCCGTCGCGCACCCGGACCGGTCCGGCCGGCGCGGCCGGCTGCCGGTGGTGGCGCTGGTCCTGGCCGGCGTGCTGGCCGTGGTCACCGGCGTGCAGGCGTACCAGATCCACCGGCTCGACGACCGGCTCGCCGCCGCCGACCGGCGGACGGCCGAGGCGCAGGGGGCCGACGCCCGCCGGCTGGACGGGCTGGAGCAGCGCGCCGGAAGCCTGGAGAAGCAGGCCGGCGCCGCCTTCAACCCGGAGGCGGTGGCGAGCGCTGTGCTGCCCAGCGTGTTCCGGGTCCGGGCCGGGCAGTTCACCGGCACCGCGTTCGCGGTCGGCAAGGCGCCGGCCGGCGGCGGCACCACGCTGCTCACCAACTTCCACGTGGTGGAGGCCGTCTTCACCGCCGGCGAGCGCAAGGTGTTCCTGGAGCGCACCGACCAGCGGTTCGAGGCGACCATCGTCGCCACGGACAAGGAGAAGGACCTGGCGCAGCTGCGGACCACCGCGAAGTTCAGCGGTCTGGTCGCGGCGCGGACGCCGGTCAAGTCCGGCCAGCAGATCGTCGTGGTCGGCGCGCCGCTCGGTCTGCAGGACAGCGTCACCACCGGCGTGGTGAGCGCGTTCCGCAAGGACGAGGGCGGCTCCGGTCCGGTGATCCAGTTCGACGCGCCGATCAACCCCGGCAACTCCGGCGGTCCGGTGATCAACGGCTCCAAGGAGGTCGTGGGCATCGCCACGGCCAAGGCCCGCGACGCCGAGGGCATCGGTCTGGCGGTGCCGATCAAGACCGCCTGCGACCGGTTCAAGCTCTGCTGACCGATCGGTCCGGGTCGCCCCACGGGGGGCTCAGCACATCTGGAGGAACGACATGTCCCAGCCACCGATCGGAGCGGGGGACAACCCGCCCCCGCCGCCGGGCGGCACGGTCTACGGCAACCCGTACGGGGGCCAGGCCACGCCCCCGTCGTACGGGCCGGCCCAGCCCGACCCGACCCGACCCCAGCCGCCCGTGCCGGGCCAGTACGCGCCGGAGGTCGCGCCGGGCCGGTACGCGCCGGGCGCCGCCCCGGTCCCGGCCCCCGGCCAGCCGATGTCGGCGCCGCCGGTCTCGGGCCCCGGATACGGGCCGCAGCCGATGTCCGCGCCGCCGGTCTCCGGCCCGGGCTACCCGCCGATGTCGGCCCCGCCGGTCTCCGGACCCGGGTACGGGCCGCAGCCGATGTCCGGGCCGCCCGGCGCCGTGCCGCCGTACGCCCCGACCGGGTTCGGTCCGCCGGCGGGCGCGCCGGCCGGCGGGGGCCGGGGACGGACGGCGCTGATCCTGGGGATCGTCGCCGGCCTGCTTCTGGTCCTCGGCGGCGTGATGACCGGCCTCTACGTCACCACCAACGGCAAGCTGGACAAGGCCGAGCGGCAGGTCAGCCAGCGCGACGGCACGATCGCGGCCAACTCGCAGGAGATCGAGAAGCTCAAGGGTGAGCTGAAGACGGTGCAGGAGCGCCTCGCCGACACCGAGCAGGACCTCACCGGCACCAAGAACGACCGGGACGAGCAGGCCCGGCAGAAGAAGGTCATCGCCAACTGCCTGGACAAGCTGACCACCGCGATCACGGCGGCGTCCCGCGGCGACAAGGCCGGCTTCGAGGCGGCCAACAAGGGCCTCGACAAGGTCTGCGACGAGGCCGAGAACTACCTCTGACAGCGCTTCACCCGGTCGACCACGAGGTGGGCGGCGTTCCGGATCTCCGGGACCGCCGTCGACCCCGCGGTCGACGGGTCAGGCGGCGCCGGCGCGGCGGGGCAGCGCCGTGACGCCGGGCGGCGGCAGGCCGGCGGTGGAGGCCAGCAGGGTGCACCAGCCGAGCAGGTGCGGGGCCAGGTCGGCGCGCAGCGGCGTCCAGGAGGCGCGGATCTCGATGTCGCCGGCGGCGGGCGGCCCGGCCAGCTCGCCGAACCGGGTGGAGAGCGTCTGCGTGACCGTGCCGCCGATCGCCCGGTGGCCGGCGCCCTGCGCGTCCAGCGCGTCGGTCAGCCAGGTCCAGCCCACGCTCGGCAGCAGCGGGTCGCTGGCCAGGTCGACCTCCAACTCGGCGGTGACGTAGGTGACCAGCCGCAGCGTGCCCTGCCAGGCCTCATGCCCGGCCGGGTCGTGCAGCAGGATCAGCCGGCCGGTGGCCACCTCGTCGTCGTCGCGCAGCACCGCGGCGGAGAGCGCGAACGCGTACGGGGCCAGGCGCTGCGGGGCGCCGACCTCCTCCAGCACGATCTCCGGGCGGGGTGTCGCCGACCGCAGCCCCGCGACCGCGCGAGCGAACGTTTCCGGGAGCGCGATCGGGGGGGCCATGCGGGCAGCCTATGCCGCCCCCGCCGTGCCGCGCGTGACGGCGCGCCGGGTGATCGACGGTTAAGAAGGGGCCCTTCCTCTACCGCAGGCGTTAAGCGGGGGCCCTTCCTTCTACGTCACAAATGCGGACGGTGAGCGTGGGCGCCGACGGGGCGCGTGGCACGATTGCCGCGATGACCACCGACACCACGGGCACTGCCGCCCGAGACGGAGAACCCCGCCGCGGCGGGCCGGCCGACTCGCCCTTCGTGCGCGCCTGCCGGCGCGAGCCGGGCCCGCACACCCCGGTCTGGTTCATGCGCCAGGCCGGCCGGTCGTTGCCGGAGTACCGGGAGATCCGGGCCAGCGTGCCGATGCTGGAGTCGTGCCGCCGGCCCGAACTGGTCACCGAGATCACGCTCCAGCCGGTCCGCCGGCACGGGGTGGACGCGGCGATCCTGTTCAGCGACATCGTGGTGCCGGTGGCGGCGGCCGGGATCGACCTGGACATCGTGCCCGGAACCGGGCCGGTGGTGGCCGAGCCGGTGCGGACCGCCGCCGACGTCGAACGGATCTCCCCGATCGGCCGCGACGAGGTGTCCTACGTGGACGAGGCGGTCCGGCAACTCGTCGTCGAGCTGGGCGACACCCCGTTGATCGGCTTCGCCGGGGCGCCGTTCACGCTGGCCAGCTACCTGGTCGAGGGCGGGCCGTCGCGGACCCACGCGAAGACCAAGGCGCTGATGTACGGCGACCCGGAGCTGTGGCACGCGCTCTGCGCCCGGCTGGCCGAGGTGACGCTGTCGTTCCTGCGGGTCCAGATCGACGCCGGCGTCTCCGCGGTGCAGCTCTTCGACTCCTGGGCCGGCGCGCTGTCCGAGGCCGACTACCGCCGCTTCGTGCTGCCGCACTCGACGTACGTGCTGGGCGGGCTCGCCGACGCCGGCGTGCCCCGGATCCACTTCGGGGTGGGCACCGGCGAGCTGCTCGGCGCCATGGGCGAGGCCGGCGCCGACGTGGTCGGCGTGGACTGGCGTACCCCGCTGGACGTGGCCACCCGCCGGATCGGGTCGGACAAGGCGGTGCAGGGCAACCTCGACCCGACCGTGCTGCTCGCCCCGTGGCCGGTGGTGGAGGCCGAGGTGCGGCGCATCGTCGAGCAGGGCCGGGCCGCCCCCGGCCACGTGTTCAACCTCGGCCACGGCGTCCTGCCGGAGACCGACCCCGACGTGCTGACCCGGGTGGTCGCGCTGGTGCACGAGCTGTCCGCGCGACCGGCCCGCTAGGAGGAGTCGTGGCGCGACCGTGGCGGGTGGCGATCGTCGGTGGCGGGATCACCGGGTTGGCCGCCGCCGTCCGGTTGCGCGACCGCGCGCCCGCCGGCACCGAGATCACCGTGTACGAGCAGTCCGGTCGGCTCGGCGGCAAGCTGCGCACCGGTGAGCTGGCCGGTGGTCCGGTCGAGTTCGGGGCCGAGTCGTTCCTGATGCGGGACCCGGCCGGCGGCGAGTCGGCGGCGGTCACCCTGGCCCGCCGGCTCGGGCTGGACGCCTCGATCGTGCACCCGACCGTCGGGCAGGCCGCCCTGCTGGTCGACGGCGGGCTGCGCCCGGTGCCGGGCGGCACGCTGGTCGGCGTACCCGGGGATCTGGAGAAGGTGGCGGCGGTGGCGCGGCCGGCGGACGCCGACCGCGACGCGGGCTGCCCGCTGCTGGCGCCGGACGAGGACGTCGCGGTCGGGGCGCTGGTCCGCCAGCGGCTCGGCGACGCGGTGGTGGACCGGCTGGTCGACCCGATGCTCGGCGGCGTCTACGCCGGCCGGGCCGACGACCTCTCCCTGGTCACCACCATGCCGGCGCTGGCCCGCGCGGCCCGCGCCGAGCACACGCTCGTCGGTGCGGTACGCGCGGCGCAGGCCGCCGCGCCACGCGCCCCCGGCGCTCCCGTCTTCGGCACCCTCGCCGGCGGGCTGAGCACGCTGGTCGAGGCCGCGGCGCGGGCGAGCGGGGCGACGATCCGCCGGGACGCGGCGGTACGCGAGCTGCGCCGCACCCCGACCGGCTGGCAACTCACCGTCGGGCCGACCCGCGACGCCGAACAGGTGGACGCCGACGCGGTGCTGCTCGCGGTGCCGGCCCGACCGGCCGCCCGGCTGCTCGCCGGCGCGGCGCCGGCGGAGGCGGACACCGTCGGCGCGTTGGACTACGCCAGCGTCGCCCTGGTCACCCTCGCGCTGCCCGGCCCGGACCTGCCGGAGCTGTCCGGCTTCCTGGTGCCGGCCGCCGAGGGCCTGCTGATCAAGGCGTCCACGTTCTTCACCACCAAGTGGGGGCACCTGCGCCGGCCGGACGGGCTGGCGCTGGTGCGCGCCTCGGTGGGCCGCTACGGCGACGAGACGTCGCTCCAGCTCACCGACGACGACCTGGCCGCGACCGTGCACCGGGAGCTGTCGGCGGTGCTGGGCGCGCCGCTGCCCACCCCGGTGGCCCGGCACGTGCAGCGGTGGGGCGGGGCGCTGCCGCAGTACACCCCCGGGCACGCCGACCGGGTGGCGGCGGTCCGGACGGCGCTGCGCGGCGCCCACCCGACGTTGGCAGTGGCCGGCGCCGGTTACGACGGCGTCGGCATCCCGGTCTGCGTCCGCTCCGGCGAGACGGCGGCCGAAGAGATCATCACGGCACTGGGAGGATCGGCAGCATGACCGAGCAGACCAACGCGGCGCGGCTGCGGGAGCTCAACGAGACCATCCGCTACACCATGTGGTCGGTGTACCGGGCCACCAGCCCGCTGCCCTCGTTGCGGGAGAACGTCGTCGACGAGGTCGAGTCGCTCTTCGCGGAGCTGGCCGGCAAGGACGTGACGATCCGGGGCACCTACGACGTCGCCGGCCTGCGCGCCGACGCGGACCTGATGATCTGGTGGCATTCGTCGTCCAGCGACGCGCTCCAGGACGCGTACCTGCGGTTCCGTCGCACCACGCTGGGGCGGGCGCTCACCCCGGTCTGGTCGCAGATGGCGCTGCACCGGCCCGCCGAGTTCAACAAGAGCCACATCCCGGCGTTCCTGGCCGACGAGGAGCCCCGCGCCTACCTGTGCGTCTACCCGTTCGTCCGCTCCTACGAGTGGTACCTGCTGCCCGACGCCGAGCGGCGCGAGCTGCTGGCCGAGCACGGCAAGATGGCCCGGGGCTACCCGGACGTGCGGGCCAACACGGTCGCGTCGTTCGCGCTCGGCGACTACGAGTGGATGCTCGCGTTCGAGGCCGACGAGCTGCACCGGATCGTGGACCTGATGCGCGACCTGCGGGCCTCGGGGGCCCGCCGGCACGTGCGGGAGGAGATTCCCTTCTACACCGGCCGGCGCCGCCCGGTCGCCGACATCGTCACCTGCCTGGTGTGAAAGGAAGGGCCCCCTTTTAACGCCTCCGGTAGAGGAAGGGCCCCCTCTTAACACCGACGTGTTAAGAGGGGGCCCTTCCTTACTGCGGGGTGGTCAGGCGGCCGTGGTGCAGGAGAGGATGCCCGGCACCGGGTTGGTGCCGGTCGTGGTGCCGGTGAAGCCGAACGAGGTGCTCGCCCCCGGCGCCAGCGCACCGTTGTAGGACACGTTGCGGGCCGTGACCAGGGTCCCGCTCGTGGTCACCGTGGCGTTCCACGCCGAGCTGACCTGCTGCCCGTTCTGGTAGTTCCAGCTCACCGACCAGCCGCGGATCGGCGACCCGCCGCCGTTGGTCACCTTCACCTCGGCCTGGAAGCCGCCGCCCCACTGACCGGTGATCTGGTAGGTCGCGGTGCAGCCCCCGGCCGGGTTCGGCGTGCTCGGCGGCGTGGTCGGGCCGCCCGTCGGCGAGGTGGTCGGCGATGCGGTGGGCGATGCGGTCGGCGTGGTGGTCGGCGACGGGCCGGCCCCGCCGAAGTCCACGTCACTGCAGAGGTAGTAGGACTGGTCCAGGTGGCTGGCCTGCCAGATGGTGTAGACGATGTGCCGGCCGGTGCGGCCCGGCGCGTTCGCCGGCACCTGGATGGACACGCCCGAGGTCTCGGGCGTCCACTGGCTGGCCGGGGTGTTGCCGATCTGGCCGACCTGCTCCAGGTCGCTCCAGCGCAGCGGCGTGGTCAACGCGTTGAAGCCCTGCTTGGTCACGTACACCCGGATGTAGTCGGCGCCGTGGCTGGCCTGGTCGAACAGCTTGATCCGGAAGTTGTTGGAGATGGACGTGGTCTTCCAGGCGCCGACCGTGTCGAGCGCGTTGTAGCGGCCGGCGGAGGTGCGCCCGCCGCTGCACAGCTGGCCGTCCGGGATGGCGCCCTGGTGGTTGCCGGCGACGCCCTCGCGGAACAGGCCGTTCCAGTTCCACATGGCGCTCGGGTCGGCCTGCCAGGCCTGCCAGCACATCGGGTCCTGGGTGGCCATCGCCGGGTTCTGGAAGTCGCCGCCCCAGCGCTGCCAGCAGCCGTAGTTGCGCGACGCCGGGTCGACCACCGACCCGTGCGCCGAGGCCGGGCCGGAGAACGCGGTGGTGAGCAGCGCCGCGACGACCGCGCAGACGCCGAGGATCGCCGCCGCGAGCGGGACGCGACGGCGGTACGGAGTGGACATGTGAAGCCTCCGGGGTGGGGATGTCGGTGCACGACGCCCGGACTGTCGGGAGTTGCCCTCTCCCGCGTGGCGGCTCCGTCCGCACGCTGCCACAGAAAGCGACAGGCGTCAATTAGTTGGGATTCCGGCGCATCGGGGTGTGCGGGATGCCGTCCTCCACGTAGCCGGGGCCGTCGACCGCGAAGCCGTGCCCGGCGTAGAACGCCACCAGGTGCGTCTGCGCCTCCAGCACGCACGGCCGCTCGCCCACCTCGGCCAGCGCCTCGGTCATCAGCGCGCCGGCCAGGCCCGCGCCGCGGGCGGCCGGCGCCACCACCACCCGCCCGATCCGGGCCACGCCGTCGGGGTCGGCCAGGATCCGCAGGTACGCCAGCACGGCGCCGTCGCGGGTCAGCCAGAGGTGGCGGGTGCCGGGCTCGACGTCCCGGCCGTCGAGTTCCGGGTACGGGCAGGACTGCTCGACCACGAACACGTCGATGCGCAGCCGGAGCAGGTCGTGGAAGGTGCGGGCGTCCAGTTCGGTGAACGCCGCGACGTGTGAGTCGACGGACGGCGGCATCCCGCGATGTTAGGACGCGTCCACCTCGGCGGTGGACTCGACGTCGGGCCGCGCCGGCGCGGCGACCCCGGCGGAGCGCGCGGCGCCGACGCGGCGGGCCACCGTGCCGACCACGCCCACCGCCACCAGGGCGGCGACCACGGTGGCCACCCCCCACGGTCCGAGGCGGGCCAACCCGTCGCTCACCCAACCCTGCACCCGGCCGGCCACGGCGATCACCGGGTCGTCCGCGCCGCCGCCGGCGAACAGGCGCACCTCGTACCAGCCGTACCAGGCCACGTAGCCGCCGGTGAGCACGAGCAGCACGCCGGCGAGCCGGCCGAGCAGCGGCGCCGCGCGGCGGGTGCGCCGGACCAGCGACTCCCGGGCCAGCGCCACGGCGAGCGCGGCGGCGCCGACCGCCAACCCCATGCCCAGGGCGTACGCCACGAAGAGGCCCATGCCGGCGAGCGGACTGCCGGCCCGGAAGCCGGCGACCACCACGGCCAGGAACGGGCCGATCGTGCACCCGAGCGACGCGACCGCGTACGCCGCGCCGAAGAGGGCCATCGGGCCGAACCGGGCCCGTACCGCGGGACCGGCCGCCGGGCGCGGGGTGAACGCCGGCAGTTGCCGGCCCGTGACCAGCCAGACGCCGGCCGCCACCAGCGCCACCCCGATCAGCACCGACACCCAGGGCAGGCGACGCGCCACCGCGTCCGCGGCCGGGCCGGCGAGCAGGCCGAACGTGCCGAAGACCGCGACGAAGCCGACGGTCATCGCGGCGGTCAGGGCCAGCGCCCGGCCCACCGGCGCGAGCGGCCCCCGGGCGGCCGCCGGGCCCTCGCCCGACACCAGCACCGACAGGTACGCGGGCAGCAGCGCGAAGCCGCACGGGTTCACCGCGGCGAGCAGGCCGGCGGCCAGGGCCAGGCCGTACGGGGCGTCGGGCATGTCAGGTCAGCCCGGCGACGCGACGGCGCAGCTCCGCCTGGGACAGGGCGCCGGAGTGCGTCACCCGGCCGGCGGAGTCCAGCAGCACGTACCACTCCTGGCTGCGGACGCCGAACCGGCGCCACACCTCGCCCTCGTCGTCGGCCAGGTTGGGGAACTCCGCGATGCCGGTGTCGCCGGCGAACCGCCGCATCGCCTCGTCGCCGCTGCCCAGCCCGGCCACCCCGATGAGGTTGACCCGGTCGGCGTGGTCCCGGCGCAGCGCGGCCACGTCCCCGGCGACGCCCCGGCAGCGGCCGCACCAGGCCGCCCAGAACCACAGCACGGCCGGCTTCCCGGCCAGGGCGCTGCCGGCGAAGGGCTTCCCGTCGATCGTGCGTACCGTGAAGTCCAGCACGGCGGGGACCGGCGCGGCGGCGGAGCCGGTGGGCGCGGCGGTCGTCCCGGCGGGTGTCGTGGGCGCCGACGTCGGGGTGCCCGGGGCCGACTCGGCGGCCGGGCGGTCGGCCCCGGCGCAGCCGGCGAGGGCGAGCACGGCGGTCAGTGTCAGTGTCAGTGGCAGCAGCGACGATCCGGTGGCGGGCATGGCCGGATGCTAACCAGGCCCGACCGGCGGCAACCCTTACTGCTCACTTACGGTTCGTCTAGGCGGGGCGGGCGCCGACCGCGTCGCGGATCTCGGCGCCCTGGTCGCCCTCGACCGCCCGCGCGCAGTGGGCGCAGCAGAAGAAGCGGCCGGAGACCTCGACGCCGTGCCCGACGATCTTGATCTGGCAGTGCTCGCACACCGGCGCCATCTTGTGCACCGCGCACTCGAAGCAGTCGAACGTGTGCCGGGACCCGTCGACCGTGCGCACCTCGAACGCCATCCAGTAGTCGTTGCCGCAAACTTCACAGGTAGCCATGCGAAACCCCCCGAAAACGGACCTGTCACCCCAGGGTCGCGTGCTCGACACACCAGGGCAACCGGAACGGGCGAACCTGGTCCGGCCCGACGGCGAGTCGCTCCCGGCGTGTCGTGCGTTGACTGTGGTGACCGCTGCAAATCCGGAGGATCCGTGATCAAGCGCAACAAGCTCTTCGGCAACCAGACCCGGGTGACCTTCTCCCTCCCGCGGGACGCCCCGGCCGGCACCGTCAGCGTGGTCGGCTGCTTCAACGGGTGGGAGCCGGGCCGGCACGAGCTGGTGCCGCGCCGCGACGGCACCCGGACCGTGACCGTACGGCTCGGCCCGGGGGAGTACCGCTTCCGCTACCTCGCCACCGGTGGCGTCTGGCTCGACGACGAGGCCGCCGACCAGGTGGACGAGGCCGGCGGCCTGCTGCGGCTCTGAGCGCGGTCAGCCGCCGGTCGGCTCCAACCGCACCGAGATCGAGTTGACGCAGTGCCGGGTGTCCTTCGGGGTGAAGCCCTCACCCTCGAAGACGTGCCCCAGGTGACTGTCGCACCGGGCGCAGCGGATCTCCGTGCGCCGCATGCCGAGCGTGTTGTCGGGGATCTCCTTGACCGCACCCGGGATGGCGTCGTCGAAGCTCGGCCAGCCGCAGTGCGAGTCGAACTTGTCCTGGCTGCGGAACAGCTCCAGCCCGCAGGCCCGGCAGTGGTAGACGCCGGGGGTCTTGGTGTCGACGTACTCGCCGGTCCAGGGCGCCTCGGTGCCGGCCTCCCGGAGCACCCGGAACTCCTCCGGGCTCAGGCGGACGCGCCACTCGTCCTCGGTGCGGGGCAGTTCGTTGTCGGAAAGACTCACCCGTCAACGGTACGTCGGCCGTCGGTGCCATCGCATAGGGTCGCCTGATGGCGGGCAGCAGAAGCGCCGTCGAGGAGATCGAGGTCGCCGGGCGGGCCGTGCGGCTCAGCAGCCCCGACCGGGTGATCTTCCCGCAGCGCGGCTTCACCAAGGCGGACGTCTTCCACTACTACCTGGCGGTCGGCGACGGGATCACCCGGGCCCTGCGGGACCGGCCCACCACCCTGCAACGCTTCCCCGAGGGCGTCGAGGGGGAGATGTTCTTCCAGAAGCGGGTGCCGACGCGCGGCGTACCCCCGTGGATCCGCACCGCGGAGATCAGCTTCCCCAGCGGCCGCAAGGCCGACGAGCTCTGCCCGGCCGACCTCGCGCACGTCGCCTGGGCGGCGCAGATGGGCACGGTCGTGTTCCACCCGTGGCCGGTGCGCGCCGCCGACACCGACCGGCCGGACGAGCTGCGCGTCGACCTCGACCCGCAGCCCGGCACCGACTTCGCCGACGCGGTGACCGCCGCCGGGGAGCTGCGCGGGCTGCTCGACGAGCTGGGGGTGCCCGGCTGGCCGAAGACCTCCGGTGGTCGGGGCGTGCACGTCTACCTGCGCATCCAGCCGCGCTGGACGTTCGTGGAGGTGCGCCGGGCCACCATCGCGCTGGCCCGCGAGCTGGAACGACGCCGACCCGAGCTGGTCACCACCGCCTGGTGGAAGGAGGAGCGGGGCCGGCGCGTCTTCGTCGACTTCAACCAGACCGCCCGCGACCGCACCATCGCCTGCGCGTACTCGCTGCGGGCCAACGCCCGCGCCACCGTCTCCACCCCGGTCGAGTGGGACGAACTGCCCGAGGTCGACCCGGACGACTTCCACCTGGGCACCGTGCCGGCCCGGTTCGCCGAGCGGGGCGACCCGCACGCCGGCATCGACGACGCGCCGTGGGACATCACCCCGCTGCTGGAGTGGGCCGAGCGGGACGCCGCCGACGGCCTCGGCGACCTGCCCTACCCTCCGGAATACCCCAAGATGCCCGGCGAGCCGAAACGGGTCCAGCCCTCCAAGGACCGCGACCGCCCGCGCCCCTGAGCCGCCCGTCGACGAGGGAGGCCGCCGATGAGAGCCGTGGGACCGCGAGCGCCGGGCCGACGACGGCGACGCTGGCCGTGGGCCCTGGCCGGGGTGGTCGTCCTGCTGCTCGTCGCGGGCGCGGTGCTGGTCCGGGCCTACCCCTCGGTCGCCGCGACGACCTGCCCCCGCTGCTACGGGATGGTGCCGGTGCGGGACCGCCTCTATGTCGAACCCGGCCGGTCGGACGCCGACCGGCAGCGGCTCGTCGACGTGTACGACGCGGCGACCCGGCGGGTCGACGACTTCTACCGGGGGCGCCGGAGCGACCCGACGGTGCTCGCCTGCTTCACCCCCGGTTGCTACGAGCGGATCGGTGGCGGTGGCGAGCGGGGGGGTCGCCATCCTCGACCAGGCGCTGATGCTCTCCCCCCGCGGCATCGATCCGGTGATCGCCGCGCACGAACTGTCACACGTCGAGTTCCACGTACGGCTCGGCGCCCGTGCCGGCGACGTTCCCCAGTGGTTCGACGAGGGTCTCGCCGTCCTCGTCGCCGACGACCGGCGCTACCTGTTGCCGCCCACCGAGCCGGACCGCTGCCGCGACGCCTCGCCGGGGCCGCTGCCGGAGACGCTGGACGCCTGGTTGCGGGCCGCCGGGGCGGACGAGCAGGTGTACGCCCGAGCCGCCTGCCGGGTCCACCGGTGGGTGGACGGGCACGGCGGGCCGCGGGCCGTGCTCGACCTGATCGACCGGGTCCGCGCCGGGGACGACATCGCCACGCTCGTCACCGACTGACCGGACCCGACCGACCGGCGGCCCACCCGTACGACGGGTGACCCGCCTTCCCCGCCCCGGTCGTCGATCTTGGAGTTGTGGCGCCTTTAATGCCCCTTCTACGACTTTTCTGAGGTGCCATAACTCCAAGGTCGACAAAGGGGCGGGAGCGGATCGAGTGCGACCGGCGGGGTTGTCCACAGGGGCGGACGGGGGCGGGGCCGGGGCGGGACAGTGTCCGTGTGTGGGGGTACGGGGAGTTGCTGGCGGGTGGGCTGAGTCGGGGCGCGATCCGCCACCGGGTGGAGGCTGAGCGGCTGAGCCGGCTCGCGCGGGGTGTCTACGGCTACGCCGACGACGAGACGAGCCGGCTGCGGGCGCTGTTCCGGCGGTTGCCCCCGGACGCCGTGGCGGGTTTCCACACCGGCGCCGGGCTGCACCGCTTCGGGGCGGTGCGCAGCGAGCGGGTGCACGTCATCGTGCCGGCGGGCGGTGCGGTGCCGACCATCCGGGGCGTGGCGGTGCACCAGAGCGTCCTGCCGATCGGCGAGGTCGTGGAGATGGCCGGGATACCGTGCGCGTCGGCCGCCCGCTGCGCCGTCGATCTGGCCCGGGTGACGCGCCGGGCGGACGCGCTACCGACGCTGGATCTCTGCCTGCGGGTGGGCGCCTGCGGTCGTGACGAGCTGCGGAGGGAGGTGGCGTCCCATGTCGGCCTGCGCGGGGTGCGCCAGGCGGGCCGACTGGTCGAGTTGGCCGATCCGCGCGCGGAGTGCCGGCAGGAGAGCCAGTTGCGGCTGCTGCTGATCGACGGCGGGCTCCCGCCGCCGGAGCCGCAACTCTGGGTACCCGACGACGTCATGGGGATCTACCGTCTGGACCTGGGCTACCGCAGGCAGCGGGTCGGCGTGGAGTACGACGGTCGCTCCCACTTCGACCCGGACCGCCTGCACCACGACCGCGCCCGTCTCAACTGGCTGGCCGAGCAGGGCTGGCGCATGCGCGTCTACACCGCCGCCGACCTCTACCGTCGACCGGAGCGGATCCTGGGCGCCGTCCGCACCCTCCTTCTCGCCGCTCCGTGATCCGCCCCGCACTGCCGCACGCCCTAGGCGACGGAAGGGGCTGGGACGGCGGGAGGTGGCGGGGATAACGATCATGTAACGGGCGCGAACCTTTTCCGGCCCTTCACCGCTCTTCCTGGTCATCGGCCCGTCGGGGGCCACGGGAGGGGTCGGATGAGACTGGTATGGAGGCGGGCCAGGGCGGCGCGAGGGCTGCTGGTGGCCGCGATCGCCGCGGCGCTGGTCGCGATCGCCCTGGTGGCCGGTCTCACCGAGTACAACCGCAGGGCGGTCGAGGCCGGCCAGCAGGCGTTGCTCAACGGCGCCCCGCTGGAGGAGCGCAGCCTGCTGCTGACCGGCCCCGCCGGAGGCGACGCCGCGGAGGCGGCGGAGCGCGACCGGAAGGTCCGTGACGGCTTCGCCGACGGTTTCGGTGGCGCCCGGGTCGACGTGTACGGGGCCCGGTACGGCTCGGGGCGGCAACTCACCGGCGATCTCGGGCCGAGGCCCCAGGACGACGATCTCGTCTTCGCCAACCTGGCCACCCTCGACGACCTCGCGGCGCACGCCGAGCTGACCGCCGGGGCCTGGCCGGTGGCCGGCGCCCGCCCGCTCCAGGTCACGCTGCCGGAGAAGGTCGCCGGCGCGCTCGGCATGGCCGTCGGTGACCGGGTGCCGATGCTCGACCGGAGCACCGACCGGGCCGGCGAGGTGGTGCTCGTCGGCACCTGGCGGCCCCGCGACGCCACGGAGGCCTACTGGCAGTTGGCGCCCGGTGTCGGCGCCGGCAGCGCCCCGGCCTCGGACACCTCGTACGGCCCGTTCGTGCTGGACCCGGCGGACTTCAGCAGGACCTTTCCGAGCCTGGTGTCCGCGTGGTGGGTGGTGCGGCCCGACCTCCCCGCGGTGGCCGGACAGGGCCGGCTGCTGGACGTCCGGGACGCGCTACCGGCGGCCGTCACCGGAGTGCCGGCGGCGGCCGGGCTCGGCGACTCCGCCCAGGTCGTTACCGCGATGGACCGGCTGCTCGGGCGGGCGGCCGGCGCCGACCTGGTGGGCCGGTCCTCGCTGGCCACGCCGGTCCTGCTGATCGTGGTGCTCGGCGGGTACGCCTTGATCCTGGTGGCCGCGCTCCTGCACGCCGACCGGCGCAACCAGACCGCCCTGCTCCGGGCCCGTGGCGCCGCCCGACACCAGTTGGCCGGCTTCGCGGCCCGGGAGGCGGCGCTCGTCGTGCTGCCGGCGGCCGTGGTCGGCCCGTTGGTCGCCGACGCCGCCCTGCGGCGGGTCGGCGCGTCCGCCGACGGCGGCCTCACGGCGCTCTGGCTGGCGGCCGCGCTGACCGGGGCCGGATGCCTGGTCGCGATGGTCGCCCCGACGCTGCGGAGCACCGGCACCTACGTCGCCGACATGGCGGCCCGGTCGCGGCCCACCCGGTCCGCCGCCGTGCAGCGGGCCAGCCTCGATCTGGTGCTGGTGGGCTTCGCGGTGCTCGCCTGGACCCAGCTGCGGCAGTACTCCTCGCCGATCTCGGGCGCGGCCGGCCGGCTGGGCATGGATCCGCTGCTGGTCGCCGCGCCGACGCTCGGCGTCCTGGCCGGCGCCGTGGTGGCGCTGCGGCTGCTGCCACCCGCGACCCGCTTCGCCGAACGGTTCGTCGACCGCCGGCTGTGGACCGCGACGATCCTGGGCATGTGGCAGGCGGGCCGCCGCCCGCACGCCGGTCCGGTGCTGCTGCTCGCCCTCGCGGTCGGCGGCAGCACACTGGCCTGGTCGCTGGTGGCCACCGGCGAGCGTTCCCAGGTCGACCAGGCCGACCACGTGGTCGGCGCCGATCTGCGGCTGACCGAGCGCGGCGGGGTCGCTCCGCCCGGTCGGCCGGCGGAGGTCGCGGCGCTGCCGGGCGTGCGGGCGGCCCTTCCCGGGTGGCGGGACGAGATCCGGGTCGGCCGGGCGGACCTGCCCGCCACGGTGGTCAGCCTCGACGCGGCGGGCGCCGCGGGCGTGGTGCGCCTGGACGACCGGCTGGCCACCGAGCCGGGGCCGGCGTTGTTCGACCGGATGGTCCGGTCGCGCGGCCCGGCTGCCGGCGTCGTGCTGCCCGAGGGCGCGCGGTCGATCACCGGCTCCGTCCGCACCTGGGTACGCGACGCGGTCGCCCCCCAGCGGGTGCAGGTCTGGCTGCTCGTGACCCGCGCGGACGGACTCGCCCTGCGGCTGCCGGTGGGCACCGGGGACGAGTCGGGTCGACGGGTGCCGTTCCGCATCCCGCTCCCCGTCGCCGGTGAGCTGCGGCTGGCCGGTTTCGAGGTCGACGGCGGGGACGTGGCCGGGACCGCGTACCGACTCGGGGTGAACGACCTGCGCGTGGTCGACGCCGCCGGCACGGCCCGGCCGCTGTCCCTGGGCGCCGACTGGAAGGCGATCGGGGCGGCGGCCGGCCCGAGGACCAGGGTCGACGCCACGGCTACCGGCCTCACCGTCGAGAACGACGTCGTGCTGG